>DATMMA010000494.1:0-9746 GCA_035570295.1 Streptosporangiaceae bacterium
CACGCGATGAATCAGATCCCCCGTGCCGACGCGGCCAAGAGCTCCCGGCTCGCCAAGTCGGCATCTGCCAGGTCTAAGGCCGCCAAACCAGCCGCCAAGGCTTCCACCGCGAAGACCTCGGCGAAGGCTCCCGCCGCAAAGACCCCGGCCAAGGCTCCCGCCGCAACCACCCGGCACGCTGCGCCCGCGAGAAAGGCCGCCACGCCGGTCTATCTCAATCCGCTTCGCAAGGTCTCTGGGCTGCTAGCAGAACGCATCGACATGGGTGCCGACTTCGGCGGATCTGGGCCGGTCTACGCGATCGGAAACGCCGTGATCACGAACGCGATCGGTGACTCGCCGGGCTGGCCAGGCGGCGGCTGGATCACCTACCAGCTGACGGACGGGCCTGCCAAGGGGCTGGTCGTCTTCCTCGCCGAGGACGTGAAGCCGATCGTGCAGGTCGGCCAGCACGTGACGCCGAACACCGTGATCGCCAACATGTACAACGGCGGCGCCGGAATCGAGACGGGCTGGGCGATGCCGGATAGCAGTTCGGCGGAATCCCAGCTGCCGGCGGCGGGCGGCATCAGCGGCGGAGGCCCGTTCCCGACGGCGGTCGGGATCAACTTCGATCAGATGCTCCATGCCCTCGGAGTCCCCGTGAGTCCGTTCAACGGGACTGCCACGCCGTACGGCGTAGTGCCATCGAACTATCCGACCAGCTACGCATCGCTCAAGGCGTAGGCCTAGTCAGCACCGACGGCACAGTCCGCGTTCTGGGCTGTGCCGTCGGCATGCCTGCGACTAGCGAAATCCGCCCTCGGAGCTCTGGTAGCGATCAAGCCCGCGCGAACCCTCAGCAAGCGATCGGCGCCCGCGTGCTCGTTCCCGCTCGTTGACGGCTCCGTCTGAGGCAGGTGCGCCGCCGCGAGCATTGGCTCGTTGCGGCGGGTATTGCGGTGCCGGGTTAGTGCCCGATAGCAAGCTCGGCGATCTTGATGATCACCAGGATCATGGCCACGCCGAGGTAGAGCCGCAGCGCGCCCATGGCGATCTTCCGCCCGGTGGACATCTCCGGCCGCTGCAGCAGGTTCAGCGGAGGCATCCGCCAGGTCTCCTTACCCGCGCGGTCCGCCGTAGCCACGGACAGCTGGCCTGACCGCAGCCGACGGCTCAGGGCGTACCCGGCCGCGAGAACCGCCGCCGCGCCGCACGCGATCATGATGTCGATGATCTGCCGCGAGTTAATCGAGGGGAAGAGCACTGAGGCGGTCAGGATGACCGACAGCGATACCAGGACGGCGACCACAGCGGAGACGAACATGTTTACCTTGCGGCCGTTGACCCACGGGCCCAGCACCTCGCGGTCGTTGCACAGCAGCAGCAGAAACACCGACGCCGACGGAAGCAGCACTCCGGCGAGCACCTGGACGCCCTCGGTGAGCAGGCCGAGCGGGGAGCCCGGAAGGAGCACGATCGTCGCCGCGATGCCGATGAGCGCCGCGTAGACCGCGTAGAAGCCCTTGGCGCCCCGGACGCCGCGGTGCAGGGAGTGGTTCATGCCAAACACGTCGCTGATCGCGTACGCGGTCGACAGCGAGACTGCGAATGCGCCGATGATCGACGCGTCCAAGAGGGCGATCGCGAAGAGCACCCCGGCAGCCTTGCCGGCCGAGGCCTGCAGCCCGGCCGCGAGCCCGGCCGCATCGGTAAACCGGCCGGAGGCCGGGCTGTGCGCGAATGCAGTGGCGGTCGCGCCCATGATCGCGGCGCCGCCGATGACGACAATGCAGATGCCGATCCACAGATCGGCCTTCTCGTAGCGCATGAAGCGGGGCGTGATCCGCTTGTCAATCACGTAGCTCTGCTGGAAGAACAGCTGCCACGGCGCGACCGTGGTGCCGACGATTCCGATGATCAGCAGCATCGCCGTGGACAGCCCGCCGGCGCCGCCCGGAAGCTGGGGCAAGACGAAGCTGCGTGTCATCTGCGGGAGCGCAGGGTGGGAGAGGAAGTAGACCGGGATCAGCAGCAGGCTGCCCGCGCAGAATGCGATCGCGACGCGCTCGAACCGGCGGAAGCTGCCGGTGAAAGCGGCAGCAACGACGACCGCGGCGGCCAGTATCACCGACGGAACCTTCGGCAGGCCAAGGTAACCAGCGCCCAGGGTGATACCGATGAACTCGGTGATGATGGTGAGCGCGTTCAGGATGAAGAGGTCGATAACGCTGAATGCGCCCCAGAACTTGCCGAACCGCTCGAGGATCAGCCGCGCATGCCCGACACCGGTCACGGCGCCGAGGCGTAGCACCATCTCCTGGTTCACGTACAGCACGGGCACGAGGAGAAGCAGCGTCCACAGCAGCCTGGTCCCGTAATTCTGGCCGGCCTGGCCGTAGGTCGCGAAGGCGCCGGCGTCGTTGTCACCGACCATGACGATCAGGCCTGGGCCAACGATGGCCAGCAGAGTCTTGAGGACGGCGGATGTGCCGCGACGCGGCGCGGTGTCGTCTAGCTTGATGGTGCCGAGCGCGCCGCGGATGTCACCGACGTGCTCGGCGTCCAGGACCGCGCTGTTGCCGCGGAAGTCCATCGCGGTGCTGGTCATGACCATTCCTCCCTTGCATCCGGGAGGCACGCAGCATCCAGCCGCCCTGCGTTGAGCGCTCGGCGCTCAGCGCAAGTGCAGGAAGAGGGTCACAGAGCGGGTGGTTACCGCGTGCCGGAAGAGTACGAGTACGGCTGGATCGCGGGCCGTTTCCGGCCCGGTCTACTGGAATCCATGTCTCGCCTCCTCCGGTCATGGCGCGCGCGGGCGCCAGCGGCAGGCACACCAGAGGAGAACCGCCGGACCTAGCCGACGCGCACCCCTGACTCGTCAGAGCTTTGGCACGACACGACGTAGCACCTCACGGTGCAGCCACTTCGGGTAACCCCTTAAGCCGGGGAGACCTGTCCTGACCCTGGGCGTCTCTCGACGTCGTCGGATCAGTGGCCTGTGTTCATGTCGACGCCTCACCGAACGAGGTGCCTTTACAAACCTTTAGAAGCGTACCTGCAGCTAGCGGCTTTGGTCAAAGTGGTCAGGGACAGGCTGTTCATCGGATGGAAGTCGCAGCCCAGCGCCCTGCTAGCCGGCTGACCGCGACCGGGTGGCCGAAGCAGGAACTGGCCAGCTCAGTGGTGAGGACGTCGTCGATGGCGCCGGCGGCCAGTATTCGGCCGCCGCGGAGCAGCAGCGCGTGGGTCGTGCTAGCGGGCAGCTCTTCCAGATGATGGGTCACCAGCACGGTCGCAAGCCCGGGCTCCCGCAGACGCAGGTCGTCCAGGCTGGCTAGCAGTTGCTCACGGCCCGCCACATCCAGCCCGGCCGCGGGCTCGTCCAGCAAGAGCAGGCGCGGCCGGGCCATCAGCGCTCGCGCTATGAGCGCCCGGCCGCGCTCTCCCTGAGACAGCACCTGCCACGGTGCGTCGGCCCGGCCGGCTAGTCCCATCAGCCCGATCAGCGCATCAGCGCGTGACAACTCAGCCGCGCTGGTCTGCCGCCGAGGGACGAGCTGGATGGTGCCGGTTAGGCCAGTGAGCACTACCTCCCGGACCGTGCGATGGGAATCCACCCGGTGGTGAGCGCTGACAAGCCCGATCCATGGCCTCAGGCTGAACACGTCCACCCGCCCGAGGCGGTGGCCGAGAACGTCGACGTGCCCTCGGCTCGGGTAAGCGTAGGTCGCCATGATCTGCAGCAGCGTGCTCTTGCCGGCGCCGTTGGGCCCGAGCAGAGCCCAGTGCTCCCCGGCCCTGATGGCGAAACTCACCTGATCCAGCAGCAGCTGGCTATCCCGGACAAGGTCCACTGAGGCGGCCCGGAAAACGATGTCGAGGTCGTCGGGGACGGTCGCGATGGCCATGTTGGCTAGATCGTACCTGGCGCGGCCGCAGGTCAAGCCCGCCCTTCCTTGACGCCCGGCCGTCACCAGAAGCCGTAGTGAACCATCTCAGCGGCGGGTCGGCGCCGGGTGCCGTAGTTCCGCTTGGCGGGCTCGGCGTCGCCGGTCTGTCCAGCCTTTGTCAGGACGCGCGTACCTGGGCGGATGGTATTCCCGGCCACTGATTGCATCGGGTCGATCGTGGCTAAGGTCGGCCGCGGTGACGGTCCCATTCATGCGCGAGCATCGACATGATTGTCACGTCGATCCACTCGTCGCCCCAGCGGTGTTCTTCCCGGAGTACGCCCTCGGTGACGAAGCCGAGCTTCTCGTAGACCCGCTTGGCGCGCGGGTTGATGTTGAGCACGTCCAGCGAAATCCGGTGGAGGCCCAACTGCTCGAAGCCGTAGCAGAGGAACAGCCTGATCGCATCTGTGCCAAGGCCGCGGTCCTGCCCGCGCGGGCCGATGATCGTCCTGAAGTTGCAGCTGCGGTTTGGCTCGCTCCACTCATTGAGGACGACCTCCCCCACGCACTGACCGCTGGCTTTGTCCACGACCGCCAGGTCGAGGCGGTCCGTCTGGTCGTTCCTGGTGCCGTACCAGTCCCGGAACCTGGACTCGTCCGCCGCATCCCACCCTGGCAATTCGCTGGGGTCGTGATAGCTTCCAGTCAGCCTGAGGACCTCCGGATCCTGCAGCATCTCCCGGAGTGCGGGCGAGTCCTGCTCGAAGGCGAAGGGCCGCAGCAAGACACTCGCACTAGTAAGAGTTGGCTTGACGGCAAAGCTGGCGGCCGGATGGACAATCACCTGTGCGATTATGCCGACGTCCGCGAGCCGCGCGCCAGGACTTATCTGGCGACCTGGGCCGAATGATCTACTCGCGGCGGAACTGCCCGGCCGAGATCCGCTCAGTCATGCTGGCCAAGCTAATACCGGGCCAGACGGGCGGCCTGGCGAATGTAGCTCACGTGCGGTCTTACGAGCGTCGCTCATACAGGCTGATCGTGATGTCGGCTGTGGTCGTGAATGTGTTCGTGGCCGCTGTGGTTAGGCGGTCCTCGATGTCACGCGGTGCATGCCAGCGGTAGGGCGTCATCGCGTAGAGGTCTCGGAGTTCTTGGGCACCTGGGATAACGACCGGAAAGGTGACCTCCTGGCGGCTGAGCATGGCGAAGCTAGCGTCCGTGTCGGCTATCGGTGCGCGCGGGTCATGTCGCCGGGCGTCGGGATAGACAAGCGATCGCAGGCTATCTAGGTGCGAGGGCCCAGGATGGGCAATGACCACGCTGCCGCCGGGTCGCACTACTCTGCCCAGCTCGGCCGGAATCACGGGGCTGAACAGCACCATTGCCACGTCGATGGCGCTGTCGGCCACCGGCAGATCGGATGCGCTTGCCACGGCGTACCAGCCGGACTCATTGCTACGTGCCGCTGCGGCCACCGCGCCCTTGGCGACATCGAGGCCCTGGACGAGCGGGGCGTTGATGAACCGTGTGTGGCGGCCCTCCCCGCAGCCCACATCTAAGACCGTCACCGGGCGTCTCCTGCCGACCACTTCAGCGAGTGCCGCCGACATCGGGTCGTACGCGCCAGTGGCCAGGAACCGCCTCCTGGCGGCGATCATCTCTGCGCTGTCTCCTGGCTGACGGCTATGCCGGCGCTGCGGCAGTAGCAGGTTGACGTAGCCTTCGCGGGCCACATCGAAGCTATGACCCGAAGCGCACTCCCACCGGCGATCGTCCGCGGTGAGCGTCAGGCGCACAGGGCAGACTGGGCAGAGCCAGGACGCGATCATGGCGCCCGCGTGTCGAGACTGCATGAACGGCATGATCCCAGGAGCTGCTATCCGCCGCGATCGCCTGTACTTTCACGGCTCAGAACTGGACGGCCAGGCCTTCGCCGGGGTCGATCTGGCTGGCGGGCGGAGGAGTGACTGAGAAGCGCAGGCCGAAGTCACTGAACGTGAAATCGAGCGTGTAAATCGTCCCCGCTCTCGCACCGAGCTTGCCGCCCGCGACGAAGGCGGTTGTTTGTGCCATGCTGCGGACGTGTCCCTGGCCGTCCACGTCCACGGTGCAGGTGATGCTGTTGACGAGGCGCCCAGTTCCATCCGGATGCGGGAGGGTGAACCGGTACCGGGTGCCGGTCCAGCCCGGGCCGGACACCGGCCCTTCATCGCGGACCTGGGCTCCGGAATTGAGCAGCGCGAGCAGGGCCTGAGGGTTGAACGGCCGGTCTGAGTTCAAGTCCCACGCGAGCTGCCCGCCCGCTGATCCGTACGGAGGCGCATTCGACGGGTCCGATAGAGATTCCTCCGTCCATGGTTTGCCTCCCGTTTCGTAAGCCTTTTCTTGGGCGGGGGGAAGTTTCGTGTACGCCTCCCCGCCGACAATGAGGGTCCGCCATCCATTGGACAGCGTCTCCTCGCCCAGGTTCCGCTTCAGGTCGAGTTTGCCAGTTATGTAAAGCGGCGACCGCATAAAGGAATCGCCTGGCGCCGTGTTGTGCTGGGTGACTTTCAGGGTCATTCGGAAGCTCTCCGCCGAGGCCCGCGACAGAGCGCTGGTCACCGCCGCGAGTGCCGGCGGCACTCCGGCCACAGTTACCGACAGCAACACCGCGGCAGCGGCCCCGGCCGCCGCTACCGCGCCCGCCGACACGAGAGCGCGGGTCCGGCGGCGGCGCGTGTGCCGGCGGCAGACCGCACGCAGCAGGCCGTCGCCGGCTGCCGCGGAATCGGCGGGCACGGGCTCGAAGACCGTCGCCAGCAGGCGACGAACCTCGCTGGCCTCATCGGCGTGAACGTCTTCCATGTTGTCCTCCATCACAGTCCGTTGCTCTCACCCACGCGCCGGACCTGACGTCTGGTTGACTGCGATCGGACCCAGATCACCGAGCGACTCGCGCAGTGCCCGGAGCCCGCGATGCGCATGCGTCTTCACCGCACCGGCCGAACAGCCCAGCAGAGAGGCCACCTCGGCTTCCGGCAGGTCCTCCCAGTAGCGCAGCACCAGCACGGCACGCTGCTGCCTGGGCAGCCGGGCCAGCGCCTGCCGGACCAGAGCCCCGAGCGCGTGCCGTTCGGCGGCATCCTCGCCTGCCGCCGGTTCCGGCACCTCGGGCACCGGAGTCTCCTGCCACCTCCGCGCCCGCCACCAGGACCGGCGCGTGTTCACGATGATGCGCCGCAGGTAGGCGTCAGGCTCGGCCGACGTGTCGATCCGAGACCACACCTGGTACAGCTTCAGCAAGCTGGCCTGCACCAGATCCTCTGCGGCCTCCCGGTTTCCGGTCAGCAGCGTCGCCATCCGCAGGTGATGCTCACCACGCGACCGCACGAAAGCAGTGAACTGCTCGTCGAGCTCCCCAGCGCCAGGCCGCATCATCCCTGCTCTCAGCTCGGCCAGTCCTGCAATCTCACACGCCCCATGCCGGCCAGAGGTTGACACGGGTGCTGACGATCACAAATTCCCGGCCGGCGGCCAAGCAGCGGTCACGTACGCTCCCGCCGCGAACTCCGCAACGATCGCTGATAGTCGACTCCGTATGCCTGCCAGGGTCAAAATCAGCGGGGCTTGTGCCCGGCGCGCCGAAGTCGCGCGACGCAGGTTTCTGGCGCAGCGGGCGTCCTTGATTGCGCGGCTGACCTGCAGGGACGGCCCGCTGCACTGGATGGCACTCGCTGCCTATGGCCGCGTATCCATCGTCAGCTCATCCGTGCTGTCGCTCAGATAGTCGGGACGGTCTGGGAAGTCCCGCATGGTGCGCAGTGATGTGGCAAGCAGGAAATTAGGCATCACAGCGAACAGCGCGGCTAGCGCCCATAGCGCGGCCCGGATCCCGAAGGCAGTCGCGAGGGCACCCGCGGTGGCCGCGCCGAGCGGCACCGTACCGGCGACGACGAATCCGGTGGCCGCCGTGACCCGGCCGAGGAGGTGCGGCGGAATGTAGTTCGCGCGGAAGGTGAAGGTTATGACGCCCGCCATTGCCAAGCCAGCCAGTACTACGAAGGATCCGGCCGGGAACAGCAGCAGCCGCCAGCCGTGGCCGGTGGCAGGCAGGAGCAGTATGAACGGCGCGGTCGCAATGGAGACGATCAGATAGGTGCGCGCGCTGCCGAAGCGCGTCACGGCGCGGCGTGCCAGAGCGGCGCCCAGCAGTCCGCCGAGGCTGCCCAGGCTGATCAGGACCCCTGCGGTTCCCGGCACGGCACCGTCGGTGCGCACAAGGAAGACGATGCGCAGCGCGAACACGCCCATCATCCCGAAATTCATCGTTGCCGCCACTGCGAGCATGGGCAGCAGAAACCCGCCGTGCCGCCAGGGTTCGAGGCCCTCGGCGATCTGGCGGATCATGCGCGGGCGGCTGGCCTGTGCGGATCTCGGCTCTGGCCCCGCCCGCAAACTGAGCAGGCAGGCTGCAGACACCAGGAACGTCAGCGCATCGGCGAGCAGTCCGCAGACTGGCCCGGCCAGCTGCGCCAGCAGCCCGCCCAGGCCTGGGCCGGCGACCTGAGCAGCCTGCGCGCTGGTCTGCAGTCTGGCGTTGCCTTCCAGGCGATCTTCGGACGTCAGCAGGTGCGGCAGGTAGGCGTTGAACGCCAGGCTGAAGAACATGCTGCTGGTGCCGGCTGCCAGAGCGGCGGCCAGCAGCATCGCGACTGTGAGGACGCCGGTCCAGGCAGCGATCGGGATCGCGGCCAGGACTGCCGCGGATACCAGGTCGGCGGTCAGCAGGGTGCGGCGGCGTGGCCAGCGGTCGACCCAGGTGCCGGCCGGAAGGCCGATCAGCATCCAGGGCAGCCAGGTGGCGGCCGTCAGCAGGGCGACCATGCCGACGCTGGCGTGCAGGGTCGACACTGCCACCAGCGGGAGGGCCACTGTCGTGATCGCCGAGCCGAAGCCGCTGATCGACTCGCCCGCCCACAGCAAGCCGAAGGCCCGTGTGCGCAGCAGACCACCCACCCGCCTGCGCCGGACCGCAGGCAAAGACCATTCTGGGGCCTCCGGCTCGGTACTCATGAGTCAGGCGATCTTTCCGGCCGCGCCGGCGGCGAAACCCAGGCAGGATGCGCGGCGGTTGACGAGCGCGAGGCATGTGTCGTGGCGGACTGCGACGCTCAGAGACTACGGCTGCGCAAAACAACCCCGCCACGCATTATTTCGGTCCCGCGCGGCGCACGTGTGCGGCCAATGCCGGATGCCGCACCTCCCAGCTAAAAGCCGGACAACCGGGAGTCCCGGCATCCGGCATTATGAGCTGGTGTCGAATAGCTGCTTCAGGGACCCTTGGTCTGAATGAGCGACATCCCACGAGCGATCTCCGTCGGACGCCGCGTCGTGGTGACCGGCATGGCCGGGGCGGGGAAGAGTACGTTCTCGCGAGCGCTTTCGGCGAAGACCGGCCTCCCCATCATTGTTCTCGACGTTCACTTCTGGCTGCCGGGTTGGACCGAGCCGACCGAGGCCGAGTGGCGCGAGAAACAGAAGAGACTGCTCGCCGGCGACGACTGGATCGCCGACGGCAACTACCACGCCACGCTCGATCTTCGACTCGAGCGAGCAGACGCGGTCGTGTTCCTCGACATTCGGTGGTGGATCTGCGCATGGCGCGCGCTCGTACGTGGGGTTCGAACGCGCCCGGTTGACGTCGAGCTGCCAAGTGGCTGTGACGAGTCCCGTTTGCGTCGGCTTCGCGATGAATGGTGCCTGGTTTGGCGCATCTGGCGAGTCCGCCGTTCTGAGCGCGAAAGAGAGCTGAAGATCCTGTCGCAGCACGGAAAGCACGTGGCGATGTACGTGCTCCGGTCCAAGCGCGCCGTGCGCGAGTTTCTC
>DATMMA010000495.1:0-5577 GCA_035570295.1 Streptosporangiaceae bacterium
AAGCGGGCCGGAAGCCTCGGCGTAGTCGTCGATCCGCACCGCCGCGCCGGTCTGGCACACCAGCGTGTTCACGTTCCGCCCGCCGAGCCTGACCCGGCTGCCGATGGGGTAGGGAGTCCCGGTGCTGCCCCACGAGGCGACGATGGTTCTCGCGTGGTCTGAGTCATACCGGGACATCGCCGTGTAGTCGACATCCAGCAGCCGCCCGGCCTCTTCGGTGACTGCGGCGAATACCTCCTCCGGCGCCGCAGCGCGTGCCACCAGCGTCGCCACCCGCCGGAGCGCCGCCTGTTCCCCGGTGATCCGGTCATCGCCGGCTCGTCCTGGCAAGGCCGCCATCCTCTGGAGTGTATCCGGCTCGGCATTATGCCTGGTCAGAGGGCAGTTTTGTGGTGCGCCAGGCGCAAGCGTCAGCCCGCAGGCGGCGGCACGCCGGCCGACGGCTCGGCTGGCGGATGACTCCCCGCCGTAGACCTGGCCGCTCCCGCGGAGGCGATGATGACCAGCACAATCGCAAGCCACTGGCGGGCAGCTAGCGCCTCGCCGAGTAGCGCGAGGCCGACGAGCGCGGCGACTGCGGGTTCCAGGCTCATCCAGATACCGAAGACGGCCGCCGGAACGCGGCGCAGTGCCTCGAGTTCGAGCCGGTACGGGATAACCGATGACAGCAGCCCGACGGCCAGGCCTTCGGCGATCGGGCCCGGTTGCGTCAAGGCGGGACCCGCCTGTGCGACCGCCGGTCCTGTCACCAGCAGCGCCGCCACAATCAAGGCGATGACCAGCCCCGAGGAGCCGCCGAAGCGCCGCCCGGTCGCGCGGCTGAGCAGGATGTAGGCCGCCCAGCACGTCGCCGCGATGAGAGCGAAGGCAAGGCCCGCTCCCGTGGTGCTCAGCCCGAACAGCGGCCCCGCCGAGCCGCTCCCGCTCGTGCCAGCGGAACCGCTGGCCAGCCGGACGCCGCCCTGGGTCAGCAGCAGCACTCCGGCGGCGGCAAGCACCACCCACAGCAGGTCCAGGCGCCGCCGGGAGGACACGACAGCAACGGCGAGCGGGCCCAGGAACTCGATCGTGACGGCGACGCCGAGCGGTATCCGCGCGAAGGACTGGTAGATCGAGAAGTTCATCACGCCGAGCACCAGGCCGAACGCGACGGCAATGGCGAGGTCGCGCCAGGCGCGTTCGGCGGCAACTGTCCGCATGGTCCTGGCGACTGCCCGGCCGCCGAAAGCAGCCATGATCAGCGCCGCCCACCACAGCCGCAGTCCGGTCATCCCGGCTGGGCCGACCTGGCTGAACATGCGCGCGGCGAGCCCGGCGCCCAGCTGAAGCGAGATGACTCCCGCGAAAACGAGCATCGACGCGGGGGCCGCGCGAAGCGGCGACCGGGCGCGGACGGCTACTCCCAGCGGAACGTCCTGACGGCAAGCGCGATCGCGACGATTGCCCACGCGCACAGCACCAGCAAGTCACGGACGGGTAGCCCGGCGGAGTGCGCGAGCGCGGCACGTAGCCCGCCCGACAGCGCTCCTGCTGGCAGCAGTTGCAGCACTGGCCGGACGGCAGCCGGGAACTTGGTCAGCGGAAACAGCACACCGCCAAGGCCGAGCATGACCAGGTACAACAGGTTCGCCCCGGCCAGCGTGGCCTCTGCACGCAACGTGCCCGCCAGCAGCAGTGCCAGCCCGCTGAACGCAGCGGTCCCGGCCAGCAACAGCAGCGGTACCGATGCCGCTGCCGCCGCGCTCGCGGCCGGGCGCCAGCCCAGCAGCGTGCCGATGAGCAGCACGATTGCGAACTGACCGAGCTCCACAGTCACGACCGTGAGGGTCTTGGCGGCGATCAGGCCAGGACGGGACAGCGGCGTGGCACCAAGCCGCTTGAGCACGCCGTACCGCCGCTCGAAGCCGGTGCCGATCGCCTGGCTGGTGAATGCGGTGGACAGCACTGCCAGGGCAAGGATGCCCGGCACCACGAAGTCGATCCGGCTGCCGGAGCCGACGCTGATCAAGTTCTCGTGGCCGAAGGCGATCAGCAGCAGTACCGGGATGATCAGTGTCAGCAATAGCTGCTCGCCGTTGCGCGCCAGTGTCCGAAGTTCCAGCGCCGCCTGGCCGCGCACCATGCGCGGCAGCAGCGCGGCACCTGGCGCGGGGGCAGGCCAGTCGCCGGTCAGCAGTTCCGCTGCCGCCCCTCCGGTCCCAGCGCGCCCGGAGACGGGAGGCTCTATCACAGCAGCATCTGTCAACGCGGCCTCAGTCACCGCTGGCCCGGTCAGGGCTGGCTCAGTCACGATCGCAGCCCCCGTCCGGTGAGCTCGAGGAAGAGGTCCTCCAGCGTGCGGCTCTCGATCTGCAGGTCCCTGGCCAGCACCCCGTGCTCGGCGCACCACGCCGTGACCGAGGCGATCAGCTGCGGATCGACGCGCTCGGCTACCTCGACCAGATAATGGCCGGACGGCGACTCCTTGGCGATCGCGCCGGCCGGCAGCGCGGCGAGCAGCGCCGCGAGATCAAGGCCAGGCTCGGCACGGAACCGGAGCTGCCCGTCTGATCCGGTGAGGTCAGCGGGTCCCCCGTTCGCGACAACCTGGCCGTGGTCGACGATCACAACCTGGTCGGCGAGCCGCTCGGCCTCCTCCATGTAATGGGTGGCGAGGATCACTGAGGCGCCGCTGCGGCGAAGGTTCTCGATCAGCTCCCAGGTAGCGTGCCTGGCTTGCGGATCAAGGCCGGCTGTGGGCTCGTCCAGGAAAACTAGCTCCGGCCTTCCGACCACGGCGGCGGCCAGCGCCAGCCGCTGCTGTTGCCCGCCGGAAAGCTGCTTGTACGGGGTGCGGGCCGAGCCGGTGAGGCCGACCGCCGCCAGGAGCGCCGCGGGATCAAGCGGGTTGGCATAAAAACCAGCCATCACCCGCAGGTATTCAGCGGCACGCGCGCTAGTGGGCACGCCGCCTGCTTGCAGCATGACGCCGACTCTGCTGCGCAGCTCCCGCGCATCCGCGACCGGATCGAGGCCGAGCACTCTCACGATGCCGCCGTCCGCCTTGCGGTAGCCCTCGCAGATCTCGATCGTCGTGGTCTTGCCGGCGCCGTTAGGCCCGAGGATGGCCGTGACCTGCGCGCGGTCGGCCCGGAGCGACAGCCCGGCGACCGCTGTCACGCTCCGGTAACGCTTGACCAGACCGTCGATCTCGACGGCCGGCAGGTTGCTCACGCTGGCGAGTCTAGGGTCTGGGACTGACGCAGCCGCCCGGCGGGCTACTGTCCGGCAGGTCGCTTACCACTCCGGCCGGTGAACTAGTGTCCGGCCGGCGGGTGGGGCGTTCCCCTCGCGGATCATCGTTGTCGCTCGTGCGCTAACGCCCGGCCGGCTGGCCACCGTCGCCCTGGGCGGCCCGGTGGCCGCGCGGGGTCACAAAATCCGCCAGCTGCTGCGACTGCGCCAGCCGGCTCGGCTGGTGCAGGTACATCATGTGGCCAGCCTCGTAGTAACTGAAATCGATGTTCGCGGCTAGCTCAGCCGGAATGGCCAGGTGGGCAAACGAGTGCTCGGCAGCGAAGTACGGCGTCGCTAGGTCGTGATAACCGCAGTCCACGTGCACGCGCATGTGCGGGTTGGCCCGCATCGCAGCGGCCAGCGACTCCAGCACGTGCACGTGCTGGTTCTCGAACTCGGCGTACGACCACGGCCGCACCCGGTCGGTCAGGACCTCGTACGGCAGATCGTTTGAGTAGCCGAGCTCAGCGCGCACATAGTGATTGAGCGCTGCGGTATACGGGCCGATAATCGCGTTGATGGAGGGGTCTGAACTCCAGGTCTCCCGGCCGTAGTCGGAATCCCAGCCGGTGAACCGCCCGTCGATCCGGCCCACGACCAGCCGGCGGTCCCGCAGCAGCTCGGTCAGGAACCGGACGTGCTCCGGCCGCAAGTTGACCCGGTCGACGTAGTCGGCGGACAGGCCCGACAACTCCGCCACCCTGGCAGCAGCCGCCGCGCGCTCGTCCGCGGTCAGCCGGGAGCCGCGGGCGAGCACCCAGAGGTAGTCGCGCTCGGCGTACGCCTCAGCCTCAGCCAGCACGTCTCGGAGTGGCCGGTCGCCATGCTTGCCGTGGTAATGAGCGACCGCGGCATAGGTCGGCAGGTACAGCGCATAGGGATCGTCGTTGCCGCCGCCGAACTCGGCGGTACCGAAGTCGAGCACGGCGGAGACCAGCATCAGGCCGTTGAGATACAGCCCGTACCGCTCCTGGAGGTGCTGCGCGAGGCCGGCGGCCCTGGTCGTCCCGTAGGACTCGCCGCACAAATACTTGGGTGACATCCACCGGCCGTTGCGGGTCGTCCAGAGCCTGATGACCTCGCCGACGGACTCGATATCGCCGCCGTAGCCGTGGAAGTCCTTCGACTTCTCGCCTTTGACCGCCCGGGAGTACCCGGTTGACACCGGGTCGATGAATACCAGGTCGCTGTACCGCAACAGGCTCTGCGGATTGTCGGCTAGCTCGTACGGCGGCGGCAGCAAGTCGCCGACGTCTCCCATCACAATCCGGCGCGGACCGAGCAAGCCCAGGTGCAGCCACACGCTTGAGGAACCCGGCCCGCCGTTGAACGCGAAGGTGACCGGCCGCCCGGCCGGGTCGGCGGAATCGGCGGTATAAGCGGTAACGAACACCTCCGCCTTCGGCTGCGGGCCGTCGAACTTATCGTCGGTGTGGCCCTCGCGCCGCAGGACCATGCGGCCGGTGGTGACCGAGTACTTCAGCTCGATGCTGGTCCCGTCCGGACCGTCGACTTCGATCGAGTGCTCGGTGGTGACCAAATCGTCGGCTGGCTCGGCCGCCTCATTACCGGCGGCCTTGCGCGCTTCCGCGTCCGCGCCGGCGGCGGTACTGCCCACGTTGCCAGGCTGCTTGCTGTCTTCCGGAGGCTGAGTCATAGCTGAACATTAGCCTGGTTTGCGCCAGTTGCCGCCGCTGAGATACTCGGCTGGTGGGAGCGATTCAGCGGTACACCTGGGACGGCGTGCCGGTGGCTCAGGATCAGCCGCATGGTGCCGCTGTCATCGTTCGGCGGCCGGCCGCGCAGGCGGGTGGATACGAGTACCTGATCTTGCACCGCGCACATCAGGGGCCGGATTACGACGGCGACTGGGCGTGGACGCCGCCATCCGGCTCCCGTCAGCCAGGCGAGCCCGTGGTAGCTGCCGCGGTGCGCGAACTAGCCGAGGAAACCGGTCTGACCGCTGCTCCCGCTGACCTGCGGGCGATAGACCTCAGCGGAGGCTGGGTCCAGTTCCTGCTCGGCGTGCCGCCGGGCAACGCCGCACGGCTAGACGCGGAGCACGACCGCTTTGAGTGGCTGGCGGCGGCCGAGGCGATCGCCCGCTGCAAGCCGGCCGCGGTCGCGGACGGGTTACACCGCGCGGCAACTGCGCTCACCGCTGACATCGCGTTCCGGCCGCTGGCGACCGCTGACCTGCCGGCACTGCTCGGCTGGCAGCATGCTGCGCACGTCGTGCGCTGGTTTCCAGAGCGGCTCGACCTGGCGGCTGCCGGACGTAAGTACGGTCCGCGGATCGCC
>DATMMA010000496.1:0-4485 GCA_035570295.1 Streptosporangiaceae bacterium
GGTCCATGGCACAGTCACGGCGATCCGCCGTCATCGCAAACTCCGGGACGGCACACAGCCCGGCAGAGCACCGTCCGGCGCGGCTCGTGCCTTCCTGGGGATGTGGGGGATGACGATGATGAACCCGCTCACCGTGGTCTACTTCACGGCGCTCGTGCTTGGCAGGCAGACCGCGGTCGCCTCGGGGAGTGCCGATCAGGCCGCGTTCGTCCTGGCCGTATTCATCGCCTCCGCCAGTTGGCAGCTCGTCCTGGCTGGAGGCGGGGCGTTTCTCGGCCGGGTGCTGACGGGAAGCTACGGGCAGCTCCTCACTGCGATAGCCTCCGGCATGCTCATCTGCGGCCTGGCCGTCCTCCTGCTTACTGCGACATCGTGAGGCATGCACGCCACCAGGTGAGGCTGCGGTGGACCAGCCGCAGGCGGCGTCGCTGCCGTAGGCTACCAGGCACTTGCTTGTTTCCCCGAGGCCCTTGATTCCCGAGAGCTAGGCGAGCACCGTGGTCAACTCTCCGCAGACTGTGTGTGCTCTTCTGGCAGAGTCCTCGAAGCGATACGGCGACCGTCTTGCGGTGATCGACGGAACGCTGCGGATGTCGTACACGGAGCTCGCAGCCGAGGTGCGCACGATGGCGCGGGCGCTGATGGCGACCGGCGTCCAGCCCGGTGACCGGGTGGCAGTCTGGCTGCCCAACACAGCGCACTGGCTGATTGCAGCGCTTGGCGCGCACAGCGCCGGCGCGAGCCTCGTCCCGATGAACACGCGCTATACCGGCTATGAGGCGCTGGACGTGCTGCAGCGCACGCGTGCTCGGGTGCTGTTCTTGCCCGATCGCTTCCTTGGATCGGATTACCTGGCGGCGCTCCGCGAAGCCGCGGCTGGCCAGGCCGAGCCTCCGCAGCGGCAGCGCGATGCCGCCGCCTCAGGCCCGGTCGAGGGACTCCCGTCTCTGAGGCTGGCGGTCCACGTGCCGGTGGAGAGCGATGATGAGCGTCAGGGAGACGGCAACGACCGGGCAACGGCCCATGGAGTGCCCAGCTGGGAGCAGGTACTCGAGCGGGCGGGTGACATCAGCCAGCAGTCCGCCCTTGACCGGGCCGCCCTGGTGCGGGGCGGGGACGTTGCCGACATCATCTTCACCTCGGGAACGACCGGCGTGCCGAAAGGCGCAGAGTCAAGCCACCGGCAGACGGTCGCGGTTGCCGCGGCGTGGGCCGAGCGTGCCCAGGTCACCGAGCACGATGTCTACATGATCATCGCGCCGTTCTTTCACACGTTCGGATACAAGGCGGGCTGGGTCGCAGGGCTGCTCTGCGGGGCCACCATCCTGCCTCAGCTGACGTTTGACATTGACCGCGTGATCGATCAGATCGAGCGGGAGCGTGTGACCATCCTGCCCGGACCTCCGACGATCTTTCAGGAACTCCTGGCCCACCCGCAGCGCGACAAGCATGACCTCTCCTCGCTGCGGCTGGCCGTGACCGGCGCCGCGATGGTCCCTGTGGCGCTGGTGGAGCGGATGCGGAGAGAGCTGACGTTCGAGACGATCCTGACGGCCTACGGTCTCACGGAGGCTGTCGTGGTGACCATGTGCCGCCCAGGCGACGATGCCGAGACGATATCGGGCACGTCCGGGTACGCGGCCGCGGACTTCGAGATCCGGATCGTCGGCGTCGACGGCCGCGAGATGGAGCCGGGGGATGACGGCGAGATCCTCCTCCGGGGCCCGAATGTCATGGTGGGCTATCTCGATGACCCGGCGGCGACGCGCGCCGCGATCGAACCTGACGGCTGGCTGCACACGGGCGACGTGGGTCACCTGGATAAGCGCGGATACCTGACGATCACCGATCGCCTCAAGGACATGTTCACGGTCGGCGGCTTCAACGTGTACCCGGCTGAGGTCGAGAACGTGATCATGCGCCTGAATCCGGTCGCCGACTGCGCGGTTGTGGGAAGGCCAGACGAGCGGCTGGGCGAAGTCGGGCTGGCGTACGTTGTCACGGGCGCAGGTCAGAGTCTGAGCGAGCAGGAAGTGATAGCTCACTGCAAAGAGCGACTGGCCAACTTCAAGGTGCCGCACGAGGTCGTGTTTGTCAGCAAGCTGCCACGCAACGCGGGCGGGAAGGTGCTGAAGCGAGACCTGCGCGAGCTGGCCCGGCAGGTCCCCGGACCGGGAGCAGTCCTTGACTGACTGCTTCTCTCCCTCGCATTTCGCCCGCCCGGGCAGGAAGTGCCGGAGATGATAGGCTCAGCCAAGCAAGCGCTAGGTCAAGGCGAGCGCGAGGCCGCAATCTCACGAAAGCGGGACGCACGTGGCTGACAAGCGGATGTCTGAGGATGACGTGGTCGCTCGTCTGCGGTCCGGTATGACGATTGGGATCGGTGGCTGGGGTTCGCGTCGCAAGCCGATGTCGCTGGTCCGTGCGATCTTGCGCAGCGACCTGCGCGACCTGACCGTGGTGTCGTACGGCGGCCCGGACGTCGGGCTGCTGTGCGCGGCAGGCAAGATCCGCCGTCTGGTGTTCGGGTTCGTCTCACTCGACTCGATCCCGCTCGAACCGCACTTCCAGGCCGCCAGGCAGCGCGGAGCCATCGAGGTGACCGAGTACGACGAGGGCATGCTGCAGTGGGCGCTGTACGCGGCCGCTTGCCGGCTGCCGTTCCTGCCCGCCAGGTCAGGCCTTGGCTCGGACGTGCTGGCCGTCAACCCGGAGTTGCGCACGGTGCGCTCGCCCTACGACGGCACCGAGCTGGTCGCGGTGCCTGCGCTGCGGCTCGACGTGGCGCTGGTGCATTTGAACCGGGCTGATGCGGCTGGCAACGCTCAGTTCCTCGGCGATGACCTGTACTTCGACGACTTGTTCTGCACTGCGGCCGATCAGGCTTACGTGTCGTGCGAGCGGGTCGTGCCGACGGCCGAGCTGGAGGCTGGCGGGCTGACGCGGCTGCGGGTGCACAGGTGGATGGTGGCGGGGGTCGTCGAGGCGCCGGGCGGGGCGCATTTCACCTCGTGCGCACCCGACTACGAGCGGGACGAGAGGTTCCAGGAACTCTACGCGGCTGCCGCCAGGGACCCGGAGCGGTGGGCCCGGTTCGCCGCGACCTACCTCGGCGGCGGCGAGGCCGGCTATCAGGCTGCGGTGGGAGCGCTGCGCGCGGAGGCGACGTCGTGACCGGTGTGCAAGAGACCGGCCTTCGGGAAGCTGGCAGCGAGCTGATCGGAGCGGCGGCGAGCAGGGCCGAGGTGTGCATTGTCGCGTGCGCGGAAGCCTGGCGCGGCGACGGTGAGATTGCCGCTAGCCCGATGGGACTGGTCCCGACGGCCGGTGCTCGGCTGGCCAGGGCGACGTTCGAGCCCGATCTGCTGCTGTCCGATGGAGAGGCCCGCTTCGTGGCGGGCACGTGGGCGCTTGGCGAGCCAGCGCCTGGGCCGGTAGAGGGCTGGATACCGTTCCGGGCGGTATTCGACCTGGCCTGGCACGGATCGCGGCACGTCATGATGAGCCCGGCCCAGATCGACAGGCACGGGAATGCCAACATCTCCGCGATAGGCGACTACGCGCGCCCGGCCAGGCAGCTTCTGGGCGTTCGCGGCGCGCCCGGCAACACCGTGAACCATCCGACCAGTTACTGGGTGCGACGGCACCTTCGGCGGGTGTTCGTGCCGCGAGTCGATATGGTGTCCGGAGTTGGTTACGACTCCGCTGCCGCGGCGGGTACCGTGGCGTGCGCGTTCCTGGACCTGCGGCGGGTGGTGACGAACCTGGCCGTGCTGGACTTCGGCGGCCCGGATCACGGCATGCGACTGGTGTCGGTGCATCCTGGCGTCACCGTTGACGACGTCATTGCCGGCACCGGGTTCGAGCTGGCGATCGACGGCGACGTGCCGGACACTCGCCAGCCGGCAGCGGCCGAGCTCGCGCTGATCCGCGACGTCATCGATCCCTCAGGGCTATGCGAGCGAGACCTGCGCGGGTGAGGACGATGAACGAGCAGCAGGTGCCGCGCGCGCAGGCACCGCATCCGGCGCTGCGGACGGCGATCTGCGATCTGTTTGGCGTGCGCTACCCGATCGTGCAGACCGGCATGGGCTGGGTGTCGACGCCGGAACTGACCGCTGCCACGGCGGACGCCGGGGGGCTCGGCATCCTGGCGAGCGGCACGCTGACAGTGGCCGAGACCGACGCCGCGATCGGCCGTACCAGGGAGCTGACCAGCGCGCCGTTCGGCGTCAACATGCGCGGCGACGCCCCGGACCTGGCCGAGCGGGCGAGGCTGCTGGTCAAGCACGGAGTGCGGGTGGCCTCGTTCGCCCTGGCGCCGGACGAGCGAGTGATCCGCTCGCTCAAAGACGACGGGCTGATCGTCGTGCCGTCGATCGGAGCCAGGCGGCACGCCGAGAAGGTAACGGCCTGGGGCGCCGACGCCGTCGTCGCGCAAGGCGGCGAGGGCGGCGGGCACACCGGCAGCGTCCCGACGTCGAT
>DATMMA010000497.1:0-9848 GCA_035570295.1 Streptosporangiaceae bacterium
GCAGCCCGTGAACCTCGGGCTCGTCCGGAAGCAGTTCGGCCAGCGCGCGCCCCAACCAGATTGCCTCCGCCGCCAGCTCGTCGCGACCGCCGTAGCCCTCATTGAAGATCAGGTAAACGACGGCGAGAACGGCGTCGAGGCGCTCACGGAGCAGGTGAGCCGGTGGCACACGAAACGGGATCCCCGCAGATTTGATCTTTCGCTTGGCCCGCACGAGCCGCTGCGCCATCGTGCGTTCCGGTACCAGGAACGCACGTGCGATCTCGTCGGTGCTGAGTCCGCCGAGGGTGCGCAGGGTCAGCGCAACCTGCGCCTCGACCGCGAGAGCCGGGTGACAGCAGGTGAAGATGAGCTCCAGGCGCTCGTCCGGAAACGTGGTGGTCTTCATCGGCACCTCAGCACGATTGCCCGCGACCAGCAAGCCGAACTTGGTCGTGAGGGTCCGGTCGCGGCGGATGCGATCCGTTGCTCGGTTCCGAGCCGTCCTGATCGACCAGGCGCGCGGGGTTATCTGGGAAGCCGTCGCGTGCCCATCGGTCGGCGGCCATCGCGTACGCCTCCTGCGCGGAATCGACAGCTAGACAGCGGAAATCCTGGCCTATGCCGTCCTGCGCTGACCGATGGCGGCCGCTAACTCAATTTGACTTCGGCACCTGGGGCCATCCATTCGTAATCGCTGCGCTGACCGAGCCAGCCACTGATGCTGCCGATCGCCCGCTCATTGATCTGCCCATCGTGGATACCAAACGCCCGCCGAGGCGCTACTGCTTGAAGGAACGCGATCGCCTCGGCGGTCTTCAGCCAGGACGCCTGCATGGGCACGAGCAGTGTCTCGATATTCTCGTCGGGCACGTCAAGCGAGTCACCCGGGTGATACAGCCCGCCCACCTGAAACCCAACATTGGGGCAGGTCGCCTGGCCGGGCACGACGGCAGCATGCCGACCACCGTGCGCCTTGACCTCGAATCCTGCCACTCTGAAGCAGTCGCCCGGCCGCACTGGCACAAACGGCACCCGTCTAATGGCTGCGCCCTCCGGCGCATACACCGGGACGCCCAAGCCCGCCAGACGCAACTCATCGATATGGTCGAAATGCTCATGCGTTACCAGCACAGCATCGACGTCAACCAGTGCCTGCGGCTCCGACCAGATACCAGGATCGATCACCAACG
Organism: Streptosporangiaceae bacterium; assembly: GCA_035570295.1. Taxonomy (GTDB): domain Bacteria; phylum Actinomycetota; class Actinomycetes; order Streptosporangiales; family Streptosporangiaceae; genus JAJYUU01. The sequence goes on from DATMMA010000497.1 coordinate 1,173, forward strand.
CACGTCCGTCCCGGTCCAACCGCACGCACGAGTGGACAAATTTCGTCAGCCGCACGCTGCCAATGGTGCCATGAGCCAAGGGCCAACATTGGCGACGACTACCAGGGCCAGATCACTTGACGAAACACTCGGCTAGGCCGGCAGGATGTGGTCCATGAGCCAGGCGGCGCCGGCGGCAAGCAGGAACAGGTCCAGATAGTGGCAGGCCATCGCGCCTGCGTAGCTTGGCCCGCCCCAGGCGTTGGCCGTGAAGTTCGGGTCGAGACCGGCTGTCACCTGGACGCCTGCGCGCCAGAAGCAGAACACATACAGCGCGGCGGCAGGAAGCGCGAGTAGCACCCGGCCAGCCCGTGCGCGTTCGCCACCGAAACCGAGTGCACGCGCGACTCGCAGCGCGGCATGCCTTCCGAGCGGCGCTAGCAGCCACAGTCGACCTGACCGCGGGCCGAACTTCCGCCGATGCCGCGCGCGGGCGACGCTCAAGATCACGATGGCGGCAAGCGCCAGCGCCAGTTGCTGGCCCCACGCGGCGGTCCCGGCGACGTGCTGTCCTCTGCTGGGCGTGCGCTGCAGGAACTGAAGCAAGCCATACGTCATTCCGCTGACGAATGCGCTGCTGACGAGGGCTGTGAGCGGCCCAGACAGTTGAGAGGCAACTGTCATCGAGCTGACCTGGTCTGTGCCGTAGCCCGGCGCGGAGGCGGAGGGCCTGATTTCTGGGGTCTTCTGCATGTCCCCATTGCACGCCAACTGGCATTTCGCCCGGCAGCGCCATTGGCAGGGTCCAACCCCTACTATGGGCGCAACGTCACGCGCGGCCATGCAACTTTCGTCTGGTCGGTGACGCCTTTCTACCTGTGGTCAGCCGAGCTGGACTTCGCTCACCTCCTGCTATACCCCGCAATTCTCTGGTATGTCGGCGCTTCTCTGTAGGTCTGGTCTGTGAGCTCGTCGCGAGTAAGACTGAGCACAAGCAGACAATGCCAACGGCAGGAGAGCAGATGACTGGAGCGAGGTTCGCGTTAGTCACGGCAGCCTCCGCGGTGGTGCTCGGGCTGAGCGCGTCCGCCAGCGCCGCGAGCGCAAGCACCAACTCGGGAACTGTCACTTCGGGAAGCGCGGGTGCGAACAGCGCCGCCGACTGCTTAGCGCACGTCGTCGGCGGCCTGAGCGAGGACTGGTACGACTACTACACGCCGGGCTGCACGGGTCACGACGAGCCGGAGCTCGATCCCGTCTCGTCTGCGCCTGGCTCGGCGCAGAACATCACGTGGCGCGCTGCCCTGCCGGCAGACGGCACCTTCCCGGTGTCGAGCGTCGGGCCGACGTTCTGGTTCGGCGGCACGGTCAAAGACACGAACCCGAACAAGATCGGCGGCGAGGGCTTCCTGGAGCTGCAGTTCTACCCGGACTCGTTCACCACGCGGTGCTCACCGAGCGGAGGCTTCCGGGTCCAGCACGAGGCCGACGTGTACACGGCATGCTCACCGGTCTGGACGATCGAGCAGCAGAACGGCAACATCATCGAGCCGGCCGCGTTCAATGGCATGCTCATGAACGCCGCGGCAACGGGCCCCTTTGTCATGCACGCCCTCGACATCGTCGATGTCCATATCTGGGCACCGTCGCCGGAGGCTGCGTACCAGGAGCAGATCACGGACGAGACCAGCGGCCAGACGTCGAGCGTGCTCGTGCTCAACAGTCCGGGTGACGGCCCGCTGACGCCCGAGTTCAACACGCAGCAGATCGGCAACGCGCTCGACTGGGGCAGCGTCTGGGACACGCCGATGGCTTTCGTGTACGAGATCGGCCACTCGGACCTCTACGGCGACCATCCAGGCGCGTTCTGCGTCCCGGGCCAGACCTTCTGCGGCTCGTTCAACAACGACAACTGGGCCGGCCAGCAGCCGATCCGGATCCTCAACGTCACCTTCGGAGACGGCTCGCACCCGCAGAACTGGGCTGTGGTCTCCGATACCGGAGGCAAGGCCGAGGTGCTAGGCAACTCGTTCGTCGGTCCTACCGACTGCACGAAGTACGGCGGCCCGTACTGCATCTACCCGTGGTACTCGTGGGACGGAGGCGCCATCAACTACGGCGTCAACTACCCCAACACGGCCGACAGGCTCGGCCAGGAAAACCAGTTCCGGAAGAAGCCGACGTGCCCGGAGGACGGCGTCTTCGCAGGGAACACCTACTGCGACACGATCGTCCGGTAGGTAGCGGAGAGACGACGAGGCGGACATCAGGCGGTGTCCGCCTCGTCGTCTTATGCTCGGATCGAGGAAGCGCAAGGCCTGTCCGGACAAACGCTTCGTGCGATACCTCGATCAGTGCGCCGGGGCGCGACGCCGCAGGCATGGACCGGGACGGTCCTGCCGATCTGCGGCGGTCGGTGCAGCCCCCGGCAGGTACTGTCTAGCCCCGGCACGGGCCATGCAACGGAATGTCCGCGGTCCAGCGGACTTGCCAGGACGGCGGTGTCCGGATCTGCATCGGCAGGCAACCGGTCAGGTCAGTGACGTAACCGAGCGGCAGGTAGAAGAGCGTCAGTCCGGCCGCATCTGCCTCGGGGATGCCGTGCGGCACCTGGTAGCTCTGGCAGCCGATAAGTGTTATCCCGGCGACGCCGTCGCGCAGCGTGTAGATACCGGACGCGTTTTTACTGGTCATGAACCTGAACCGGCCCGGCTGGGCGGTGGTGATCTCAGCGGTGCTGCCGTTCCTGAGCGCGAGGACTACACCGCCGACATCACGCAACCTGCCGTCGGGCAGCCTGTGACTCGACCGCCACAAGCCGTTGCGGGCGTACACGAACCAGGCCGGGCCCGCCTGGATGCTGGCTGCCTTCCAGTGCGCACCGAGTTCGCCGCCGGAGATGCCGCGATCGTTGTACATTCCGCACTTCAGTAGTTCTGAACCTGGCGCCGCGCCCGGTGCGGCCGGGCCTGCTGCCGATCCGGTGCTCGGGCCGGTGGTCGTCGAAGCCAGCACGGAAGGCACCGCGATGGCGATAGCGGCCAGCGCGGCCGCGCCGCCGGCGCCAGTCCGCCGCAGGTGTGTACGCCGCCGCCGCCACACTCCGGTGAGCAGGCTCCGCGGCGGGCTCTGGGTCGTGGCCTGCATAGTTGTCCGTAGCCAGCGCTCGAGATCATCCATGGCTAGCACCTCGTGGTGACATCTGGTCTGTGAGCTTGGGTTCGTCCGGTGGCTGACTTCCGCAATCGGTGATCCCGACGATGCCCCGCAGTTTGGCAAGCGCGCGGGATGCCTGAGTTTTGACTGAGCCGACGGTGCAGTCGAGCAGGGCCGCGGTCTGCGCTTCAGTCAGGTCTTCGTAGTAGCGAAGCACAATTACCGCCCGCTGGCCGGGAGGTAGCTGGGCCAGCGCGCGCCAGAGCAGGTCCTGATCGGCGATGGCGGCCGACTGATCGGGCCCGAACAGCCCGCCTGCGATCGGCAGGCCGTCGTCAGAACCGAGTGGCTGTTCCGGCCTGTGTCGAAGCACGCGCCACCGGTCGATCGAGGCGTTCACCAGCATCTGTCGGACGTATGGACCTGGATCGCCAGTCCGGCAAATGCGATGCCAGCGGCGAAAGGCACGCTCCAGCACCGTCTGTAGCAAGTCCTCAGCGTCGGCTCGGTTGTGGCCGGTGAGCAGCATGGCCAAGGTGAGCATTCGGGACGACGATCCCTCGACGAACTGCTCGAAGGAGGCCCGGTCCGCTGCACTATGCACATCGCTTTCACGTCGTGGCACGACAAAAGGTTGACCGAGCCGAGTCGACATCCGCCAGATCTGGCACCGTTACGTCCGGGCTCTCCGGGGCTGGCCGACGCGTGACGCGTCGGGTTTCCTTGCGGCCCGGGCCTTACCGCCCGGACGCGCCGCGGCCACCACGCGTCGTGATCGCCCTAGGCCTGATCCGGCGCCGGTACACTGCCGACCACCAGCTGGAGTACCTGCCTGCTCCGCGCTGGCACTCAGGCCAAGGAGTTAAGTGATCACGAACCGGGGGCACGGCATGCCGCGTATCGGGGTGCTGTGGCGAGGTGACCGGCGAGCCGTGGCGCAGTTGCCGCGCGCAGACCGGGGCCTTGGCCCGCTGTATGAGGCATTCGCCGGGTTGCCGGTGGTCATCGAGCCGGTCCCCTACAGCGATGATGCCGTCGATGAGGTTCGCGAGCAGCTGCTGAGGCTGGATGGCGTCCTGGTGTGGGTCAATCCCATCCAGGACGGAGCCAACCGCGCGCTGCTCGATCCGCTGCTGCGCGAGGTTTCCGCCGAAGGTGTCTGGGTGTCGGCTCATCCCGACGTGATCCTCGAGATGGGTACCAAGGAAATCCTCTACCGCACCCGCGAGCTGGGTTGGGGCAGCGACACCAGCGTGTACCGGTCCGCGGCCATGTTCGCTCGCAACTTTCCGGGCCGCCTCGGGCGCCTGGGCCGCCTGGTCCTCAAGCAAGGCCGGGGAAATGGGGGCGACGGGGTGTGGAAAGTCGAGCTGCCCGGCGGCAATCCCGGCCAGACCGGCCCGGATGTCCTGGTCCGGGTGCAAGACGCGCGGTCGAGGGACGGTGCATCCGAGGTTCTCGCACTCGGCTCGTTTATGCACCGATGCGAGGACTACTTCGCCTGGTCCGGCTTGCTGGTCGACCAGGCATTCCAAGACCGGCTGGCTGATGGGATGCTCCGCTGCTATTTCTCCGGCGGCAAGGTCGTCGGATTCTGTCGGCAATGGCCGAAGGGTCTGCTCGACCACGACCCGCACCAGGGCGCGCCGCCCGCCTCGGTGATGGAGGGCCCCGACGTCCCTGCCTACCAGCCGCTGCGGGTGCAAGCCGAAACGCAGTGGGTGCCGCAAATGATCGACATCCTCGGCCTTGACCCGCATGAGCTGCCGGTCATCTGGGACGCCGACTTCCTCTACGGGCCGAAAACCGCAGCGGGCGGCGACACCTTCGTTCTGTGCGAGATCAACGTCAGCGCCGTGTGGCCCTTTCCGCCGATGGCGGCACCTACAATGGCAGCCGCGGCCCTGGACCGCACTCAGGCTGCCCGCGCGCTTCGTTCCCCGGTTCTCTAACGGCCCGGGCTTCGGCAGTCGTTGCCGTCGTAGTGGTCAGGTGTCTCATCAGCGGACCTGGCGGACGCTTCCTTTCTCAGCGTTGTGCCGTCCCGCGGGATCTCAGCCAGGGCCTTACGTCAGCGATAACCAGACCGGCGAGCGCGAGCTGCTGCCAGCTGCGACCACCGCTTGCATCGGTCGGCCGCCCTATCGAGATCCTCGGCGCCACGTGTTCTGGGCGTAGCATTAATGGAGTGGCCAGAGCGTTATGGCGCTGGGCCGAGTGTCGCGCCGGAGGCTCGGGGCCACTTCCGGAGGCTGCATGACCAAGAGATCAGATCCTCAGCGGGAGCCGCCCCTACAGATCGGGCGGCGCGGACCGCGCGGGTCCTGGGACCCGTTCTACGCGTTCGAGAAAATAGCGCGCGACGACGGTAAGCCATACAAGTCGCCGGAGCCGAAGGCCGAACGGGAGCTGCTGGCTCTGCTAGGGAGCAATGCGGCGCTGGTGGTGATGAGCTCCGTGCTCGTGGCCGTAGTCGTGGTTTTGCTAGCACTCCTGGTTTTCAGGCTGTGATCGCCCTAGAGCTCCCAGCCGGCGCTCACTGACGAGCCCGGTTCGCAGGGGCAGTCGGCTGGTCTTGCAGCGGCGGGGTATCCGGCGTTTGCAATGAGTCATTGTTCTTCCTGTGTGCTGGCGGCTGGCGCCGATGCAGGGGTGACCCCGGGCGTCAGCGGCACGGTCAGGTATGCCAGTACCGCGGCGCTGATGGTGAGGATGCTGGCGGCCGTGGCCGCTGCCGCCAATTGTGCCGCCTGGGCAAGGAAGGGTCCGGTCACGGCCCCGGTGAGGGTAGCCGCTGCCTCGCTGGTGAGGAATACGGCGCTGACCCGGCCGAGTGCCGTATTGGGGATTACCCGCTGGATGATGGTTTGCGGGATGACCAGTGACATGGACCCGGTCATGCCGACGGCTGCCGCGGCGGGCAGCGCGGTGGCGAGCGATGTTGAGGTGAACAGCAGGAAGTACGCAGCGGCGGTTGCGGTCAGAGTGGCGGTTAGCAGGTGTCGTGGCTGGGACCGGTCGAGGAGCGCGCGGATGACCGGGGCGCCGATCAGGAATCCCGCGCCCAGGCAGGACAGCAGGAATCCGGTGTCCTCGCTGCCGCCTAGCCGCTGGACGCCGAAGGGGATGAGGATCGCGCTGAGCGATGCGTTGGCCGCGAGGAAGATGACCGTGATGGGAAGCAGTGCCCGCGCGGTGGGCTGAGTTTGCAGCACGCGGGTCCCCTGGATGAGGTCGCGTGCCACGCTGCTGATCGTGGCCTTGCAGTTGGCGTGCTGTCCGCCACTCCGGGATGTCATGAACGTCGCTGTGGCGGACAGCAGGTAGCTGAGGGTGTCTGCGCCGATCAGCCATCTGATGCCGTAGATGGTGAGCAGGAACGCGCCGAGCGGGCCGCCGATCAGCCGGACTGTGCCGCTGCTGACGGAGTTCAGGGCGTTGGCGCTGCTGAGCAGGGGCCCGGTGCCGACGATGGCGGGCGTGCGAGCCTGTACGGCTGGCGCGTACAGGACGGCGCCGCTGCTCTCGGCGACCAGTACGGCATAGACGACCCAGTACCGGCCCGGCGAGGTGCCGAGCAGCATCGCTGCCACGGCGACGGCGCAGAACAGGTTCGTCGTGATCATCAGACGTCGCCTGTCCCACCGGTCCACGAACACGCCCGCGACCGGGCCGAGCACCAGCAGCGGCAGGTATTCGGCGGCGAGGGTGAGCCCGGTGTCGCGCAGTGAGCCAGTGGCCATGAAGATGTGGGCCGGGATTGCCAGGACCAGCAGCCACGATCCGAAAGAACTGATAAGGCTTCCGCCCCACAGAAGCCGGAAGTCTGGTATGCGCAGGGCCTGGAGCACGGCGTCCTCCCGGGGGCTATTCTGAGAGAATAACTTTTACGATGGTTGCTCTGTCAAGACAGGAGCATGCAAGTGGAGGACTCAGCGATCGGCCGCCAGTTGCGGGCCCGGCGGACTGCCGCGGGCCGGACCGTGGCATCGGTTGCCGCTGACGCGGGCCTTTCGGTCCCTTACATCGCCAACCTGGAGAATGGCAGGGGCAACCCCACTACGGCTGCGCTGGCACGGCTCGCCGAAGCCTTGGGCATGCGCCTGGTCATCACGCTCGTGCCGGGTGAGAACCGGCACCAGGCCGACAAGCCTGCACCACCGGTAGTGCCGGCATCGCTCGTCCGGCTCGGACGTACTGCCAGGTTCCGGCGGACAGTCGCAGCCATGACCACGACGCTCGATCTGGATGCCGACGAGTTCTCATCCCAGTTCGTGGCGGCCCTGGCGGCACTCGCGCTCTCGATGGGCAAAGACCTCGCCGAGCCGGACTGGTGGCGCATCCTCGATGCGCTCCTGCTGGTCGCCACTCAGCCCGCCACCTCATAGACGGCCGCCGATCTGCGCTCAGAGACCAGATTCAGTGAGGCAGCGGCGGCCGAGGTCGAAGGCGCGCTCCGTCGGCACGGTGAAAAGCACAGTCGGGCTTCCCTGGCAGGATCTCGCCCTGGCTGGACCGCGTACCAGCAAGCGTTGCGGGCTGGCGGTGGACGCCAGTTCGATTTCCTTTCCTGATCTACCCCGGTCGAGGGCGTTCCCGCCTGTTCTCGCGTTAAGACGATCCGCACGAGTGTGAACGCCGATCCGATTGGCCCTGGACCAGATGGACTCGATCGGCGACTTCTGCAGGCTCTGCCGCCAGCGCGGCGCGGAAGTCGCCAAGGAGCTGCGCCGAGGAATCGAGGCCCGTGACGAAGTGCCCGCGACGCGCCAACAGGACAGCCTGCGTGCCCTGACCACAGCCGATGTCGAGTACCCGCCGCTGCGGCAGGTCTGCCAGGTGCGCTGCGAGCTGTCGGGCCACGACCTCCTGACGCATCGCTTGCCTGAGCGTCCCCAAGCGAGCTCGCCACTGCTCTGCGCCTGCCGCGAACCCGACGCGCACGTCTCTCTACCTGTCTTCGGGTTCGGTCACGTCGGCCACCGTAGCGCCGAGCACCGCCAGCACGTCCTCCGCGCGCACCGCCACTGCAACGCCGTGCTCGCCGGCACCCAGGGTGATCTCTCGGCCGAGCACGCGCTCATCAGTGATTACCGGCCAAGCCGTCGCAGATCCGAGCGGTGTGATCGTGCCGCGCTCATAGCCTGTGACCTCCCTGGCAACCGTGGCGTCGGGCATGGACAGGCGGCTAACGCCAAGCACGGCGCGCAGTTTGGGCCAGGAAATGGCCCGGTCGCCGGGCACAAGGACGAAGACGTAGTCCCCCTCGCCGCGCCGCACCACCATGGTCTTCACTACGTCGGCAGCCTCAACGCCGCGGGCGTTCGCGGCCTCGGCAAGGCTGCGCACCGGGCCATGCCGGATGACCCGGTAAACGATGCCGGATGAGTCGAGAGCGTCGAGGGCCGGGCTGGGCACGGTCGATTATCTCCTGCTGCTGCGGCCGGCGGAGTTAGGTCAGCCGCCGATCTGATGCTTGTAGATCTCTCCGGCCTTGACGATGGCCAGCAGATTGTCCTGATCTTGCAGCAACCCGATATT
>DATMMA010000498.1:0-2574 GCA_035570295.1 Streptosporangiaceae bacterium
GCGCGTGGTTAGCCGTGCTGTGGGTCAGCGAGTCTGGTGGCAGGCAGGGCCCGCGCGAGTGCGTCGGCACGGCGTATCGCGCCGGGCAGCCGAGCCTGTCTGGCCATGCGCCGCTCTAGGTCCACTATGCAGCGAATAGCCGGGCACTACCGGCCATGGTCGTCCGCGCAGCGGCATCAGCTACCGGGCTGGCGATAGACCCGCTCGCAGGTGGCATGGAACCCAAGATAGGGGCGGGAGGGCTCCAGGTCCGGGAGACGGAACGGCAGACGCGCAGCAATGAGGGTGCTGTGACGACCAGGGCGCGCGGGGTCAAATCCCGCCTGGGCGCGCTCTATGAACATGATCGACAAGGGCGGTTGTCCGCCTGGTGGGGCGCTCCGGCAGCCACCTCCGCTGTAGCCGATCGTCTGGTCTTATCCCCACGGGGCGGCCGAGCTTGTAGGCGCCGCACCTTGTACAAGCCGAGAGGAAAGCGGCTCCCGACGCGAACAAGCCCGGGAAAGCGTTTTGCCGCGGCTGCGACGGGGAGAGCGAAGCCACATGGCCGAGCGCTGGTATGAGAAGGCAATCATCTACTGCCTGGACGTCGAGACGTTCCAGGACTCCAACGGCGACGGTGTCGGTGATTTCGACGGGCTCACCCGCCGACTGGACTACCTGGCCCGGCTCGGCGTCGACTGCCTATGGCTGAATCCCATCCATCCCTCACCGGGCCGGGACGGCGGCTACGAAGTCAGCGACTATTACAACGTGCACCCCCGGCTGGGCACGCTGGGTGACTTCGCGGAGTTCTTGCAGGCGGCCGACAGCCGCGGCATCCGGGTCATTATCGACTTGGTTGTCAACCACACCTCGGACGAGCACCCGTGGTTCCGGTCAGCGTGTTCGTCGCCCGGCTCACCGTACCGGGACTGGTACGTCTGGTCAGCGCAAGAGCCGGCCGACCGGCACCAGGGCATGGTCTTCCCCGGGGAGCAGGATGAGACCTGGACGTACTCCGAGACTGCGGGCGCCTGGTATTTTCACCGTTTCTACCGCTTTCAGCCGGATCTCAACATCAGCAATCCCCGGGTCCGCGATGAGATCAAGAAGATCGCATCATTCTGGCTGCGGCTGGGGGTCGCCGGGTTCCGGATGGACGCAGTGCCGTTCCTCATCGAGTACACCACTCCGGACGGCAGCAGCGGTGACAAGGACTTCGGGTTCCTCACCGACCTCCGCCAGCACGTGCAGTGGCAGCGCCAGGACGCGCTGCTGCTAGCCGAGGCTAACGTCGACCCCGACCAGCTCACCAAGTACTTCGGCGACAGCGGCGGCTCGGCGAACCGGCTGCACATGCTGTTCGATTTCCTGCTGAACGCCCAGATCATGCTGGCGCTCGCCCGCCAGGACCCGGAGCCGGTCATCGACGCGCTGCGCGACACCCCAGCGCTGCCCGACTGGTCGCAATGGGCCACGTTCCTGCGCAACCACGATGAGGTCGACCTGTCCCGGCTTACCGCCGACCAGCGGCAGGAGGTGTTCGCCGCATTCGGGCCGCAAGAGGACATGCGCCTGTACGGGCGAGGGATACGCCGTCGGCTCGCGCCAATGCTGGGCGGCGACCAGCGCCGTATCCGTCTGGCCTACTCCCTTCAGTTCACCTTGCGCGGAACACCGGTCATCCGCTACGGCGAAGAGATCGGCATGGGCGACGACCTGTCGCTGCCGGACCGGGAGTCGATTCGTACGCCCATGCAGTGGTCATCGCTACCTAACGGCGGCTTCTCGGCCGCCGCAGCCGACCGGCTGGTCCAGCCGGTGGTCGATGACGGCACGTTCGGCTATGAGAAGGTCAACGTGAGGGCGCAGCGTAACGACCCTGGCTCACTGCTGTCCTGGTTCGAACGGATGATGCGCACGCTGCGCGAGTGCCCGGAGATAAACGCCGGCTCCTGTACCCACGTCGACGTGGCCACCCCGGCCGGCCTGCTCGTGCATCGCGCGGACGACACGACCGGCACCATGCTTTTCCTGCATAACCTCGGCGACCAGGACGTGACCGTCGATGTCAGCAGCCTCGGCGACATTGCCGAGTCGCCGACCGAGATGTTCGCCGATCGCGACTACGGCGACATCGAGCTGGCTAAGGTCACGGTCGGCGGCTACGGCTACCGCTGGATTTGCCTGCGGCGGGAACTGTCCCTGTAGCGTCGCTCCCATGTAGCAAGGATTCCTGAGGCGGACCGCCGGTCGAACTGATCCAGATAGGGCGCGAGCGCGATAGATACGCCGTGCCACATTGATGATCTTGGATCGAGGGTCACCGGCGAAGGTAGCCGCCGATCCAAGGTCATCGATAGGGCCCCATTTAATGCCCAGATCTAGCGACTACTCGGGCTGCTGCTGCCACATCACCAGATCGAACTCGTTGCCCTCCGGGTCAGCGAACGTGGTCTGGCGGACTGCCGCCACGCCAGGTGGAAGCGCCGCGGGCGGGAGCTTGATCTCGTTGAGCGGCCTGGCGCCCAGGCCGGTGAGCCGCTCGATCTGCTCGTCGTAGTCGTCGGTGACCAGGACCGGGTGGACGCT
>DATMMA010000499.1:0-7568 GCA_035570295.1 Streptosporangiaceae bacterium
TGATCGGGCTGCTGCTGCTGCTCGGCGCGCTCGCCGTCAGCCGGCACGAGCTGACCCTTGGCGGCCTGGTGGCTTTCGTCACTCTCACGCTGCTGCTGGTCTGGCCCGTGGAGGCGATGGGCTTCATCATTGCCACTGGCCAGGAAGCAGCTACGGCCGCGCAGCGCATCTACGAGATCTTCGACACCGCGCCCGCCATCACCGACCCGGCTGCGACTGGAAGCGGCGCTAGTCACGACCGACCGGGCCTGGCCGCCGGCCGCTGGAAGCCGGGACGCAAGACCGTGCGGCGAGACACGACGCCGGTCGAGGCGGAAGCCTCAGCCGCCCGCCCGGCCGCAGCACAACTGCCCGGCATGGCGAGCCAGCGGGCGAGCGGACGTGGCGCTAGCCGCCGTGGCGCTGGCCTGCTCGCCTTCGAGGACGTCGTCTTCAGCTACCCCGAGGCGCCCGCGCCGGTGCTTCGCGGAGTGAGCCTGGAGCTGGAGCCAGGCGAGACGGTGGCACTGGTCGGCGCGACCGGATCCGGCAAGACCACGCTCCTGCATCTGGTGCCGCGGCTTGCCGATGTCACGGCCGGCCGCATCACCCTGGACGGCACGGACATTCGTCAGCTGCCGCTGACTGAGCTTCGCACCCGCGTCGGCTGCGCGTTCGAGGACCCGACTCTGTTCTCAGCGAGCGTCCGCGAGAACGTTGCGTTCGGTGTCCAGGACGCCACCGAGGAAGAGATCCAGGCCGCCCTGGAGGCGGCGCAGGCAGACTTCGTGGCCGACTTGCCGTGGGGCCTCGACACCAGGATCGGCGAGCAGGGCATGGCCCTGTCTGGCGGCCAGCGGCAGCGGGTTGCTCTGGCACGGGCCATCCTGGCCAAGCCGCAGGTGCTGCTGCTCGATGACCCGCTGTCCGCCCTCGACGTGCACACCGAGGCCAAGGTGACCGCCGCTCTCGCCGACGTGCTGACCACCTCGACGGCGCTGGTCGTAGCGCACCGGCCGTCGACAGTGCTGCTCGCGGACCGGGTGGCGTTGCTGGCCGATGGCGTTATCGCGGCCGTCGGCCCGCACTCCGAACTGCTGGCCACCGAGCCCCGGTACCGCCACCTGATGAGCGCAGATGATCGCGACGCCGGCGACGACGGCCGCTCGGCGCCGGGCCTGAGAGCGGGGGTGAGCAGATGAGCGCGGCACCGGCAGAGGCATGGCGCGGCGTAGCGTCCGAGCAGCAGGAAGACGAGATAACGGGCAAGCTGAGCACCCTGCTCAGGCGGCGATCCCGGCGGCTGCTCAGCAACCTGCTCGGGCCGTATAAGCGCCTGGTTCTCGTCATCTTCCTGCTGATTGTCGCGGCCCAGCTAGCGGCTCTGGCCGGCCCGTGGCTGATCGGCGTCGGCATCGACGAGATACCCGCGCTGACCCGGACACACGACGCGGGCCCGATTGCGCTGGTCATCATCGCGTTCACAGTCTCGGTAGCCGTGCAGGCAGTGACGACGCGCTCCTACATCGCTCGGATCGGGCAGCTTGGCGGGCGGGTCGTGCTGGAGTTGCGGCGCCGGTTGTTCTGGCATTTCCAGGCGCTGCCCGTCGCTTTCCACGAGTCCTACACCTCGGGCCGGGTCATCTCGCGGCAAGTCTCCGACATGGACTCGATCTCTGACATGTTCGACGAGAGCCTGGCCTCCCTCGTGTCGGCGGTGCTGTCGCTGCTGCTGGTTGGCGGCGGGATGCTGCTGCTCGACTGGCGGCTGGCCCTCGTGGTCATGGCCGGCCTCCCGCCGCTGGTTTGGCTGTCGATCTGGTTCCGGCGCGAGTCGGCGATCGCCTACCGGCAGACCCGGACCAGGATCGCGCAGGTCATCGTGCAGTTCGTGGAGACCTTCGGAGGCATCAGGGCGGTCCAGGCGTTCCGCCGCGAGGCGCGTAACGAAGACATCTTCGACGAGCTGAACCAGGCCAACGCCGTCGCCAACCTGCGGTCGCAGCGGCTGCTGGCCATCTATTTCCCGGGCGTCACGCTGGTCGGGAACCTGGCCATCGGCGCGGTCCTGCTTTACGGCGGCCTCCGCGTGATTGACCACCAGATGCAGGTCGGCGTGCTGGTCACGTTCCTGCTGTACCTGCAGCGCTTCTTCGACCCGCTGATCGACCTGTCACAGTTCTACAGCGCGTTCCAGTCTGCAGGCGCCGCGCTGGAGAAGATCTCCGGTGTCCTGGACGAGGCACCGATGGTGGCTGAGCCCGACCATCCCGTATCGCTGCCCGACGCGGGCGGGCCAACCGCGGAGGGCCGCCAGGTTCGCTTCGACAAGGTGACGTTCGGCTATCGCAAATCGACCGTGCTGCCAGACCTGAACCTGACCATCCCGGCCGGGCAGACCGTCGCCCTGGTCGGTGCCACCGGGGCCGGCAAGACCACGATCGCCCGGCTGCTCGCCCGGATCTACGATCCGCTCGAGGGCAGCGTGCTGCTCGATGGCGTCGACCTGCGGCAGCTCACTGACCGCTCACTGCGGCATGCGGTGGTCCTGATCACCCAGGAGAACTTCCTGTTCACCGGGTCCATCGCGGACAACATCGAGCTCGGTAAGCCCGGCGCGAGCCGCAGTGAGATCGTGGCGGCCGCGACGGCGATAGGCGCGCACTCGTTCATCTCGGTGCTGCCAGCCGGATACGACGAGCAGGTGGGGAAGAGCGGAGGACGGCTGTCAGCCGGCCAGCGGCAGCTAATCTCGTTCGCCCGCGCCTTCCTGGCAGCGCCTGCCGTACTGGTGCTCGACGAGGCAACGTCGCTACTCGACATTCCGAGCGAACGGCTGGTCCAGGAGGCGCTGCTCACGATCCTGGCCGGGCGCACCGCGGTGATCATCGCGCACCGGCTCTCGACCGTCGCGATCGCCGACCGCGTGCTCGTACTGGACCGCGGCCGGATCGTCGAGGACGGCTCACCCGAGGAGTTGCTGTCGGCTGCCGGCGAGTACTCCTCGCTCCACGCCAGCTGGCAGGAGAGCCTGGCCTGAGCGCTCGCATTCGAGCGCTTTCGCTAAGCTATGCCCGTGAAAAAAGGTCGTATCAAGATCAGCGCCGCTGCTGAAGCGGACTACCTCGCGGACGCGGCCCTGGCTGCGAACTTCGACCAGCTGCTGGGCCGGGCGCAGGCCGCTGACCAGGAGTTCCGTCTGTCACAGGCGGAAGGCGCGCCAGCGGGCGTGCAGTACGCGCGGGCGCGGGACCTGGACGCGGCGTTGACCGACGCGACCAGAGCGGCTTACGCGGCGCAGCGGGCGGAGATCGGCCCTGCCGGGTACGCGGACCGGATCTACCGCCGCAAGGCCAAGGCGACGTCGGCCGTGCACCGCTGGACAGACGAGGCTGAGCGGCTGCTTACGCTCCGGGAGACACACCGGCTGACCGGATTCCCGGCCCGCCCGGCGGTCGCCGCCCTGGGCCTGGAAATAGCTCACGTGCCGGCTAACGATCACGCCTGACTCGGGGCGTTCCCTTCTTGTAACCTACGCGCCGCCGGACGGCGGTTACTCTCTGTACCTATCTTTTGGCTAAGGCGTGCCGGGTAATGCTGACTGCCCGAAACCTACAAACTCCGGTGCGAAAAACAGTCAGAACGGGCCATCCCGTGTCTGAGCACTGTGGTGGCACAGTAATGTGGTGTGATCGAGAGCACAACATCGAACCCCCCAGGAGGCACGAACATGTGCCCGCACACGCCCCGGTGTCCGGACCCGAGTGGAGAGGACCGCGAGGCGGCCCGAACCGTTGTCAGCCACCCCGAGCAGGGCTGGAGCCTGCTCTGTAATGGCATCATCATTTTCGAAGACACCGGGGAACTGCTTCCCGGTGGTACAGCTATCGCTCCGCATCGGCCGACGGACCTGGCCGCTTTCGTTACGACCGCTCACGTACCCACGGACATTCCCCCGGCGCCGCGCAGCTCAGCTGCCTGACCCGAGAGTGCGTCGGCCAGCCGGCGCGCGGTCTCAGTTAGTTACCGGCTCACCGCCCCCGCGCCGGTCAGCGACGGCTAGGAAGCCCGGCAAGTTCGTCCAGCCAGATCCCGACCGCCTCGCCAACCGCGGCGGGACGCCTGCTGAGCGAGTGCGTCTCACCCGGCAGCACGACCACCCGGCTGGCATCGCTCGCGGCCGGAATGCCGAACGGATCGCTCTCGCCGTTGACCACGAGCACCTGCGTTGCCGCGGCGCGCAGTTCGTCAGCCCGGCTCTTCTCCGGCCGACCGGGCGGATGGAGGGGGAACGCCAGGGCGATCACAGCCTGCGCTCCGGCCTGCGCCGCCGTCCGGCACGCTACCCTGGCGCCATTGCTCCGCCCGCCCTGCACCAGCGGCAGGCCAGGAAACTCCTCGCGCAGCGCACCGACGATCTCCAGCCAGGCGGCATCCTGCGGACCCGGCGCACCGGGCGCCCTGGCGCCCCGGACCCGGTAGGGCTGCAGGACCCGCGCGACTACAGCGCCCCGGGCGACCGCTACGTCCCGCACCGCCAGCAGGTCCTTGGTATCGACGCCGCCCCCGGCCCCATGTGTCATAAGGACCAGGAACGTGGGCTTGCCGGGCCGGTCCACTTCGACGCGCGCGGGGCCTGCGCCAGTCTGGATCTGGACTGAGCTGCTCTTCGCGGTGCTGGCACTCGCCGCGGTGCCCGTCCTGGAGTTGCTAGTCGCCACCCTGGCAGGGTAGCCGTCCGCGTGTTGGCGGCCGTCGGAATCCTGCGCGACGGGCACGGAACCGGTGGAGAGTCTGGTCGAGGGAGGCCGCGTGATGAACCTGGACAACCGGGCAAGCCCATGCTCACGCTCGTGGAAGAGGAGGAACTCATCCGGCGCAAGAGCCGCCGGGCCCGCCCACGAACTGATCGCGATCTCGGCTCCGGGCCCTTCATGTTCAAGACTCGGACATCGGATATCCGAGAGGGTGATCATGGATGCCATGACCGACTTCTTGACCGGCTACGTGATTGCGGCCGGCGCAGGCCTGGCGGGCGACCCCGGCATGAAGGCCTCCGGGCAGTCGACAGGCGGCGCCCTGAGCGTCTTTGAAACGAGCATCGGCGCCGGGCCGCCGCTGCATGTGCATGACCGCGACGATGAGTGTTTCTACGTGCTGGACGGCGCGCTGACTATCCGTTGCGGGGGCGACGAATTCGACGCCACCGCAGGCAGCTTCGTGTTTTTGCCGCGCGGCCGCCCGCACCGGTTCTGGGCCGCAGGCCCTGCCGCCCGGCTGCTGCTGATCGCCATCCCCGGCGGCATCGAGAACTACTTCCGCGAGATCAACGCTGCTTCTAGCGACGATGAGCGCAACCGGATCGGTGAGCGTTACGGCATCCGCGTCGTGCCCGGATGAGCATGGCCGTTAATGGAAGCAGCCCCCGGCGTCGATCACGCCCTGCGGACAGAACTGGCCTGGCGGAGACCATATGGCGCGGCTACCCGGCTGAAGCCGGCTCGCGAAGCAGGCGGCGGGTGATCGCGATGGTGCTGGCTGCAGTGACCTCCGGCAGCCGGCGTGAGAGGGAGTGGATCACTCGCGACACAGGGCGCGTCTTCCCGCGTGAGCCGGCCGGTACGACGTCTCCGGGCCTGCCGATGTCGCCTGGCAGCGCGCCTGGCCGAGGAGCGAGCTAATCCTCCTCGACGACGCCGGAGGCGGAGCGCCCGGTCCTGGCCTGGCAGCCTCGGGGCAGTTCCTCATCGCCGCCAGCGGGACCGCTGGCTGACGACCGCCCAGTCTGCCTGCCGTCCGGTGTCAGTACTGATGGCAGAACCGACTGAGCAGCCCGCAAGGAGGCGCCGTGCGCTACGCAATGCTGATCTGCACTGACGAGAATGTCGTGACCAGCCCGGAAGAACAAAAGTCACGTGCCGCCGGTTTCGCAGCGTTCGAGGAAGCCATGAAAGCGCGTGGCCTCCTGGTGGCCAGCGAGGAGATGCAGCCGACGTCCACCGCTGCGACGGTGCGGTGCTGGCCGGGCGGCGATGTCATGGTCGCACGCGGCCCCGTCGCTGACCTGAAGGAGCAGATCACCGGCGTGTGCGTCATCGAGTGCGGGAACATGGACGAGGCCATCGACGTGGCAACCAGGATCCCTGCTGCGTGGTACGGGACTATCGAAGTCCGGCCAGTCCGGCAACCGTGACAGTCCCTGGGGCGCCACATGACAGCGGAGCTGATCGACCGTGCGCAGGCCGGAGACGGGGAGGCATTCCGCCAGCTCACCGACCCGTACCGGCGCGAACTGCAGGTGCACTGCTACCGGATCCTCGGCTCAGTTCAGGACGCCGAGGACGCACTGCAGGAAACCATGTTTGCCGCATGGCAGGGCCTGCGCGGGTTCGAGCGTCGTGCGTCGATCCGTACCTGGCTGTACCAGGTAGCCACCAACCGCTGCCTCAATGCGCTGCGATCAGCTAGCCGAAGGCCGCAGATGCAACCAGCGCCGGAACTTGACCTGCCAGCCCCGAGCCGGCTGGGCGAGGTGGTATGGCTTGAGCCCTACCCGGATGTGCTGCTTGACGGGGTAGCGGACATCGCGTTTGGCCCGGAAGCACGGTACGAGGCAACCGAGGCGATCGGCTTGGCATTTGTCACGGCGCTGCAGCTACTCCCGCCCCGTCAGCGGGCTGTGCTCATCCTGCGCGACGTCCTCGGCTTCCGCGCAGCCGAAGTAGCCGACATGCTCCTGTCCAGCGAAGAATCCGTGACGAGCGCGCTGAAACGCGCTCGCGCGACGCTCCAGCGTGAACTCCCCCGTGACGACCACCGGCAAGGTCCGCCACCGCCCGGCTCGCCCGCAGAACGCGAGCTTGTCGCGCGGCTTACCGCGGCGTACGACGCGGGCGATGTGAACAGCATTGTCGCCGTGCTTACCCAAGACGTCCGCCTGGCTATGCCGCCGGTACCACTGGAGTACCAGGGCCGCGAGCTTGCAGCTCAGTTCCTCCGGGCCGTGGCGTTCCGGCAGGGCCGCCGCTACCGGCTTGTGCCCACGCGAGCCAATCGCCAGCCCGCATTCGGCGCCTACGTCCGCGACCCGCGGGCCGGAATATCGCATGCTAACGGGCTGCTGGTCTTCACCCTGTCCGGAAATCGGATCAGTGGTATCACCCGGTTCGACAACAGCGTGCTAGCCCGATTCGGACTGCCGCGAACGCTCGCCGACTGAGCGCCTCGGTTACGTAGCGGACCCCGTTAGCCGCTCCCGGGTATCGATCTACCCGCTGTGGTGGCCGCCGCGCGGCAGGCCGGAGTCGATGTCACCGCTCCGGAGCACGCCAGTGACAAGATCGACATCATGGTGTAGCGGAGCAACGACGACATCGGTCCGTGGGCGAGGACCAGCCGCTGCGCGTGTGCCGACAGTGCTTATTCAGTACCGCTCCGATAACGGCGAAGCGCGGCTCACCGTCGCGCCAAGCTGCTCGGCGGCCCAGTCGGCAGTCGCCTGCCGGTGGAATGGCGCCAGGTTTGCGCAACCGTGATTGCCCTGCTCGAGCAGCAGTAGCCGCGCCTCACCGGCCGCCTCCTCCACCAGC
>DATMMA010000500.1:0-2437 GCA_035570295.1 Streptosporangiaceae bacterium
TCACCCCCTACCTGGAGAAGCTCGGCTTCAACCTGGTCGGCTACGGCTGCACCACGTGCATCGGCAATTCCGGGCCGCTGCCCGAGGCGATCAGCGCCGCCGTCGCCGAGAACGACCTCGCGGTTGTCTCGGTACTGTCCGGCAACCGCAACTTCGAGGGCCGGATCAACCCGGACGTCAAGATGAACTACCTGGCGTCGCCGCCGCTGGTCGTTGCCTACGCGCTCGCGGGCACGATGGATATCGATCTAACGACAGAACCCATCGGAACGGGCGCGTCCGGCCAGGCAGTGTACCTGCGTGACCTGTGGCCTGCGCTGGCCGAAATCGAGCGCATCGTCGAGACCGCCGTGGCCGCGGAGATGTTCACTCGCGACTACGCCGACGTGTTCAGCGGCGACGAGCGCTGGCAGGACCTGGACGTTCCGCCGGGCGACACCTTCGCCTGGGATCCGGAGTCCACTTACGTGCGGCACCCCCCGTACTTCGAGGGCATGGAAACGACGCCGAGCCCGGTCACTGACATTCACGGCGCGCGGGTGCTGGCCATGCTCGGAGATTCCGTTACGACCGACCACATCTCGCCGGCCGGCGCGATCAAGACGGACAGCCCTGCCGGTAAGTACCTGACCGAGCACGGCGTGCAGCGCTCGGACTTCAACAGCTACGGTTCCCGCCGCGGTAACCACGAGGTGATGATCCGCGGCACGTTCGCCAACATCCGGCTGCGCAACCAGCTGGCGCCCGGCACCGAGGGCGGCGTTACGACCGCGCTGCCGTCGGGCGAGCAGATGTCGATCTACGACGCGTCCCGCCAGTACATCGACGACGGAGTGCCGTTGCTCGTGCTGGGCGGCAAGGAGTACGGCTCGGGTTCATCGCGCGACTGGGCGGCGAAGGGGACCGCGCTGCTCGGCGTCCGGGCGGTGCTGGTGGAGTCGTTCGAGCGGATCCACCGGTCCAACCTGATCGGGATGGGTGTGCTGCCGCTGCAGTTCCGGCCGGGGGAGAGCGCGGCAACGCTCGGGCTGACCGGTCATGAGGTGTTCGACATCACTGGCATCGAGGCGATGAACTCAGGCGACACGCCCCGGGAAGTGACAGTCCGCGCCGACGACAAGGAGTTCCGGGCCGTCGTCCGGATCGACACGCCAGGCGAGGCGGAGTACTTCCGGCACGGCGGCATCATGCAGTACGTGCTTCGCTCGCTACTGAACAAGGTGTAGCGCACCGCGCGAGCGGCGTGCAGCAGTTACCGGTGGCTACCGATGGCGCCGCATTCTGGGGAGAGCCAGTCCTGTCGCGCGGCTTCCCAGGCAAGCTGCATCCGGGTTCGGACGTTGGCTATGTCCATCAGTGCATGCACCTTGCGCTGCACAGTCCGGACGCTGACCCGGAAGTGACTGGCAATCGCTTCATCAGTCAGTCCGGCGAGAAGCAGCGAGAGCAATTGCCGGTCCTCCGGTGAAAGCGCCGAGTCTGTGGGGTATTTCCGGCCGTTTACCAGGTCCAGCCTGATCGCGCTGTCCCAGATGTAGTCAAACAGCGCCAGCAGTGCGTCGAGCAACGCGCTCTGGTAGATGAGGAGGCCGACTGGCCTGGTGTCATGCTGCGATACCGGCACCAGCGCCACTGCCCGGTCCACGGCCACCATCTTGACCGGAAGCTTGGGGTGTACCCGGATCTCGTCGGTGCCGCGCAGCCCGCTGCGGATAGCGTCGAGTGCTCCTGGCGCCTCAAGCGCTCCGGTCTCGAAGATCGCCCGGCTGTGGGTCGACGTAGGCGGCCGCACCTCTTCGCTGTTCTGCACTGCGACAACTGGCGGCTTGACCATGTCGAGCACTTCTGAACGAGCAGTGCGGATCAGGCGGAGTGCGTGATGCCGAAGGGCCTGCTGCCCGTGGATGATCTCGAATGCACCGGCAGCCGCCATAGCAATCCGGCCCGTGCGCCGTCTGTCGGCAAGGCCATCGAGCGCCTCCTGTGCTTTGCGCAGTTCGACCAGCCGGTTGGAGATCATCGCCTCTACCGTGCCGGGTGAGGAAGCCACGTACCTGCGCGGCTCGTCGCTTGTCCGGGAGACCAGATCCCGTTGAGCAAGATCCGTCAGCGCGGTCCGCGTCTGGGCTTCGGTAAGCCCGGTCGCACCGGAGATTTCCGAGGACGTCGCCGAATCTAGCGTTGCCATGAACCGGTAAACACGGTCTTCGGCTTCGGTGGCACCTAGTGCCGTAAGCATCGCGCCTCCCTCGAAGGGGCGGCTGGTTCCGGACGACAGCGTTTCCTGACGTAGCCGCATCCGGTTAGGCGCTCAGTCGCGATGCCCGGTGCGCGCGGACAGATGACGGGCGCCTTCGAGCGGAGGGCTGCCGCATTGCCCGGGCCGGAGACGCGGGACCAGCGTTGCGGCTTGGGGTAACTGCACGGACCGCAGGTT
>DATMMA010000501.1:0-16020 GCA_035570295.1 Streptosporangiaceae bacterium
CTCCACTCGGTGACTGCCGCGTCCGGGTCGCTGAAGCGCCGGTCGATCTCGGTCACCGGCGCGCTCATCATCTATCCCCCGCCGCCTGCCGGGCAGATTGCCTGATGAGTTCCAGCACCTCGCCCCTGGCCATCGGGGCGTTGCGGCGCAACGAACCGGTAAGCAGCCCGCCGTCGACCGCGATCGCCTGCCCGGTGACGAACCCTGACGCATCGCTGGCCAGCCACAGCACGGTCTCGGCGATGTCGGCAGGCCGCCCGACCCGGCGGATGGGCGCGGCGTCACTTAGGACGGTGGCCATGAAGTCGACCGTCCGCTGCGCCTCCTCACCGTCGAGCCCGGCCGCGCGGCCGAAGATAGAGGTGGCGATCGCGCCAGGGCAGACGGCATTTACCCGCACGCCGTGCTCGCCGAGCTCGTTCGCTGTCGTCTCGGTGAGATGGGTGATCGCGGCCTTCGCGGCACTGTAGTCGTGTCCTGCCATGTTGGCTCTGCTAGCCGCGACGCTCGAGGTGTTGATGATGCTGCCATGACCTTGCGGGCGCATGATCCTCGCCGCCGCGCGGATCCCGAGAAAGACCCCGCGCAGGTGCACGGCGATCGTCCGGTCCCAGGTCTCGACCTCGATCTCCTCGATGCCGCCGGTCGAGCCCGGCACGCCGGCGTTGTTGAACATGATGTCCAGGCCGCCGAAGGCCTCGACCGAGATCGCGACGGCCTGGTCGACATCAGCTTCACGTGATACATCGGTGGCGACAAACCTGGCTCGGTCCCCCAGCTCACCGGCGATCCGCTTGCCTCGCAGCTCGTCGGCGTCGGCTAGCACAACCGTCGCGCCCTCGGCGATAAACAGCCTGGCTGTCGCCTCACCGATGCCACTCGCCGCGCCGGTGATGACCGCGCGCTTCCCGTCTAGCCTGTCCATGATCCTCGCCGCCCGTCCTGAACTAGGCCTAGCCCGTCAGCAGAGAACCTGCCATCAGGCCTAGACCTGGTCAAACGCGCTGCCCTGACGGCGAAGAACCGGTCAGTCACCGCGGCAGCATGCACTTCAGGTGAGGCGACTGCGAATGGTGGCGCGGCGGCAGATGCCTACATCTCGGTGATGGTTTGCCGGAGTGTTTTATCGATCTCCTTCGGATCGACGCCGAGCTCCTCGGCGGTCTCCTTCTCAGCCCTGGTCACAGCCTGCTGGATGGCCTGCTCGACTTTGGCGTCGCCGACGACGACAAGGCCAGCCTGGCCGGGATCGATGAAATCGCCTAGTTCCTTCGCGCGGGACCGGGACATGCCCTTGGCCAGGTGGCCGCCCACGGCACCGATCGCGCCGCCCGCTGCGGCTGCGCCGAGCACGGAGGGCGGGAACAGCAGCCCTACCGCTGCGCCGGCTGCTATGCCCCACCAGGCGCCGTGGCGGGTGGCCGTTTCGTCCTTGTTCGCATGCACATGACCGTGCGCGTCCTTGGTCACCAGCGCCGCGTCGTAGGCTCCGACCAGGCCGCCGGCGTGCAACTCCTTGACTGCCTGGTAGTCAGCTCGTGCCGACATCTCGTCTGGATAGGTCGCGACGTAGACGAACGTGTCATCGGTCTTGGCCACTGCGGCTCCCTCGGTCGACACAGCCAGCAGAACTCTCACAGGCTGCAGGCCGAGCGCCGGTTGCGGCATCACCCGCCGCAGGTGATTCCCGGCGCCGCAGTGACCAGCCCGGTCAGGGCTCGGTGAGTATGCGCGGTCCGTCAGCCGTGATCGCGACGGTGTGCTCGACGTGGGCAGCCCGGCTTCCGTCGCCGCTGCGCAGCGTCCAGCCGTCCGGGTCGACCCGGTAGCTGTCATGGCCCCCAGCCATGAACCACGGCTCGATGGCTATCACCAGGCCCGGCTCGAGCTTCATGCCCCGTCCGGGCTTGCCGTCATTCGGCACTGACGGCGACTCGTGCATGGTGTGACCGACGCCATGACCGCCGAAGTCGGTGTGCAGCCCGTAACCTGCCTTCCGGGCGACGGCCCCGATGGCGGCAGAGACATCGCCAAGCCGGCCCCCGGGCACCGCCTTCGCGATCCCGGCTGCCAGCGCCCGCTCGGCCGTGTCGATCAGTCGAAGGTCCCCCGGTCGCGGCGTGCCGACGGTGAGCGAAACAGCCGCGTCACCGGTCCATCCGTTAAGCGTCGCGCCGAAGTCGATGCTGAGCAGGTCGCCGTCGGCCAGCCGGTAAGGGCCGGGGATACCGTGCAGCGCAGCGTCGTTCACCGAGGCGCAGATCACCGCGGGGAACGGGGCATGCGCGAAGCTCGGCTGGTAATTCAGGAACGGCGACGTAGCGCCGTGCTCGGCCAGCACCGCCCTGGCCACTTCGTCAAGCTCGAGCAGGCTGACTCCTACGGCCGCCTGCTTGCGCATCTGGAGCAACGCGGTCGCGACGACGCGGCCTGCCGACCGCATCGCCTCGATCTCGGCTGGTGACTTCAGCTCTACCACGGGTCTATGGTGTCAGTCCGCGTGCCGGCCGTGCCGGCCGGCTCTGACGTGCGGTTACCCATCGGCGTGCGAACCGGCAGGGGTGAAGAGGTACGGCGTCGTGCGGGCGACTGGCTCGAAACCCAGCCGCTGCAGGATCGGCCGGCTGGTCGGGAGGGCGTCGACCTGCAGGTACCGGTAGCCGCGCGCAGCCGCGAGTCCTGCCCGGTAAGCGACCAGGGCTCTGAAGATGCCCTTGCCCCGCCAGGCTGGCACCGTGCCGCCGCCCCACAGCCCGGCGAAGTCGGTACCGGTGACGAACTCGACCCTGGCCGCGCTGACCGGCTCGTCGCCTGCCATCGCCACCACCATCTGGGTCCCTTCCGAACCAAGCTGACCACGCAGCCGGTCCCCGAGTTCGGGCGACCGGTGGTCGCCGAATGCCAGATCGCCCACCGTCATCAGAGCCGCCAGGCCCGCCTCGTCGGTCACCGGAACCAGCCGGACCCCATCGGGCAGCACCACCCGGGAGTCGATGGCGCTAGTCTCCGCCACCAGCATCACTTCGTCGTCATCCGGCTCGAACCCGGCCGCCAGGAGCCGGGCCGGCAGGTCCGCGGGCTGGTCGTAGTCGTAGTACTTCCACTCCACCGGCGTTCCGCGGGTCGTGAAGTACTTCTTTTGCGCCGCGATCACGGTGTCAGCAGTGCTGTCGCTCAGCGCGGACCAGATGATGCAGGAGGTTTCGCTGCCCGGCGCTACCCAGCGCAGCACCCCCTCGTCAGCCTCGACCACTGCGCCTGGTTCGTCCGGCTCGGCCTTGCGCCGGATCTGAGCATCGAAGGCGGTCCGCACCGCGTCAATATCCACGGCGTGCAGCCCACCATGACAGGGCAGGTGCGGGCAAATCAAATACCCAGGCGGCAGCTCACAGGCGAATCCGGCCGGCTGGCGATACGGGCGTTCCGGACCTAATCTTGGGAACGGTCAACACCGTTAGTTCCGATCGACGCCAGGAGGCACCGTGGCTGCCAGCAGCCCGCCCGGCCAGTCCGAGCAGGCCGAGCAGGTCACGTTCCTGATCATCGGCGCTGGTTTCTCCGGCCTGGGCGCGGCCATCAGGCTGAGGCAGGCCGGCTACACCGACATGATCATCCTGGAGCGCGCGGATGACGTGGGCGGGACCTGGCGGGACAACACCTACCCTGGCTGCCGCTGCGATGTTCAGTCGAACCTGTACTCGTACTCGTTCGCGCCCAAGGCCGACTGGAGCGAATCCTTCCCGTCCCAGCCTGAACTGTGGGCGTACCTGCGCTCAGTGACCAGTAGATACGGGCTGCGGCACTACCTGAGGTTCGGTCACGAGGTGACCGCCGCGCGCTGGGATGCCGGCTCCGGCCGATGGCGCGTCAGCACGACCGCAGGAAGCTTCACCGCCCGGTACCTCATCGCCGCCGTCGGCGCGCTGGTCGAGCCGTCGCTGCCGGACATCACTGGCATCGAGTCGTTCGCGGGCACGATCATGCACTCGGCGCAGTGGGACCATAGCTGGCAGGCCGCCGGCCGCCGGGTCGCTGTCGTCGGCACCGGCGCGTCCGCGATCCAGATCGTGCCCTCGATCCAACCGGACGTCGAGCACCTGACGGTATTCCAGCGCACCGCCCCGTTCGTCGTCCCGCATACCAATCACCCGGTGAAGCCGCAGGTCAAGGCCCTGTACCGGGTGCTGCCCGCGAGCCAGCGGGCGTCCAGGATCGCGATCTACTGGATGCGTGAGCTTCTCGCCTTTGGCTTTGTCAAGAACCCGAAGATCCTCAAGCGGGCTGAGCTTGCCTGGCGCAAGCATATGGAGAGCGCGATAGCCGATCCGGCAATGCGGGCGCAGCTGACGCCGACGTACGACCTAGGCTGCAAACGAGTGCTGCCATCCAACGAGTACTACCCGGCCATCGCCAGGGACAACGTCAGTCTCGTCACCGAGAAGATCATCGAGTTCCGCCCGGATGCGATCGTCACCGCTGACGGCGCGGAGCACCCAGTGGACACGGTGATCCTGGCAACTGGCTTCCACGTCACCGACAACCCGGCATTCGGCAGGATCACTGGTACGAACGGTCAGACCCTCGCGTCGGCATTCGGCTCTACCTACCTCGGCACCGTCGTGCCGGGGTTCCCCAATTACTTCCAGCTGACCGGGGCGAACACCGGGCTCGGCCATTCCTCGATGCTCTTGATGATCGAGAGCCAGCTGACCTTCATCGCTGACGGCATCGCCAAGACACTGGCGGGCGACACGCCGTTCGAGGTGCGCCCGGAGGTGTCCGCCGGGTATAACGCCGAACTCCAGCGCAAGCTGCCGAAGACGGTCTGGGGCTCTGGCTGCTCCAGCTGGTACCTGGACAGCGAAGGCCGCAACCTCACGCTCTGGCCGGGCTTCACCTTTGACTTCCGCCGCCGCACCCGTGAGTTCCGGACCAGCGACTTCACCATCGGTTGACGCGTCGTCCTAGCTGGCGTGGGCGTTCCCCCGTCTGGACGTCTGCAGTGGCGCGCTCGCCGTCGACGCGGCCACCGCGGCCGGGTCAGCGAACCTGCTCCCGTCGGGTCCGGCAATGACCGCCTCGTGCAAGGCGCTACCTCGCAGGAGTTGCGGCCACGACAAGAACCATTGCGTCCACCCGTTGTCCCAGGTACCAGGCCGCGGACTGCCGATGATCGTCACGGGATCGCCAGGATATTCCATCTTGTAGTACTCCTCGGCATCCGCCGGGGCCATATTCACGCAGCCATGGCTGACGTTGGCGAAGCCCTGCACGCCAACCGACCAGTATGCGTCGTGCAGGAAACTGCCCGACGCGGTGAAGTCGACCGACCAGGGAACCTCAAGTGAATAGCCGGGCCCGGTCATCCGCACCGGGTTCCCCTTGAATATCGTCAGGTACGTCCCGTTGGGCGTGTCGTCGCCCGGTCGCCCGGAGCTGATCGGCCAGTTATGGATGAGCGCACCGTCGCGGTAGAGCCTCAGCCGGTGCGTGACTGTGCTGGCAACGACGATCAGCGACCGCCCGATCGTGAACTGCTGCGTCAGCGTGTGATGACCGTAGACACCCGGCGCGCCCTCGACGCCGTCTAGATGCGCGACGAAGTTGACCGTGGTGTTGGCCGGCCAGTAATCGCGGGGCCGGAAGTAGACCGACTGGCTAGTGTCCCAGTACCACGCGCCCGTGACCGGCTTGGACGTAGTGATCTCAAGGGAGCGCTCAACGGCCGCACGGTTCGTAATCGGCTGGCTGAATGTCAAGATGATGGGCATGCCTACGCCGTAGGTCTGCTTGTACCCTTCGGTGATCTTGGCATTGAACGTCCGCCTGGGGCTCAGAGTACGGAATGTGCTCGTCCGCTTGACGATCTGCCCCGATGTGTTCTGGGCCTTGACGGTAAGCGTGAAAGTCTTGTGAAGCGGCAGCGGCAGGGTCGAGTTGCTCTGCCACATCGTATGTTTCCGGTTCAGCGAACCGGTGACTGCAGCCCCTGCCACGCTGACTGTCCTTATGTGGCCGCCGATTGCCTTCACGGTGAGGGGACCGCCGGGGTTGACGCTCATGCTCCCTGAGGCCGGCGTGAAAACCAGCCGGACGGCGACGGTCTGGGCGGGCTGGGAGCCCTGACAGGCCGTGGCGAGCAGGCCGACGGCTCCGGCGATTGCGGACAGTACGAGAATTCTCCGGTGTGATCGGTAGTGGGCTTGCGGCACGCTATCCTCCGACCCAATCGGGCTCTTTCTGGCAGGCGTCCTACCGTGACCAGGTGACGCAGCGGCTTGACTGGTTATCGCGGCCCGCACGGGCGGGCCTGATGCCTTCGCGGGTACCCGTCGCCGCGCGCCAGTAAGCCTTCGGCTGCGTATCCTTAATCCGACTTTGCCGTCGGAAGCTAATCCGGCCGTGGGCACTATGGGCTCGGTGCGCTAGGAGCGAGGCATGCAACGACTCACCGGGCAGGTCGCGGTTGTCACCGGTGCGACTCGGGGTGCTGGACTGGGCATCGCGCGGGTACTCGGCGAAGAGGGAGCGACCGTGTACGTCACCGGCCGGTCGGTCAGGGGTGCGCCGACAGTGCCGGAGTATCCCGGCAGCATCGAGGACGCAGCCGATCAGGTAAGTGCCAGGGGCGGGCGCGGGATCCCGGTTCGCTGTGATCACACTGACGAGCAGTCGGTCATCGAGCTCTTCGAGCGCGTCCGGTCGGGTCATGGCCGGCTCGATGTGCTGGTGTGCAACGCGTGGGCCGGCTACATGCCGTATCCCGAGCACAACGACTGGTTCAGCCAGCCGTTCTGGGAGCAGTCGATGGAGCGCTGGGACGGTATGTTCACCGGCGGGTTGCGCGCGCACCTGATGACAGCCCGGTACGGGGTGCCGCTGATGCTGCCCGCTAGCCGCGGGTTAGTGATCTTCACGACGTTCACAATGGGCCGCAAATACCTCGGCAACGTGTTTTATGACGTAGCCAAGAACGGGATCTGCCGGGCCGCCGAGGTGCTGGCCGGCGAGCTTGAGGACCACGAGATCGCAGTGCTGGCGCTGACCCCGGGCTGGGTGCTTGCCGAGCGGATGACCGACCTAACTCCTAGCCAGCGCGCGCAGACCGAGTCCGTCGAGTACATCGGCCGGGCTATCGCCGCGCTCGCTGCCGATCCTGGCGTTATGCGTCGTTCCGGCCAGGCGCTTGCGGTCGGCGATCTCGCCCGCGAGTACGGATTCACCGACGTCGACGGCCGCCAGCCGACCGCTTACCCGATCGTCAGGTAACCGCCTCCCGCCCTGACAACGACCTTGGCCTGCCGGGGCCGCGCCGCCAGGGCAGAGCTGCTAGAGCGGAGCGAGGTCCGGGCGCTTCGGGTGCACCCCGTCGCCGCTGGAGGCGCCGCGCAGCCTCCGCTGCAGCCACGGCGCCGCGTACGTCCGGGCCCAGTACATGTCCTGCTGCCGCGCCGCGAACCAGCGCGGCTGGCCAGCGGGATCTGGCGGCAGAGGCTCTCGCCAGTCGGCCGCCACCGGGATGCCTGCCACCTCGCAAGCGCGCAGCGCGACCCGGCGGTGCCCGTCTGGTGCCAGGTGCAGCCGGTCCTCGCACCACTCCCGCCCGTCGGCCAGTACTCGCATCGACCACAGGTCGACATGCAGGCAGCCGTGCTTCCTTGCGATCTCGCGCAGCTGGGCGTTGAACGCCGCCGCCTTGCCGCGTATCAGGCGGATCAGCGGAAAGCCGCCCGGATCGAACCCGGTGAACAGCATCACCTGCCCGCCCGCCTGCCTGAGAGCTGCGATCGCTTGCTCAAAGGTGGCTGCCAGCGCGTCCGGATCGGCCTTCGGGCGGAGCAAGTCGTTGCCGCCTGCAGCGATGCTCACCAGGTCCGGCGCCAGGGCAATGGCAGCTGGTACCTGTTCGTCTACCACCTGCCTGAGCACCTTGCCGCGGATCGCGAGATTCGCATACCGTAGCCCAGGCGAGGCAGCCGCGAGGTCTTTGGCGAACCGGTCGGCCCAGCCCCGGAAGGTACCGTCCGGGTAGGGGTCCCCGACGCCCTCGGTGAAGCTGTCACCAAGGGCGACGAATGTCCGTACCGGTAGTACTGAGCCAGCAGACTCCACCGTTCCGTCCGACAGCACCTGACTCCGTGCCTCCTGCCTGCCCGCGCGCCTCTGTCCCGCACCGGTCTACCCACGCACCGGCCGCAGGTCAGGCTAGCAGCGGTCGGGAACGCACGCCGACCGGCCACCATGACGCCGACCCTGGGAGGATTCCTGTGATGCGCGACGCGCGGGTACGGCCAGCGACCGAGAGTGACTTCGCCGCGATCGCCGCAGTGGCCATCGCGACCGGCCAGCATGACGAGTGGAGCGGCAGCAATCCTGCGTATCTCCGGCATTTGCTCGGCCATGGCCGAGTCGTGGTCGCTGAGCTGGCCGGGAAGGTCGTTGCGTTCGGCGCGGTCCGCCAGATCGGCACCGGGGACGACGCCGTCAGCATGCTGTGCGACCTGTTCGTCGACCCAGCCGCGCAGGGCTTCGGCTGCGGCCGGGCAATGCTGACGGACCTGTGGGCACAGGCCCGGCGCAAGATGACCTTCAGCAGCTTGCACGCGAACGCGATCCCGCTCTACACAAGCTTCGGCCTCGATGCCTGGTGGCCGCTGCTGTATCTGCATGGCGACACGGCCCGGCTGCCGGTCATTAACGAGTGGACTGTTGAGCCCGTCACCGCGGGAGCAGTTGCCAGGCGCGAGCTCAGCTGGACTGGCGCCGACCGGCTGGCCGACCACGAGGCCTGGGCCGCCCGGCCTGGCGGCGAATCGGTACTGGTCAGCCGTGATGCCGAGGTTGTTGCGGCCGGCACGGTCGTCAACAGCGGCCCGGACCGCGGAATCGTGCACCTTGTCGTGTCTCCGGCCGCCGATGACGGCGCTGCCGCGGCTGCGGTGCTCCTGACGCTGGCCGAGCTGGAGGGTCCGGAAAGCGAGATGGCGCACGTCTGCTTGCCCGCGCCGCATCCGGCGGTCCGCGCACTGCTGGCGGCTGGCTGGCGCTTCGATGAGTTCGATCTATTCATGGCCACCGAGCCAGGCCTCCTCGACGCGCGGCGCGCGGTGCCATCGCCCGCGATCGCATGACCGGCACGACCGCAGCCGACCCCGAGCTGATGCCGCACGGGTACACGCACCGCACGACCAGGAGCGGGGATGTCGTCACCAAGGCCTTCCGGAGTCCTGCGGCGGAGGCTTGCTGCGCGCGAGAAGCCGCTGCGCTAAGTGCACTGGCCGGGCTCCTGCCGGTACCGAGGGTTATCGCGCGAGGGCCGGTGACGCTGCGGACTGCGCTCGCGCCGGGCAGGCATGGTCAGGATCTTATCGACGCCGGGCTAGCGGAGCCGGTCCTTGCGGCGTGCGGTCGAGTGCTGCGCCAGATACGCCGGCTCGCTGTGCCAGAGGCATTGAGCGAGGCCCAACCGGGCGAAGTCCTCGTGCATGGTGACTTCGGCCCCAACAACGTGCTGCTCGATGCGGATGCCCAGCGCGTTACCGCGGTGCTGGACTGGGAGTGGGCGCACGCTGGTGATCCGGTCGAGGATCTGGCCTGGTGTGAGTTCATCATCAGGCTCCACCATCCGGCCGAGGTCGCGTCGCTCGCGGCGTTCTACGCCAGCTACGGCGAGCGGCCTGACTGGCCGCGGCGGCATGAGGCGATCATGCGCAGGTGCACGGAGATGCGGCAGATGTGCGAGAGCTGGGAGCCGGGCGGGGCAAGCGCGCGAGCCTGGGCCGAGCGGATCGAGATCGCCGGCTGCTGGCGGGAGTAGGCGCGCCTGCCCTGGCTAAGCCAGGCGGAAGTCAGCGAAGTCAAAGCCGGGCACCACAACGCAGCTGACCAGCACTGGATGCGCCCCGGCCGGGGTCGCGTGCTGCCAGGTCCCGCCGGGAACGCACGCTTGAGGCTGCTCCCCCGACGAGACATCGCCGCCAAGCACAATCTCGTCCGCGGGAGCGGGCTCATCACCGGTCCCCCCGAGCCGCAGCAAGAGCGGACCGCCGCTATGCCAGAGCCACAGTTCGTCCGAGCGGACGATGTGCCAGCGCGACTCCTCGCCGGGGTGCAGCACGAAGTAGATGGCCGTGCCCGCGCTGCGCTGCCCTGGGTAGCCAGGCGGCTGGAATGACGCCGATGACCGCCAGGTCTCGCGGAACCATCCGCCTTCGGGATGTGGCTGCAGATCAAGCTGCTCAGCCAGCGGCGGCCGGTCCGTCACCTGTCGTGCCCCCATCTGTCCTCCTCGCCGGATACGACCACTGCGTTCCGGCGTCGCGCTGCCGTCTGGCTGAGCTACGCCGGAGCGGACGTTTCTGCCAGGGCGCCGGCGTAGAAGTGCCTGACGGCATCGATCAGTTCGTCAAGAGGCGGCCACCACGGGCCGTGCTCAAGGGCCCTCAGGGTGTCCAGCAGCAGGGCAGCCTGGGCGGCCGAGCCCGCGCTAGTGACGCCTGCGACAGCGACGCGGCGCGGGCGTACCGCGTGCACCGGGCCCAGATAGAAGTCTGGTCCGGCAGCGGTACGCTGCGCCGGCGCGGCTACGACGTAATAGTCGGGCAACTCGAACTGCTTGTCGCGCCAGGCGCCCAGCGCCTCGGCAGCGTGTGCTTCGAATGCTTCCGGCGCTGCCGGCCCTGCGGTCGGTTCCCACATCGCGCTCCAGGCCGCTGCGATCCCGGCCAGCGGATCGTCCGGCACGATCACGAACATCGACCGGCGCCGCGCCGCTTCCCGCATGGCCCGCGCTCCCGGCTCCCAGCCGCGCTGCGGCCGGGCGCCGTCGCCTGCTTCCTGCTGGTCCGGGGACGCCGGCGGCCGCGCGATAGAGACGTTGCCGGAGCGGCCCAGGGCGCCTAGCAGGCTGCCCGATATCTCGCCGGTCAGGCCGACCACCGTGGCTGACTCGCGTCGCATTGCCTGATCCTAAAACCCGGTCAGACATCAGTCGGATGCCCGCCGGCGGTATCTCGCTGCGCGGCTAGCAGCGGTATCGCGGCGATCTTCTCGTCGGTCAGGTCGTCCCAGCAGATGCCGGCATCCGGTCGCGGCTCGCGGCCGCTCCGGCAGTCGATCACGCGGTCGGGCGTGACGATGAAGTCCACCGGCACATCGTGACTCGTCAGCGGGATCTCACCAGCAGCACGCACCTGAAGCTCGTGCACGGTCGTCACGCACACTGTGTGCGGGCCGATCAGGCCCGCTGCGGTGGCAAGCGCGAATTCAAGATCAGCAAATCCGCCGCCCTTGCCCAGCCGGGCACCGTCCTCCCCGGCTGCCACGCTGCCCATCACGACGAGATCAACTGGCGTGAGGTCGGTCAGCCTGACGCGCCGCGCGGACCTGGACGCGCCGCTGATCGAAGCGGCCTTGCGGGGCAGGTCAGACAAGCGGTCCGGATCCAGGGCGAAAAACGGCTCCTGGCCCGCTAGCCGCGGAACCGCCATGTATACGGTCTTGCCGTCCTCGAGCGCGCGCTGGCGCACCGGCAGCTGGGCGGAATCCGGATTAGCTTTCAGCGCCCCGGCGGCCTGCCATGCGGGCAGATCGCGAAGGCGGCCGGCCGCAACCTCGGCCCCGACGAAGTTCGGGATCCTGCCTTCAGCCCCCGGGAATCGGGCCACTTTGGCCGTGCGCATCGCACTCCACACCTCCTGCCGGAGGCCCGCCTTCGCAGCCAGGATGTCAGCGGGGCCGCCAGCATCACGGTCGTGATGTGGCACCGCGCGATTCATGGTCCGTCCTGCCTTGGCGGTCAAAGGTACGGGGCCTGGCCGGCGTGCGGGACGCTAGCCAGGTGCGCGTGCTCGACCAGGATGCTCTCCACTGCCTCTACGTCGTCCGGGGTGATGAAAGGCCGGACCGCAGTTCCGAGGTCCAGTATCAGGGCGGCTGATTTTCCGGGCCGACTGGGATCAAGGCTGGCCCAGTAGCGCGGGTTGGCGGTGCCCCAGATACGGAGATTGCCACGAAACGTGCCGAGATTGACACGCGTGGCCGAGCGGATGGCCGCGTACGGAATCCGCTTGGGCCCCCAGAGGTAGTACCAGTTGATGACGATGGCGTCGCCGGTGCAGGTGATCCACCTGTCGTGATAGAGATCGGCCATACGACCATTATCCCGCGTTGGCAGCGGAGGTCGCGAAACCTGCGCTTGCCCCCCGGACATCGATCGCCGTTGGCTCTGCACGACCGGGTGCTGGCCGGCCCGGTATTCGCTGCCGGCACGTCGGCGAGCTTGCCGAGTTGATCACCGACGCCTGGCTGCGCTGGCACCCGCAGAGTCTGCTAAGGCCTCCCTAACCTTGTGACCTATGTCGCCGCGAACGGCGAAGCTACCGTCGATTTCGGGCATTGACGGACCAATGCGGTCGGCTCATACTCGTCAGTAACCTCGAGGTGAAGAACGGTTGCGCGGACTGCTGCGCACGACCGTGACGCGCTTTTCATGCTGCCGCAACGAGGCGGTGCCAGATCCATTCCTGCGTGGTCTGCGTCAAGTACTGACTCAGGCCTATCGAGTCACGAATGTGAGAGGGAAATGAAGCTTCGGCGATCTGGCGGGTTAGTTGGCCTGTCCACAGTCATCGCAGGCACAGCGTTAGCACTTGTCGCGGGCAGCATGCCCGCCCAGGCCTCGTCCTTGCCGATGCAGGGCGAGGCGCAGGCATTCTTTAACTCGACACTTGTCTGGAATTACACCGCCGCCCCTGCTGGCGCCAACCGCCCATGCACGCCATCTGCCGCGCATCCGTATCCGGTCATCCTGACCGAGGGCACATTCGCCAGCATGTATAACAGCTTCGGCGCGATATCCCCGGACCTGGTTAACAATGGCTACTGTGTCTATGCCTTCAATTACGGCCAGACGATTCCGCTCAGCGGATTTTATGCCATGGGCGGCATCGCCACGTCTGCCGCCCGACTGGCGACCGAAGTGAACACTGTGCTCAGCGAAACGGGTGCAACCAAGGTCGACATCGTCGGGTGGTCCCAGGGCGGCATGATGCCGAGGTACTACATCAACGACCTGGGCGGCGCGGCTAAAGTCAATATGCTCGTCGGGTTCGCTCCGTCGAATTACGGCACGAACCTGGACGGTGTCGTCAACCTGGTCGCCGATATCGGCGCGCTGGGCGTGACCACCACATTGCTATCGGTCACGTGCAAAGCCTGCGTCGAGCAGTTCCAGGGTTCTTCCTTCCTCAACAGCCTCAACCAGACGCCGACAACGGTCGGCGTGAAGTACGTCGTAATCGAGACTGCCGACGATGACGTCGTGACGCCGTACACCAACGCGTTCCTCCCGGTCGCGGCCAACGTGCAGGACATCACCCTGCAAGCGCAGTGCCCGCAGGACACTAGTGATCACATCTCGATCCCGTACGATTCCAACGCGCTGCAGGACATGATCAACGCCCTGGGGCCGGACAGCCCGAACTTCCAGCCCTCATGCGCGGCGGTCGGTCCGATCATCGGCAACGTCTAACTAGTTATGCGGGAACGTGGCACGTCCGGACTGGCTGTTGTTTCGCGGGCGCTGTCTTTTGCGGCACCGTTTCGCGGGCACGGTCTCTGCAGGCCCTGGCTGTCCGGGCGCGCCACGCCGAGATGACGCGCCACTCGCGCATCCTCTAAAGCGGTGTGCTCTGACAGTGAGTCCGTGCCGGAGGGTATCGTCGGCGCCCAGGTCAAACACGGTACGGCGCTGCGGACGGGCGGTGAGGCCATGATGAATCGACCCGCGCGGCCACGCCCCAGGCAACTCCCGATGTTCGCCACCTGTGCACCGGGGATCGGCCGACTGTTGCGACGTCAGCTTGCGGCAGTCGACGGCATCGACGTCACCGGCAGCGGGTTCGACGGCCGCAGCGACATCGTGTTCTTTGATACCGACCGGACTGGCCGCGCGCACGCGCTGCGATCCCGGCTTGCCGAGGACGTTTTCGCCGAGATCGGCCGTGCGAGCCGGGGCGATCGTGCGAGCCCGGACCGGGCGGCCGGGGCTGGCTCGGTGGCGAGCACGGCCTGGCAGCCGCGCGCGGTTGAGCGCGCGCTCTCGGTATGGGCGGACGAGGTCCGGCAACTGTCGGGCTCGATGACCTACCGGGTGACCGCACAAGCACGC
This sequence comes from Streptosporangiaceae bacterium, assembly GCA_035570295.1. GTDB lineage: Bacteria > Actinomycetota > Actinomycetes > Streptosporangiales > Streptosporangiaceae > JAJYUU01. Next base: position 14,171 of record DATMMA010000501.1, read on the forward strand.
ATGCATGCGCGCCTCCAGCGACCGGATCTGCGGCGGGCGATGGCCGCAGTGATCGGCGCGGACAAATCTCGCTGGAAGTTCGCCGATCCGGCGCAGCTGGACTTCCAGCTGAGCGAGTGGCACGACGGCCAGTACGTCGCAGGGCTGCGGATTAGCGCGACCACGGAACGGTCGGGGCGCTCCGCTGAGCTGTCAGGTCCTCTGCCCGCGACGGTCGCTGCCGCGATGGTGGAGCTAGCCGGCGACCCCACCGCGGCATACCCGGCGTCAACCGGGATCCTGCTTGACCCGTGCTGCGGTGCGGGCACGATCCTGGCCGAGGCAGCGGCCGCCGGCTGGACGGCGGAGGGCAGCGACATGGATCCGGCAGCGGTCGAAGCCGCGAGCCGGGCCGCCGCGGGCGTGCCAGTGCAGCTCGGCGATGCCCGCGACCTATTGCTCGCCGATGACTGCGTGAGCGCTTGCGTCTCCTGGCTGCCCGGCCGGTCGCCGGGGAGCTGGCCCGCGTTCGCCGGCGCAGTACTCGCTGAGCTGAGCCGGGTGACGCGTAGCGGCGGCCGCGTGGTGCTGCTGGCGCCCGACCTGCCGCGAGCGGTGATTCCGGCGGCGCTCCGGCTACGCAGGCAGGTCCCGATCCAGGTGCTCGGCACCAAGCAGTCGATCTGGGTCTTTCACCGAGCTTGATCACCGCGGCCACGCGGAGGTCAGTGGCGGCAAACGTGACCTCGCAGGCACTCGCGTCGCTTCTAACCCCGGCCAATCCGCCAGGCCATCGAAGCGATCAACGGCGGCCGCAGACTTGCGCATTACTGGCTCGGCGGCGAAGACAATCACGCCGCCGACGGCACGGCCGGGTCACGCCGGATCCTGTGACCAACGCTAAAGCAATGACTGGACTATCAGTCCGTAGCGGCAAAGACTCAAGTGCGCTTAACCAACTGGCGCGCCCAGGTGCGCGGCGGACCTAGACCGGCAGTTCCGAGGCACCGCCGTCCCCGCGCCGATGCCTAAGGCTTGAGAGGAATATCAGTGAATATGCCAGTCAATAGCCTCGATGAGCGGTACAGCGACAGGGACGCGGCCGCCATCGGGTGGGATGAGACCCGCAGGCTCCTCGAATCCGCGCAGCTGTTCTGGATCACCACAGTCCGGGCCGACGGTCGGCCGCACGTTACACCTCTCGTTGCCGTCTGGGTGGACGACGCCATCCACTTTCACACTGGCTCGGAAGAGCAAAAGTTCGCGAACCTGGGCGCTAACCCGCACGTAGTGCTGACGACCGGCTGCAACAGCTGGGACGGCGGGGTCGACGTCGTGGTCGAGGGCGAAGCCGTCCCCGTCACCGATTCCGGCACGCTAAAGCGCCTCGCCCGAGCATGGGCCGCGAAGTGGGACGGCCGCTGGCAGCTCGACGTGAGCGACGGCGGCTTCCGGAATCGCGAGGCGAACAACTGGCCGAGCCATGCGTTCAGCGTGACGCCAAGCAAGATCTTCACCTATGCCAAGCGCGCTACCTTCGGCCACGCCCGTCACAAGTTCTGAGCGGCTGCCGGCCTCGTTCCACGACAGCGGACGCTCGCATGAGTGGCAAGAGGAGTCGGCCCAGCCGCGGCCGCGATTACATCAGCCATGCCGACGGCTCCTTCTTTGACGCCAGTTTTTGTTGTAGCGCCGAGTCGGCCACAACCACGCCCGCGCGAAAGTCCAGCACCCGGGCTAGGTCGATAACGGTCCTCGGCACCGTGGTCACAGGCACCCCTAGCCGCCCACCGACGTGCCCGGGCGGCAGCGCAGCACAGTGGATGCGGACGCCCGGCTTGCCGGACCTGCTGCCCGCCCCCGGCGGTCGG
>DATMMA010000502.1:0-2398 GCA_035570295.1 Streptosporangiaceae bacterium
TCCGGAGTCGCTGGCCGGAGGCGCGGAGGATTGGCCGGGGCCGGCCGCCTCCGCCCGGCGGCGCTCATAGGCGTCCTTGGCGGTCGCGAGCACCCAGCCTTCCGAGTCGCGGTAACCCGAGACCTGGTACCACTGCTGGTAGGCCTTGGCGTACGCCTCCCGGATGGCGTGGTCAGCCAGACTGTCTTCACCGGCCAGTTCGCGCATCTGACTGGTGACGTTCCACACCGTGCGCGCGTAGAAGGCGTCGAAGGTCTCTGAATCCGGCATCCGCCTCATGCACCTCTCGCCGCAGCACCTGAGCGCGCCCGTGCGCTCACCGCACAAGCCAGGCAGACCGCCGGCCGCAACCGGGATCTTAATGCCTCGATGGTTCTCTAACCGGCGACTTATCCGGTATCTGGTAGGGCTGAGTCAGGTGAGTTGAGCGAGCCGGCCGACAGCGGCATCGATGCGCTCGTCGGTGGCCGTCAGCGCGACCCGGATGTGCCGGGCGCCGCCTGGCCCGTAGATCTCGCCCGGCGCTACCAGGATCCCGGCCCTGGCCAGCCGCTCAACCGACGCCCGGCAGTCCAGGTCCGGATGCGTCGCCCATAGGTACAAGCCAGCTTCAGAGTGGTCTACCGCCCATCCGGCGCCCTCCAGCGCAGGCCGCAGACGAGCGCGGCGGGCGGCGTAGCGGGCGCGCTGGTCGTCAGCGTGCGCGTCGTCACCGAGCGCTGCGGCCATCGCGGCTTGCACCGGCGCCGGAACCATCAGGCCAGCGTGCTTACGGATCTCGAGCAGTTCTGCGATCAGAGCCGTATCGCCGGTCACGAATCCTGCCCGGTAGCCGGCCAGGTTGGACCGCTTGGACAACGAGTGCACGGCCAGCAGGCCCTGGTGCGAGCCACCGCAAGCATCTGGGTGCAGTACCGACAGCGGCGTCGCGTCCCAGCCCAGTTCGAGGTAGCACTCGTCGGAAGCGACGACCGTGCCCCGCTCGCGCGCCCAGCTGACAACCTTGCGGAGATGCTCGGCCGGCAGCACCTGGCCCGTCGGATTGGCAGGCGAGTTCAGCCACAGCAGGGACGCTCGTTCCGGTCCGAGCGAGACGACCCCGGCTACCGGCACCGGCCGGGCGCCGGCCAGCCGGGCGCCCGCGTCGTAGGTGGGATATGCCAGCGCCGGGTAGGCGACGATATCGCCCGGACCGCAACCGAGGTGGGCCGGCAGCGACGCGATGAACTCCTTGGTGCCGATGACCGGCAGCACTGCTGCCGGGTCCACGCTGACCCCGTGCCGCCGGGCCAGCCAGCCGGCGGCAGCCTCGCGGAGGGCCGGGGTTCCGGCCGTAGCCGGATAACCGGGTGAGTTGTCCGCGGCCCGGAGCGCAGCCCTCACCACGTCGGGCACCGGGTCGACCGGTGTGCCGACGGACAGGTCCACGATCCCGCCAGGGTGCTGTCTGGCTAGCGCAGCCGCGCCGGCCAGTGAGTCCCAGGGAAACGCCGGGAGCCGTGCCGCGACCGTTGGTGCACGGGCACCCGCAGCCGCGCGCGCGGTCGTACTGCTTGTCGCCACCGCGCGTTCCCTGCTCTAGTGCTCGGTCTCCTGCGGGGGGAGTGCGGCGACGATCGGGTGGTCTTTGTTGATCTTGCCGACCTTCGAGGCGCCGCCAGGCGAGCCGAGCTCACTGAAGAACTCGACGTTGGCCTTGTAGTAGTCCTTCCACTGGTCGGGCACGTCGTCCTCGTAGAAGATGGCCTCAACCGGGCAGACGGGCTCGCAGGCGCCGCAGTCCACGCACTCATCCGGGTGGATGTAGAGCATCCGCTCGCCCTCGTAGATGCAGTCGACCGGGCACTCTTCGATGCAGGCCTTGTCAAGCACATCGACGCAAGGCTGCGTGATGATATAGGTCACTTCCGCGTTCTCCTCTTCCGTCCGCGCCCTGGTGCGCCAGCGGTGCGGCTGACCCAAGTGTCGCGGCTTGCCACCAGTATCGCGTCCCTGCGGGATCAGGCCGCAAGCAGCCGATCCCGGGGACCGCAGGCTATCAGCCGAACACCACTACGGCAGTGCCAGCCGGCCCGCGTTTCGCGGCTGGTACCGGCTTCCACCGGCCGGAACTGCTGGCCAGCCACTGAAATCCGGCATACCGCACGTCGCTGATCCCGTACCTGGCCGCATGCGACACCAGCCAGGCCGCTGCCGCCCAGCCCTCGTGGGCGCTACTCACGCTCACGCGCCCTGCCGGGTCGCTTTGCTGCCCGCTGCCCAGCCTGCCGAACGCACCGTCCAGCGCGCTCCGCGCGGCTGCCAGCCGGGCCTTGCCGACTGGCGAGCCGTAGCTGCACCAGACCTCGCGCGGCTGCGCCCCCGTGAACGCGCGCGCTAGTTCAGTTCCGACTTCAGA
>DATMMA010000503.1:0-6094 GCA_035570295.1 Streptosporangiaceae bacterium
GTTGCCGCTTCGTCCGGCGAAGTGGCCGCGAGCGGTACTGGCACGGGTGCTGCCTGCACGGGTGCTGCCTGCACGGGCGGTGCTGGCATAGGCAGTGCTGGCAAGGGTGGGGGAGTGCCGCCGAACACCGGGCACAGCGCCTGGTACGAGCACCACTCGCACAGCCTGCTCTGCCGAGGGCGCCAGTCGCCAGACGTTCGTGCGCGATCGATGGCCTGCCACAGTGCGTTGATCTTGCGCTCAGTGGCCAGCAAATCTGCCTCGTCCGGCGCGTACCGGACGATCTCGCCGTTCCCTAGGTAAATCAGCTGCAGCATGCGCGGGATCGTGCCCATGGTCCGCCAGAGGACGACCGCATAGAACTTCATCTGGAACAGCGCCCTGGCTTCGTACTCCTCGCGAGGCGCGGTGCCGGTCTTGTAGTCAACGATCCGGATTTCGCCAGTCCGCGCGATGTCCAGGCGGTCGATGTAGCCGCGGAGGGTCAGGCCTGAAGCCAGCAGCGTTCGTACTGACATCTCGCGGTGGCTCGGCTCGATCCGGGTCGGGTCTTCCAGCGTGAAGTAGCGGTCTAGCATCGTGGCCGCCTCGTCCAGCCACGCCCGCCGTTCCGTTTCGTCCTCGAACAGCTCGCCCAGGCGGGGCTCGTCGGCGGCCAGGCGCTCCCACTGCGGGTCCAGGAGGGTACGCGCGGCAGCCGGCGTCCGGCCGCTTGCTGGCTCATCGAAAAGGCGCTCCAGGACCGCATGCACCAGAGTGCCGCGGGCGGCGGCGGGGCTGGGCGGTTCGGGAATCCGGTCTATCGTCCTGAATCGATACAACAACGGACATGTCATGAAGTCCGCGGCGCGGGACGGGGACAGGCTCGGGCCGGAATGCTCTGCCGCGTCCTCGGCGGCGACAGCATCGGCAGCCTGGGCGGCTCCGGCCGGTCCGGCTGCGGTGGCGCTTGACGCGCTGATCGCGGCCGAGGTGCTGGCGGGCTGAGCGACTTCGGCCGGTCCGGCTGCACTGCCGGCCGACGGGCTCACCTCGGCGGTCGCCGCGACGCACATGGCGCCGTGCGCCCTGGCCGCGCCGTCGGCCAGAGTCTGCCTGGGTGCTTCGCTCATGCACGCAGACTAGGGGAGGGGTCTGACAGGGGGCGGCCACTTCACGTCGCTCGTATGCGGCGCGGCCAGACGCGCGGGAATGATCTGCAATTGCCATTTGCCGCGTAGCATCTAGGCGTGGCAGGTGGAATCCAGCAGGGCGGCCCGCAGCCGGCAGGCAAGCCCGGTCCGGCCAGGGGCGCGCGATCTGACGCTCGGCTCGGCATCATCATCGCCAGGCCGTTCGGCATCCCGGTGTTCGTCTCGCCGTACTGGTTCGTGGTGGCGGCGGTGCTGGTCGTGCTCTACTCCAGCTCCAGTGGCCTGCCCGGAACCGTCCACGGAACGGTACCGCGCTATCTGGTGGCGATCGCCTTCGTCGTCTTGCTTTACCTGTCGGTCCTGATTCACGAGCTGAGCCACTGCGTGGTCGCCAGAGCGTTCCGGCTTCCGGTCCGGCGGATCCTGCTCTACCCGCTCGGTGGCTTCTCCGAGATCGAGCAAGAGCCGCCAACGCCCGGGCAGGAATTCCTGGTGTCAGCCGCGGGCCCGGCGATGTCGCTACTGCTCGCTGCGCTCGGCTTCGGCGTGTACGAGCTGTTCAACCCGCCCGGCATCGCGGGAGTGCTGGTGGACCGGCTGATCCTGGCCAACGCCGTCGTCGGCGTCTTCAACCTGCTACCTGGTTTGCCGCTCGATGGAGGCCGGGTGCTGCGGGCCGGGTTGTGGAAGATTACCGGCAAGAGCGGCTACTCAACCGCTCTGGCGGCCTGGGCAGGCCGGGTGATCGCCATCGTGCTCGCGCTGGCCGTGCTGATCAGGCCGGACAGCCAGATCGGCCTGGTGAACGGCTACGGCATCTGGCTGATCGCGGTTGCCGCGTTTATGTGGATGAGCGCCGGTCAGGCGCTCCGGTCATCGCGGGTACGGGAGCGGTTGCCCGGCCTTCAGGCACGGGCACTGGCACGGCGGGCGATCCCTATCCCGTCTAGCCTGCCGCTGGCCGAGGCGATCAGGCGGGCCGACCTCGCCCAGGCCAGGGCGCTGGTAGTAGTCGACCACGACGCCAAGCCGATCGCGATCGTCAACGAGGGCGCGGTCATTGCCACGCCTGAGCAGCGGCGCCCGTGGATTGACGCCGGTTCCCTCGCGCGCACGCTGGACCCGGACATGATCTTGTCTGCTGACCTGTCTGGCATGGACCTGATCGAGGCAGTGCGCCGGGCCCCCGCATCGGAGTACCTGCTAGTCGAGCCGTCAGGTCAGGTCTACGGGGTGCTGTCTACCGCCGACCTGGACCATGCCTTCGCCGGAACCGGGGTGTGACGGCCGCAGGCTCCGTTGCTCCCTGCACCTTGCACAGCGCTAGCCTGACAGCCGTGATCAAGCATCCCCGCGGCCCGTTCACGGCCGGTGACCAGGTGCAGCTGACCGATCCGAAGGGTCGGCAGCACCGGCTGGTACTGGCGCCTGGCCGGTCATTTCATACTCACCGGGGCGCGCTGGCACATGACGACCTGATCGGCAAGCCAGAGGGCAGCCTGGTGACTTCGGCGGGCGGCACTCCGTACCTCGCGTTCCGGCCGCTGCTAGCGGATTACTCGGTCTCCATGGTGCGCGGCGCGGCCGTGGTCTACCCGAAAGACGCGGCCCAGATCGTCGGGCTGGCTGACGTCTTTCCTGGCGCGCGTGTTGTTGAGGCAGGGGCGGGGTCTGGCGCCCTGTCGTGCTGGTTGCTGCGGGCGGTCGGCGAGCACGGCAGCCTGATCTCGTTCGAGCGGCGCGGCGACTTCGCCGAGATCGCGGTGGCTAACGTCGAGCGCTATTTCGGCGGCCCGCATCCGGCCTGGCGGCTGGTCGTCGGCGAACTGGAGCCGGCCGGCATTACTGGCGTGGACAGGGTGGTCCTGGACATGCTGGCGCCGTGGGATCACGTCGCCTCCGCGGCCGCGATGCTGGTCCCCGGCGGCTTGGTCTGCTGCTATGTGGCGACTGTGACACAGCTGGCCAGGACGGTCGGCGTACTGCGCGAACAGGGGAACTTTGCCGAGCCGGCGGCGTGGGAGACGCTGCAGCGCGGCTGGCACGTCGACGGGCTGGCGGTACGTCCCGAGCACCGAATGGTCGGGCACACCGGGTTCCTCGTCACCGCTCGGCGGTTGGCGGAGGGCGTGGTCGCGCCGCCGCGGCGGCGCCGGCCGTCTAAGGGTGCTGAAGCGGCCGAAGCTGAGGCGGCAGAAGCTGCTGCGGCGGCGGCCGAGGCTGAGGCGGGGGAAGCTTAAGGCCCAGGGCTGCCGGGGGCGGCCGAGGGTGGCCACGACCCAGGCTGCGGAGGCTTAACGTGGGCACTGGCGGGGGAGGTTCAGACGGCTGAGGCTGACGCTTACGTACGGAATGCCGTCCGGGCCGATGCCGCAGCAGGCGGGCTCGCCACCACGCGGACGGAAGATATTCCTTCGCTGGTGTTGCCAGCGAGGCGAATGAGGCAGAAGCTTCCGGGGGAGACGGTCAGCTAACGCAGGTAACCGGGATGCGAGTTTTCCGGATCGTAACGCAGAATGCCGAGTCTGGGCCTGCCGCCAGGTTACGGATTGACCTTGGATAGGTAGGGTCTAGGTAACTCAGCTCTCAGGAGGGGGTGAGGGGCATGGCCTCTCGTGACGACAGCGTTCATTCGGGGCGGCACGATGACGAGGTCAAGGTCCTGACTACGCAGGTTTCCTTCCTTGAAGAGGAAGTTGCCGCCCTGCGCAGCCGGCTCGCGGACTCGCCACGGCAAACGCACCTGCTTGAGCAGCGCCTGCGCGAAGCCGAGTCCAATCTGGCGGCTATCACCGGCCAGAATGAGCGGCTCGCCGGCACGCTGCGCGAGGCACGCGACCAGATCATCGCGCTGAAGGAAGAAGTCGACCGGCTGGCCCAGCCGCCGAGCGGTTTCGGCGTCTTCCTGCAGGCTACCGAGGAGGGCACGGCTGACGTCTTCACCGGCGGCCGGAAGATGCGCGTCAGCGTGAGTCCGGGCGTTGAGCTTGACGACCTGCGGCCAGGGCAGGAAGTCGTGCTGAACGAGGCGCTGAACGTCGTCATCGCCCAGGGCTACGAGAGCATCGGCGAAGTCGTCATGCTCAAGGAGATCCTGGAAGACGGCGACCGCGCGCTGGTGATCTCGCATGCTGACGAGGAGCGGATCGCCAGGCTGGCCGAGCCGCTGCGCGGGCACACCCTTCGGGCGGGCGACTCGCTGCTGCTCGAGCCCCGGTCGGGCTACGTCTTCGAGCGCATCCCGAAGGCGGAGGTCGAGGAGCTCATCCTCGAGGAAGTGCCCGACATGAGCTACAACGAGATCGGCGGACTCGGCCCGCAGATCGAGCAGATCCGGGACGCTATCGAGCTGCCGTACCTGCACGCGGACCTGTTCCGTGAGCACAGGCTGCGGCCGCCCAAGGGCGTGCTGTTGTACGGGCCGCCCGGCTGCGGCAAGACGCTGATCGCCAAAGCCGTCGCTAACTCGCTGGCCAAGCAGGTGGCGGCGCGGGCGGCGCGCGATGCGGTGGAAGCGGGGCTTCCGGTGCCCGACGGCGCGACTGGCAAGGAGCCGCGGAGCTTCTTCCTGAACATCAAGGGCCCCGAGCTGCTGAACAAGTACGTCGGCGAGACCGAGCGGCACATCCGGCTGGTGTTCCAGCGGGCGCGCGAGAAGGCCAGCGAGGGCATGCCGGTCATCGTGTTCTTCGACGAGATGGACTCCATCTTCCGGACCCGCGGCTCCGGCGTGTCCAGCGACGTGGAGAACACGATCGTGCCGCAGCTACTCAGCGAGATCGACGGTGTCGAAGGCCTGGAGAACGTCATCGTCATCGGCGCATCCAACCGTGAGGACATGATCGACCCGGCCATCCTGCGGCCTGGCCGGCTGGACGTGAAAATCAAGATCGAGCGCCCCGACGCGGAGGCGGCGCGCGACATCTTCTCCAAGTACGTGCAGACCAACTTGCCGCTGCATCCCGACGACCTGGCCGAGCACGGCGGGAACTCCGCCGCTACCGTCGCCGAGATGATCCAGCGCGTGGTGGAACGCATGTACTCCGAGACCGAGGAGAACAGGTTCCTCGAGGTCACCTACGCCAATGGCGACAAGGAAGTGCTCTACTTCCGCGACTTCAACTCCGGCGCGATGATTCAGAACATCGTCGACCGGGCGAAGAAGATGGCCATCAAGGAGTTCCTGGAGACGGGGCAGAAGGGGCTGCGCATCGCCCACCTGCTGAGCGCATGCGTGGACGAGTTCAAGGAGAACGAGGACCTGCCGAACACCACCAACCCCGACGACTGGGCGCGCATCTCTGGCAAGAAGGGCGAGCGGATCGTGTACATCCGCACGCTCATCTCCGGCAAGAGCGGCACCGAGGCGGGCCGGTCGATCGACACTGTGTCCAACACCGGCCAGTACCTGTAAGCCCGCCGTCGGTCAGCCCGGTACCGGTAAGCGCAGCAGCGGTATGCGGGACAAATGGCTGGTTCCCGGCAACGGCGGCAAGACGGGTGCCGCGCCCGCCCGGCAGGGCGCGGCGCGGCACATGAGCCGGCACGGCATTAGGCTCTAACTCATGAGCGTGCGCCGGGTTATGGGCATCGAGACTGAGTACGGCATTTCCGTGCCCGGCCAACCGGGCGTAAATGCCATGGTCAGCTCGTCCCAGGTGGTGAATGCCTATCAGGCCGCGACCACGGCCAGAGCTCGCCGGGCCCGCTGGGACTTCGAGGAAGAGAACCCGCTGCGAGACGCCAGGGGGTTTGACCTGGCGGCGGAAACCGCCGATGCCTCCCAGCTCACGGACGAGGACCTGGGCCTGGCCAACGTCATCCTGACGAACGGCGCCCGGCTGTACGTCGACCATGCGCACCCGGAGTACTCGGCACCGGAATGCACCAACCCGCTGGATGCTGTCATCTGGGATAAGGCGGGCGAGCGAGTCATGGCCGAGGCTGCCGCCAGGGCTAGC
>DATMMA010000504.1:0-7146 GCA_035570295.1 Streptosporangiaceae bacterium
CTCAAGGCCTACCGCGAGCTCGAGTACGAGGGACTGGCAGCAGCCAAGCCAGGCGTCGGCACGTTCGTGACCAAGACGCTGACTGACGCGTCGATTGCGGCGCACCAGCAGCTCAGCAAGGAACTGCTGCTCTGGTACCGCAAGGCCAAGGCGGCTGGGCTTGACGCCGAGAGCATCGACGGCATTTACCAGCAGACCGTGAGGTCCGCCCTTCAGGAGGAAGCAGTATGACCGCAGCGATCGAGGCCAGCGGGCTCGGCAAGAAGTACGGGCGCCGCTGGGCCCTATCGGATTGCACGCTCAGCATCCCGGTCGGGCGCGTCGTCGGCCTCGTCGGGCCTAACGGCGCCGGCAAGACGACACTGCTGAGTCTCGCCACCGGAATGCTCGCACCGACCACAGGCATCATCCGGGTTCTCGGCGGCGCACCGGGGAGCGGACCAGGGCAGCTCGCCAAAGTTGGCTACGTCGCGCAGGACACACCGACTTATGCCGGGCTCAGCGTCGCTGACCATCTCCGGCTCGGAGCACACCTGAACCCAGGCTGGGACGCCGATCTGGCCGCCCGGCGAATCAGTCAGCTCGGATTGGTGCCGGACCAGAAGGCAGGCACTCTCTCCGGCGGTCAGCGGGCACAGCTCGCCCTGACCCTGGCCATCGCGAAACGACCCGAACTGCTGATCCTGGACGAGCCGATCGCCAGCCTCGACCCGCTCGCCCGGCGCGAGTTCCTCCAGGTGCTCATGGAGACAACAGCTGAGAGTCAGGTCAGCGTGATCATGTCCTCGCACCTGGTCGCAGACCTGGAGCGGATCACCGATTATCTCGTCGTGCTGATGGGCTCGCGCGTTCAGCTGGCGGGCGAGGTTGACCAGTTGCTGGCCTCGCATCAGCTGCTCACCGGAGCGCGCCGCGATCCAAGCAGCCTGCCCTCGAGCCAGCACATCGTCACGGACAGTCATACCGACCGGCAGAGCACGATTCTGGTGCGCAGCGACGAACCGGTACTCGACCCGAGCTGGTCGGTGAGCCAGATCGACCTGGAAGACCTGGTACTGGCCTACATGGGCCTGGCAAAAACGGAACCTTCCGGTCCCGCTGCGTCTGCGGCCACCAAGATCCTTGAGGAGAAGCGATGATCTGGCTTACCTGGCGGCAGTTCCGCGGGCAAGCGATTACATCGGCCGCTGTCCTGGCCGTGCTGGCGATCGCACTCGGAATCACAGGTCATGGCCTCGTCAGCCGATACGACCAGATCGGCCTCCGCACCTGCCAGGCTACGTGCACCTCACTTGCGGCCAAGTTCATTGACGAGCTCAAGGTCGGCCCCTACAGCACAATGTTCTTTGCCGGGCTGGCCCTCATGTACGCGGTGCCGGCCCTCATCGGGATCTTCTGGGGCGCCCCGCTGATCGCCCGCGAATTCGAGCACGGCACGCACCGGCTGGCCTGGAACCAGAGCGTCAGTCGCAGCCACTGGGCCGCGGTGAAGCTCGGGCTGGTCGGCCTGGCCGCGGTGGCCACCGCCGGGCTGCTCAGCCTGATGATCAGCTGGTGGGCGAGCCCCATCGATCATGCGCTGAACTACGGCAACTCCGACACGGGGGCTGGGTACTCGCAACTGAGTCCGCTGGTCTTCGCCGCGCGGGGCGTCGCACCGCTCGGCTATGCCGCGTTTGCGTTCGCGCTCGGGGTGACAGCGGGCGTGCTCATCCGCAGGACATTGCCCGCGATGGCCGTCACCCTCGTCATCTTCGCCGGCGTTCAGTTCCTGATGCCGACGCTCGTCCGGCCGCACGTGATCCCGCCGGTACAGGCCACAGCGCCGTTCAACGCCAACACAGCCGACGATATCGTTGTGAACCAAAACGGGCACGGCCCGGCCACCATGCTGCTCAAGGGGAACTACATCCGGCCCGGCGCATGGATCCTGTCCAACCAGACGATCACCCAGTCCGGCCAGGTCTTTGACGGTCCGCCCCCGCGCGCATGCACCGGTAACTTGCCGCCTCAGGACTGCAGCAACTGGCTGAACAGCCTGCACCTGCGTCAGCTCATCAGTTACCAGCCCGCGAGCCGGTTCTGGCCACTGCAGTTTGCCGAAACGGGCATCTATCTCGTCCTTGCTGCCGCGCTCGGTGCGCTCTGCACGTGGCGGATCCGCAGGCGGCGGGCATGAGCTTCCGCCTTGTTATCTGGACGTACCGCTGATGGAACCGGTGGATCGCCGTCAAGCTCGGAGCCATCGGCCTGGCAGCGATGGCCGTCTCCGGGTTGCTCAGCCTGATGACCAGCTGGTGGGCCAGCCCGCTCTACCAGGCCGCTCAGCAGGCCAGTTCCGACCCGTCTTTGTCGTCCTCGCCGCGGGCCTTGGCGCGCTCGGTTACTGGCGAATCCGCCGCCCCACCTGACGACCGGATCCGCCATGATCCTTGAGACTTGTCCCTACTCCCGGATATTGATGTCCAGTGACTATTGAACGAGTGAATCCGCCGTCGCTGGCGACGCCGTCCGGCTTTGCGCACGCGGTCATTGCGACTGGCAGCCGGATGGTGTTCCTTGCCGGGCAAACCGCACTGGACGCTAGCGGCGCGATCGTCGGCGACACCATCGTCGAGCAATTCGAGCAGGCGCTGGCCAATCTGCTGACCGCACTAACCGCCGCGGGCGGCAAGCCTGCTGACCTCGCCAGCCTGACCGTCTACGCGGTAGACCTCGCCGACTACCGGGCGCACGGGCGCGAGATCGGCACCGTCTGGCGCCGGCTCGCCGGGCGCGATTACCCGGCGATGGCCGCTATCGGCGTGTCCCGGCTCTGGGACGCCGCGGCTCTGGTGGAGGTGCAGGGTTACGCCGTGGTCGGCTGATGTGGCGGGCAAGCGCCCACCGCGCGTCAGCGCATCCGGCCGGCGTTGATGTACTGCGTTGTCTGCCGGTTCCACAGCAAGATGACCGCGCCCAGCCCGATCAGCCAGCCGATCGCGATGACGATGATCGAGACGCTGGCCCGGCCGACCTCCAGGACGAACGAAATGGTGTCCAGCGCGAACAAGACCGTGGCAACGATGCGCGCCCAGCTACTGCCGCGGTTGTTCGCCCAGGCCATCCACAGCCAAAGCAGGACGCCGACGATGCCGAGGACCACGAGAACGCCGACAGTCGCATTCGCCAGTGAGTGAATCTGCGCTGCCGTTAGCGGGGCCTTGCCCTGGCTCCGCGCAGTCGTGTTCGTCGTGTTCGCTGCGTTGGTCACGGCGGTCTTGATCCTGCTGCTGAACGACAGCGTGACGATGACGCCGACCAATGCGAGCGCGGCACCCACGAGCATCAGCCGGACCGCGTTGCGGAGGGTCTGCGGCTGCGGCGGCCGCTCAGCCGTCCCCATCTGGTTGCCGCCGCCCCCGGTTGGATAGGGCTGGTAAGTCATCGCGACTCCTCAATCATGGTCCCCGTCGCGGCGCGGCCCGCCGAGAACTGCCTTAGTCGGTACAGAACGACCTCAACTGCCGCAAGCACGCTAACCGTATCGTGTTCGTTCGCTCCGGTCGTCAAACCGGCGATTCCCCTGCCTACCACTTTCGCCGCCTCCGCGCATGCTGCCGAATAAGGACCGGCGGCACAGCCTGAAGCCTGCCGGACACGCCGGACTCCGGGTTGCGCTAGAGGTGCTCACTGTCAGAACCTAGCGCTGGGAACGCCGGCAGCACAGCCGCTGCCCCGGCTCCGGTAGGCCGATTCATTGACTACCGTCACAGAAACGGCATACTGGGACGGTCGTGGTGGCGTCCCGAGGAGGGTCCGGGCATGCAGCTGTCGCCGTCCGCCTACACCGACACGTTCTGCCGGGACAGCCTGCCCAGCCCTGAGCTGTGGCCGGATCTGGAATTCACCCTGCCTGAGCTGCACTATCCGGACCGGCTCAACGCCGCCGACGAACTCCTCAACCCCACGATCGGGAACGGCGGAGCGAGCCGCCAGTGCCTGAAGTCACCAGCTGAGTCCTGGAGCTACGGCGAAGTCGCGGAGCGGGCCAGCCAGGTAGCGCGGGTGCTGACCGAAGACCTTGGCCTAGTGCCCGGTAACCGGGTGCTGTTGCGCGGCCCGAACAACCCATGGCTGGCCGTGTGCTGGCTCGGCGTGCTCAAAGCCGGCGGGGTCGCCGTGACCACGATGCCGATGCTGCGCGCTGGTGAGCTGAGCGGTATCTGCGACATCGCCCGGGTACAGCTGGCGCTGTGCGACCACCGCTTCACGGCCGAGCTTGCGGCCGCGGCAGTGCCCGGCTTGCGGATCGTCAGCTTCGGCGCTGCTGGGCCGGATGACCTGACTGCCGCGGCAGCGGCCAAACCGGCAGCCTTCGCCTCAGTGCAGACCGCCGCCGATGACGTGGCGATGATCGCCTTCACATCGGGGACCACCGGGCGGCCGAAAGCCGCCATGCACTTCCACCGAGACTTGCTCGCGGTGGCCGATACCTTCTCCGCGCGCGTGCTGCAGCCGGTGCCGGACGACCTGTTCGCCGGGACTCCGCCGCTGGCCTTCACCTTCGGCCTCGGGGCCCTGCTGCTGTTCCCGCTGCGAGTGGGTGCCGCGACGCTCCTGCTGGAGAAGGCCACACCGGCCGAGCTGGCCGATCACATTGCCGCGCACGGCGTGACCGTGCTGTCGACGGCACCGACCGCCTACCGGGCGATGCTCGCGGCCGGGAAAGCCGATCAGCTGCGCGGGCTGCGCCGACCAGTATCGGCCGGAGAGCCCCTTCCGGAGTCGACCTGGGCCGCGTTCTACCAGGCGACCGGCGTGAAGATCATCGACGGCATCGGCAGCACCGAAATGCTGCACATCTTCATCTCCTCAGCCGACGACGACATCAGGCCCGGCTCAACCGGCAGGGTAGTGCCCGGCTATACCGCGGCAGTCGTCGACACGGACGGCGAGGCTGTGCCGGCCGGCGAGCCCGGTCTGCTTGCCGTCAAGGGGCCGACCGGCTGCCGGTACCTGAGCGACGAGCGCCAGCAAACTTACGTGCGGAACGGCTGGAACCTGACTGGCGACACCTACGTCCGGGACGCCGACGGCTACTTCTGGTATCAGGCACGGTCCGACGACATGATCATCTCCGGTGGCTACAACATCGCCGGCCCGGAGATCGAAGACGTGCTCCTCAGCCACCCCGACGTCGCCGAGTGCGGCGTGGTCGGCGCGCCTGATGAAGCTCGCGGCCAGATCGTCAAGGCGTATGTGATCCTGCGAGACGGGGCGACGGGCGACGAAGCCAAGGCACGCGAACTGCAGGACCTCGTCAAGGCGACGATCGCGCCGTACAAATACCCGCGAGCGGTTGAGTTCGTCGCTACGCTGCCGCGCACCAACACCGGGAAGCTGCAGCGCTTCCTGTTGCGTGAGCAGTCAGCCAGGACGAGCCCGGAGGCCGGTGGTCATGAGCAAGAACCGCCGTCGCGCGCACTGACTTCAGCCGGTTAGCCAACCAGGGCAACCGAAACGGCTACTGCTCCCGTCTTGGCAATGTGATCACAAATTACGGCTGGTTCCGCCGATGACGCAGCCACGCGAGGCTGAATTCGCGGACTTCGTGGCGACGCGCGAAGCCTCCCTCAGGCGCCTGGCCATCGTGCTGTGCCAGGACTGGCACCGGGCCGACGACCTGGTCCAGGTGGCGATCACCAAGCTGTACATGCACTGGCCGAAGGCCAGGGCCGCGGACAACATGGACGCCTACGTTCGCGCCATCGTGGTTCGCGAGTTCCTCGAAGAGCGCCGGTCAAGCTGGATCCGCCGGGTCACGCTGACCAGTCAGCTGCCCGACCGTCCGGCGGCCGGCACGGACTCGGAAACCTCGCTGGACATGCAAAACGCGCTAGCTGGCCTGCCGCCGCGCCAGCGTGCGACCTTGGTCTTGCGCTTCTACTGCGACCTGCCGGTTGAGCAAGCCGCTCAGGTCCTGGGCTGCACCCCGGGCACCGTGAAGAGCCAGACAGCCAAGGCTCTGACTTCGCTACGCATCGCGCTCGGCGCAAACGCCGACACAGCCGAAACCGACTCGCCTGTCGTGGCTCACAGGGGCAGCCACATCGAGGAGGGCCTCCACCATGCTTGAAAAGTCGATCGAACGGTTCTTCCAGGAGATAGCAGATCGAGAACAACCGCAGTCGAGGATCAGCGCCCAGCAGGCGATCCGAGACGGGCGTACCCGGTTGCGGCGGCGCAGGCGCCTGCGGGCAATCGGCACGCCAGCCTTCGCCGCCGTGGCCGTACTCGCAATCGCGGTCAGCAGTAGCAGCCTGTCGGCCGGCAGTCACGGCGCCGGGCCCGGGCAAGGACGAGCCACCGCGACGGCCCCGTACTTCAGCACGCTAGCCCCGTGGGCCACGTTCGGCTGGCTGCCAGCCAAGGAGCCAGTAATCCCTGGCCGCCACGGGGCCCTTGCGCAGCTCAATACGAACGGACAACTCAATCCGGTCTCGGAGAACATCACTTCCGGCGCGTGGACGCTGGAGGCCTATGCCGTCGGCGAATGCCACCAGGTCCGAAACCAGGTCCAGCCAGGCGCCGCCTCGGAGGGGATCAGCCGTTACAGCATGCTGGACTGCGGCAAGGACCAGCGCGGTAACGACGCCTGCACGCTTACCCGTGAAGAGCCGGCACCGCCGGTCAACGGACACCCGGCATTCTGGATAAAATGGCATAACTTGCCGCATGCCAGTTCCCGGTGCCTGAACTTCGAATACGCGCCAGGAGGCTGGGCCAGCCTGGGGAATGACCCCCGGATCTACCCCAGCAAGCAAGTAATCCTCCGGGTCGCCAGCGCGGTCCGATCCGGCGGGCAGCCGACGTTCAAGTTCGCCGCGCAGATCAGAAACCTGCCCGGCAAGTGGCGCGTTTTCCGGATAAATTTCTACGTGGTCGACGGAGCTCTGCTGGCGTCGGATTACGGAATCAGGGACGGCGCGACCAAGATTGACATCCACTTCACTCCCGCCAACGCGAAGCACAATAAGTGTGAGCGATTCCACACGTCGCCACGGCCCGGCGGTCCGGTCCACATCTGCCGCGTGATCAACGGTTACTACGTCAATGCTACGAAGAACCCGAAGTCCCCGACGCTGCCCTCATGCCCTCCGGGCA
>DATMMA010000505.1:0-4099 GCA_035570295.1 Streptosporangiaceae bacterium
CTGGGTCTGGCCGCACCGGACCGGGCTCGATCCGCTGGTGGTCGTGGGCGACACGGTTCCGATGGGACTGCTCACGGCGGTGTTGTGCTACTGCTGCCTGGCTCTGCGCCGGTACCGGGGGGCGATCATGGTCGCGCTCGCTGTCCCGATCGCGTCTGGCATCACTGAACTGCTCAAGCACCTCATCAACCGGGTCTACATCGACTTCCTGAGCTTCCCGAGTGGCCACACGACAGCCACGTTCGCGCTGATCACGTGCATTGCAGTGCTCCTGATTGATCCGCCGGCTACGAAAGCCCCGGCCTCGATGCGCGTCGTGCTAGCGGTAGTCGCCGCCGGCTTCGGCGCGATGGTGGCTCTCGCCCTGGTCGCGATCCGATTTCACTATTTCACCGACACGATCGGCGGCGCCGCGGTAGGCATCGGCGTCACTGTTGCCATCGCGCTCGCGCTGGACCTTGCAGCGGCGCGCATCGACCGGGGCGAGGCTACGGCATCCAGGCCGGCTGAGGCCGCCCAGAGCCGGTAGAACGCGATGAACGACCGCACACGGGAGGACCGGGACCGGCTCAAGGTCACCTTCGACACAGTCGCCGATCGCTATCACCAGGCCAGGCCGGCTTACCCCGGCGAACTCTATGCCGAGCTGATCTCCGCGGCCGGGCTGCGGGCCGGTGACCGGCTACTCGAGGTCGGCTGCGGTACCGGCAAGGCGACGGGCGCGCTGGCCGAACGCGGCTTCGCCATCACCTGCCTCGAGCCCGGACCAGGCCTTGCCGCTGCGGCACGGAGCAACCTGGCCAGGTTCCCGAACGTGCAAGTCGTCGGGCAGGCATTCGAGGACTGGCAGCCGTCCGGGTCGGAGCCTTTCGACCTCGTCTTCGCGGCCACCGCCTGGCACTGGATCGATCCTGCCGTCGGGTACCAGCTCGCCTGGCGCTTGCTGCGGCCGGGTGGCCACCTCGCGATCTGGAGGACCGATCATGTCTTCCCCGCGGACGGTGACCCGTTCTTTCGCGAGATCCAGGACATCTACGACGAGATCGGCGATGGTATGCCAGCCGGCACCTGGTACTTCGCGCCGGGCGATCAGCCCGATGACCGCGCCGCTATCGAGGGCAGCGGCCTGTTCGCCGTCACCTTGATCCGGCATTTTGACTGGGAGATCAGCTATACCGCCGAGGCTTACATCGCGCTGCTCGGGACATTCTCCAACCACATCGACATGGCCGACTGGCAGCGCGACCGTCTCTATGGCGAGATCCGCCGGCGCCTTGCCGCCCGGCCGGACGGCAAAGTCCGGCGGCACTGGGGAGCCGTTCTGCAGGTAGCCGCCCGGCGCGACGAGCCAGCCGGGGCGGCCGGGTAGCTGTCCGGCGGCGGCGCTAGCCCTGTTTACCGGGCGTCGCGAGGTTTACTGTGATGCGACGGGACATCCGCCGTCAGTCAGCAGCGGCCGGGCCTTTGCGTGCCACCACCGGTCACGACCGCGCTGCCTGAGAGAAAGGGTCGATGCTGTGACCTCAAGCTCGTTAGTTCCGCTGGCCGGAAGCCATCGTGAGCCACTTCCCGGTGCCATTCCGGCCGGCCCGGTGGACCCGCAGGAGCGGATTGAGCTGACAGTGGTGGTCCGGCGCGCAGCCAGCCTGCCGCGCGGCACCGACGGAGCGCCGGCCCGGATGTCCCGCACCGAATTGCGCGACCGCTACGGTTCCGATCCTGCGGACCACGAACTGGTCGCCAGCGTACTGACAAGCCATGAGCCGGCCATTCAGGTGACCTCACGGGATCCTGCGTCCCGCCGGCTCACCGTCGCCGGGCCGACCGGGGCGCTGGCCCGCGCCTTCGGCACCGAGCTCAGCATGGTCGCCAGTCCCGGCCCGAGCGGAGAAGCCGTTACCCACCGCTACCGTAGCGGCAGCCTGCAGATCCCGGCGGAACTAGATGGCGTCATTGTCGCTGTGCTGGGCTTCGACACCCGGCCGCAGGCCAGCCCGCATTTCCGGCCCGCCAAGCCGGAAGCCGTCCAGGTGTCTTACACCCCGCCGCAGGTGGCCGATATCTACCAGTTCCCGGTGGGCGCCGACGGCACTGGCCAGACGATCGCGATCATCGAGCTTGGCGGCGGCTTCTCCATGGGTGACCTGGATAGCTACTTCGGCAACCTGGGCATCGGTGTCCCGTCAGTCACGGCGGTTGGCGTGGACGGCGCCAGCAACGTCCCGGACCAGGCGCCGGACGGCGCCGACGGCGAAGTGCTGCTGGATATCGAGGTCGCCGGCTCGGTAGCTCCCGGCGCGAAGCAGCTTGTCTACTTCGCCCCCAACACTGATCAGGGCTTCGTTGACGCCGTCACCAACGCGGTGCATGCCGCGCCGACCCCGGCCGCAGTGAGCATCAGCTGGGGCGGGCCGGAGAGCTCCTGGACAGCGCAGGCGATGACAGCGCTCGACGATGCGATCGCGGACGCCGTGGCGCTCGGCGTCACGGTCACGGCGGCGGCCGGGGACAACGGCAGCGGCGACGGGGTCAGCGATGGCTCGCCGCATGCCGACTTCCCCGCGTCCAGCCCGCATGCGCTGGCCTGCGGCGGCACCAGCCTGCACGCGGACCCGGCCACCCGCACCCTGGGTTCGGAAACCGTCTGGAACGACGGCAGTCAGGGTGGCGCGACCGGCGGCGGCGTCAGCGCGACGTTCGGCCAGCCCGCCTGGCAGGCGACCGCTGGCGTGCCGGCGAACCCGGCTGGCAATCCCGGCCGCGGCGTGCCCGATGTGGCCGGCAACGCCGACCCGGCGACCGGCTACCAGGTGCTTGTCGATGGACAGCAGACCGTGATCGGCGGGACCAGCGCCGTCGCGCCCCTGTGGGCCGCATTGACGGCCAGGCTCGTGCAGTCGCTAGGGAAGCCGCTTGGCCTGTTGCAGGCGGCCCTGTACGCCGGTGTCGAGCCGGGCCAGCCCGTCGCCGGGTTGCGCGACATCACCAGCGGCGACAATGGCGCGTACCAGGCCGGGCCGGGCTGGGATGCATGCTCGGGGCTCGGAGTTCCGGTCGGCGCGGCGCTACTGGCGAGGCTGTCCGGGCCTTCGGCGGGCGGCGGCTCGGCCGGATCGGGCGGCTCCGGCGGATCAGGCGCTTAGAGCGCTCGAGTGGGTCAGGCTGCAGCCCGCGCAATGGCCCTGCCGCCGGTCCGATGTGCGAGTCTTGCCCGGTACTCGTGGCCGGTACCGCGTCACAGATGTGAGCGGCCTTAGCTCGCGGGCGGCGTCCCTATGGTGGCCGGAGCGCCAAACTGCCGGAGCACTCCCGGCACTGCCACAGTGCCGTTCTCGTCCTGGAAGTTCTCCATGATCGACAGCAGCGCCCGTGCGGTCGCGCCGGTGCCGTTCAGGGTGTGCACGTACTCCAGCTTGCCGTCGCGGCGGAACCGGATGTTAAGTCGTCGCGCCTGATAGTCGGTCGTGTTCGAGCACGAGGTGATCTCGCGGTACCGCTGCTGGACCGGGAACCAGGCCTCGATGTCGTACTTCTTCGCGGCGGGCGCGCCGAGGTCACCGACGGCGATATTCATCACCCGGTACGGCAGGCCCAGTTCTTGCGCGATCTCCTCTTCAATGGCCAGCAACTGGTCGTGGATCTCCCGCGACTGCTCGGGCAGGCTGTAGACGAACATCTCTACCTTGTCGAACTGGTGGACCCGGAACATGCCCCTGGTGTCCTTGCCGGCCGCCCCGGCCTCCCGGCGGAAGTTCGTGGTGAACGCGGCGTACCTGGCTGGCAGATCCGCTTCCTCCAGCCGCTCGTCGGTGTGGATGCCCGCGAGCGCGACCTCGGAGGTCCCGGTCAGGTACAGGTCGTCGTGCTCCAGGTGATAGAGGTTCGACTCCTCCGTCGGCAGGAAGCCGGTCCCGTACATGGCCCGCTCGTTCACCAGGATCGGCGGTAGCACGAGCAGGAAGCCTCGATTGGTCAGCTTGTCGATGACATACCGGAATAGCGCCATCTCGCCGAGCGCGACATCGCCGATCCGGTAGGCGAACCTGGAGCCGCTCAGCCGCGCTCCGCGCGCCATGTCGATCCAGCCGCGGGCCGAGGC
>DATMMA010000506.1:0-5567 GCA_035570295.1 Streptosporangiaceae bacterium
GAGGGAACCTCGTTTCGACGAGCTGGTGAATGGCATAGGCCATGGTGCACATGCCCGTGACCATTACCACTAGCAGCACCCATCGGTTGAGATGGCGGCCGATCAGGTTGATGATCACGAACCCGTTGTAGGCGTGCACGAGGTAGAGCGGGTACGTCAGCGCACCTGCCACAGCGAACCATGGCCGACCGAGCTGTCTGGTGACGCGCAGTGCGATCAGTGTCATCACGATGAAGATGACGGTGATAACCGCGGCAATCACCGGTGAGTGCAGGGTCTGGTGATAGCGGCCGGCGACGAGGTGGCCGAAGTTGATCGCCTGGTAGACCGCATTGGCGTAGGCAAGTGCGAGGATCGCGCCCAGCTGCCAAGAGAAGCGGGTCCGGTAGATCAGGCACAGTGCCATGCCGGCGATGAAGTAGTGCGACCACTGCGCTTGCACGAGTATGTCGAGCGTTGTCGCGATCCCGGCCGGCAGGACATGGGCCTCGATGATCGCGGTGGCCGCCAGCCAGGTCCACAACAGTGCGACGACCCGCGAGCGGGTAATGCCGACCCACGCAAGCACGAAGATCAAGAAATAGAACCGGATTTCCGTGTAGAGCGTCCAGTAGACGACGTCGATGTTGGCGATGTGCGCCACCGAGTTGAGCATCGTCATGTTGGCGACGTACTGGATCGGCGTGACCCGGAACAGGCCGCGGCTCAGCGTGATCGCGACAATCGTCGTGAGGGTCACGGCCACCCAGTACGCCGGATATAGCCGGACGATCCGCGAGATCACGAATTCATGTGGCCGCCGTCCCCAAGCACTCAGCAGGACGACGAACCCGCTGATGGTGAAGAACATGTCGACGCCCAGGTAACCGTAGCGCGTGACGACGCTCAGAGCCGGGTACGCGATCGACGTGAGATGCCGGGCATATCCGGAGAATGTGTAATGGTAGATGACGACGCTGAGCGCTGCGGTGATCCGCAGCAGGTCTATCTCGTAGAGGCGGTCACGGCCGGGCTGCGCGCCGTCGTTGCCCGGTAGCGCCCGGTGCCGCCCAGGTTTATTCCGGCCCGCACGTGGCGGCGGGCCCATGGCGAACCGATCCGTCCTGAGCACAGAATGTGCCTTGTCTGCGATCTCAGCGAGGTGTCCGGGTGCCGCGCGCCGCGTCGGCTGCGTGCCGGTGCCGGGCATCCGTTCCGTCGCCCGCCGGCCTCCGGCGCAGATACCGCCAGATCGCAACGGCAAGCCCGATAACCACGACTGCGGCGATGATGTAGGTCGGGCCGTGGAAGCCCTTGACGATCGAGTTCCAGTTCTTACCGACCGCATAGCCGGCCGCTCCTAGCGCGGCCGTCCACGGAACGCAGCCAATGGTGGTGTAGATCCCGAAACGCAGCGGATCCATGCCTGCGATCCCGGCGGGCAGCGAGATGAACGTACGCACGACCGGGAGGAGCCGGCCGATCAGGACGGCCCGCGGGCCATAGCGGTCGAACCACTGAATGGCGCGATCGAGGTCGTGCTCGCGGATCCTGAGCAACCGGCCCCACCGCCGGAGAGCCGGCTGACCGCCGTAACGGCCCACTGCCCAGGCGATGTAGCTGCCGACCACGTTGCCAGCCGTCCCGGCAATGATGACGCCTGCCAGGTTGAGGCTGGTGCCGGGCACGGCACCGGCTGCGAGCGCGCCGCCGAACGTCATGATGAGTTCGGACGGCACCGGTATGCACGCCGATTCCGCCACCATGAGCAGGAAGATCGCCAGATAGCCATAGGTAGCTATGAAGTGCTGCACCGATTCGCTTCCTTCCGTCGCGGGATAGTGTTCGCCACGCTCGGGGTCACCGCACGAGGCCCAGGTAGACGACACTCGCGAGCCCGCCAACCAGGCAGTAGATCCCGAACGGGGTGAGCGTTCGAGTGCGCAGGTATCTGAGCAGGAACCGGACGGCCAGGTAGGCACCGACTCCTGACAGCACGCTGCCGAGCAGGATCTGGCCGTGGATCCCGTTCCCGAGCGGGCCAAGCAGGTCCGGTATCTTCAGCGCGCCGGCGGCCAGGATGACGGGCGTTGCGAGCAGGAACGCGAACCTGGCGGCATCTTCGCGGGACAGCCCGCGCCCCATGCCGGCCACCATGGTGACGCCGTCACGGCTGATGCCGGCGAGCAACGCGAGGATCTGGGCTGACCCGATGATCACGGCTTGCGGGTACCTCATCCCGGCCAGTCGCCGGTCGGCGCGGCGCGCGTCGGCTACTTCGGCCTCGCGCAGGGCCAGGCCGCCGGTTTGCTGCCGCCGGTGGCTTGCCGGGACCGGCAGCGCTTGCCCATGCGCCGCTAGCTCCGGCTCGGCCGACGCAAGTAGTCCCGGTTGAAGCCCTGTCGACTCGGGCACGGGCGACGCAGGCACGGGCGACGCCCGGAATGCTGGCTTGCGCGCTGCTGGCTCCCTGGCCGCTTGATCGCGCTCCGCGGCGACTGAGACGTCGGCCGCCAGCGAGGCGCGCGTCCGGTAGCGCTCTCCCGCGAGCAGGATCAGGCCGTTCACCATGAGGAAGATCCCGGCCAGGATGGGTTTCGCGAACAGCACCCGGAACGTGTGCTCAAAGGCGAGACCGACGATGCCGACCGGGATCGTCGCCAAGATGATCATCCAGGCCAGCTTCTGGTCGGCCGTCTCGACGCGGCGATCTCGCAGCGAGGACAGGAAGCCGCCGATGATCCTCAGCCAGTCGCGCCAGAAGTAGATAAGGAGCGCGATAGCGGTCGCGACGTGCAGGCCGACGATGAACGCCAGGTAGGGCGACTCCGGGGAGGCAACGTTCAGGTCGCGAGCCCAGCTGCCACCGACAATGGCAGGGATTAGCACGTTATGCCCAAGACTGGAGACCGGGAACATCTCCGAGACTCCCTGGATCATGCCGACGACCGCGGACTCCAGGTAAGTCAGATGTGACACGTCAGGCCCCTCGCCGGATCGGTTGATGGCTCGCGCCCTGCCGCCCGGCACGGCGCGAGGAGTCGTTCGCGGCTCGGGCCGCGGTGGCATACTCGGACTGGTATGGCTCTACAGGCACTGTAGAGCTTCTACGAGTTTTGTAGATGATACCCGCGACAGGAGGCCGCGATGCACGAACCCGGGCGTCCGCAGGGGCAGGCCAGTTCGCAAGGCGCAATCCGGCGTGCCGCCGGAGCCCTCGAAGCCGAGATCCTTGGCATCGTGCGGACGGACAGCCAGCCACTCAGCCCTGGTGAAGTGCGCGAGCGGATCACGGCGAGCGACCAGCGAGAGTTGTCCTATAGCACCGTCGTCACGATCATGTCGCGCCTGTACGACAAGGGCCTGCTGGCACGTCAGCGCGCCGGGCGCGGCTTTAGCTACACCGCCGTCGACGAAGCTAGCCTGGCCGCAAACCAGATGAGCTCGGCGCTCGGGAGCGGAATCGATCGCGGTGCTGTGCTGAGCCGGTTCGTGTCCGGGCTCTCCGGACGGGATGCACGGCTGCTGGGCAGCCTGCTGGCCAACGCCAGGGACTCCTCGGCCGACGGTCCTGGCCAGCCACGGGAACGGGATTAGACACGTGTGGCTGCTCTATCTGCCGCTGGTGATCCCCGCGCTGGCCGGTGTAGCCGCCCGTCCGCTGGCTACCGTGCTGGAACCGCGCCAGGCCACCTGGCTGCTCACGCTGACGGCCGTCGCTCTCGCCGGGTGCAGTTCTGCGGCGCTGGCGCTGCTTGCCGCCTACGCGGCAGCCCAGGCACCTGTCCTGGCTGCCCTGGGCGACTACTCGTGGCAGGTCGTCAGGCGCGGTGATCCCGTTCCCTCCTCGGCCGGGACGATCGCCGGGCTGGCGCTGGCCGCAGCAGCGGTAGCAGTCGCGGTTATCGTCCGCAAGCGGGCCCGTGCGCTCGCTGACTCGTACCGCCGCGCGGCACAGCTGCATAGCAACGACACAGTCGTAGTGGTACCCGGACCGGCGATCGAGGCCTACGCCATGCCTGGCAGGCCCGGCCGCATCGTGGTCTCGGACATCCTGCTCGACCGCCTGAACACCGGCAGCCGGGCCGCCCTTATCGCGCACGAGCAGGCGCACCTGTCCGGCCGGCACTACATATTCGTGGCCGCGGCCCGGCTTGCGGCCGCGGCTAACCCCATGCTCCTTCCGGTGGCCCGCTCAGTGGAATACACCGTTGAGCGCTGGGCTGACGAACACGCCGCAGCAGTCACCGGCGATCGCGGGCTGGTGGCAGAGACCATCGGCCAGGTTGCCCTGCTCGCCAGTTCCCAGCCCGCGCGGCTGCGCAGCATATCGCTCGGCGCAGTCGGGGCGCGTTCCCCCCGCGTGTCACTTGCCTGGGCCGGGCCGGTGCCCCGGCGCGTCGCCGCGTTGCTGACGGCACCGCCACCCCGCCGGATCACCCTGCTCGCCGTCTGCGTGGTGCTAGTCCTGGCCGCCGGAGCTGCGGCGCTGGAAACCGTCGGAGACCTGCACGCGCTGCTGGAAGTGGCCCAGGCAGGGCGGTAAGCAGCGCCTGGGGCGCCTGCAGTCAGCCCGTGACCGAGTTGTTCGCTGTCAGCCCCGCGCGGCCCTGCGCCAGGCCCGCTGTGGCCGCGGGTGTCCTGGTGGCGGGATCGAGCGCGTTGGTCCCGATGGCGGTGGCTGAAGCCGCGTCCGGCACGATGACTGTGACCGCCGAGCCGTCCGCCTGCAGCTTCGCGACCACTTCGCGCAGTGGGAGCGACGACGGGATCAGGGAGTCGAAACCGATCGGCGAGATCACTGTGATGCGCCCGAAACCGGCTGCCAGGTCGGCATTGTCGGCGGACCGCACGCCGCCGTCCACGTACCGGCTGGCGCCGATCGTGACGGGCGGCCAGATGCCCGGCACTGCCGAGCTCGCGGCTACCGCGTCGACCAGGCTCGCGCCCGAGGCCGAATCGAAAACGCGCAGCTCACCGGTTGCCGCGTCAACTGCTGTTAGCTGGATGCGCTGGGCTGGCCAGCTATGTGCGGGCAGCCGGCCTTCGATGACGTTACGACGGACGGCCTCCGGCACGGTCTGAGTGGCCAGCGCATAGGCGCCGATTCGGCGCAGAGTCTCTGCCGGAGTACTGGCGCCAGCGAGGTAACCGCCGAGCTCAGCCGCAAGTTTTGCGAGGTCCAGTTCGGCCAGGATCTCAGCCGATTGCCGGGCCGGATCTGCCTGCCGCGCAAATAGGTCGGTCAGCGGCAGCCCGCTCCCAAGCTGGGCCGCTACGTTCGCTCCTGCCGATGTACCGATGATCAGATCTGCTCCGGTCACGTCGTCACCGGCTTCGGCCAGCCCGGTCAGCAGGCCGGTCGTCCAGGCAATGCCCGCGACACCGCCACCGCCGAGTACCAGCGCGTGCTCGCCCGTCACCGGCAACCCCGTCATCGGCTACTCCCTCTCGTTGCGCTCGGCCCAGCGTCAGCGACCGAACCCATGCATACGCCCGGTGGAGGAAGTGTAAGCCGGCTCGCGGCGGGCGAATTACGCCGAGATTCGCTCGAGCATCCCCGCGATGAAGATCGTGGTGGCCGCAGA
>DATMMA010000507.1:0-15185 GCA_035570295.1 Streptosporangiaceae bacterium
CGTCCGCTCATGTGTCCCCCTTGAGGTCCGACCAGCGGCCACCAGGCACCAGGACCAGTTCGACCGGCGAACCGTCGCCTCACCATGTCACCACAAGAACTTGTCCGCAGAGGGTGGCTGACGAAGGCGCGCACGCCGGAAGAGACCAAGTGCTGATTGTCTCCGGCGGTCGATGCAGGAGGAAGCTGCGCATTGCAGACAACTGGACTGCAGCGGCTGGGGGCCAGTTCGCTCGACTCGACGTCACCCGCTGGCATGCGGAGTTGCGGTCGGGTCCTTAGCTGCTGGCGTCCAGCGGTAAGCTGCGCCGGGTCCCAGGTAGGCGCAGATTGAAGCGTCTGGCTACACTCTGCTACTCGGGCTGACCGTCCCGGCTACTCGGGCTGACCGTCCTGTGACTTCCTGGCTTGAATGATTGCCGAATGCAGACCGTCGGCCGCCTTATAGGTGCTCGTTATCGTGACGTCAGAGAATCCTTCTGCGACCAGCAGGCGCTCGTATTCGCGCTGAGTCAACGCGCCCGCGAGGCAGCCGACTTGCTGTTCGGAGCGCGTGAGCAGCTCGGGGTCGGTGTCTTCGTCGGCGGTGACGTCGCTGATGCCGAGTCTTCCGCCGGGCTTGAGTACGCGGAACGCTTCGGCAAGGACGCGGGGTTTGTCGGCGGACAGGTTGATGACGCAGTTGGAGATGACGACGTCGACGTGGTTATCCGGCAGCGGGATGTTCTCGATCCGGCCGCGCAGGAACCGGGCGTTGATGATCTGGGCCTGGCCGGCGTTGGCGCGGGCGAGAGTCAGCATGTCGCTGCTTGCGTCCAGGCCGTAGGCGAGGCCGTCGGGTGCGACCCTGCGGGCGGAGAGCAGCACGTCGAGCCCGCCGCCCGAGCCGAGGTCCAGGACGGTTTCTCCGGGCCGGAGGTCGGCGACCGAGAGCGGGTTTCCGCAGCCGAGGCTTGCCTGAAACGCGGCTTCGGGCGCCTGGCTACGATCGGTGTAGGCGGCGGCGCCGAAGCAGCCGTCGTCGACGGTGCCGGGATCGCTGTCGGTGATGGCTTCTCCGCCGAGCGCGGCACGCGCGAGCTGTGAGTACCTGCTGATGATCGGGTTGCTGCTGTCTTCGGCTGTCATGGTGTGCTCCTATGCCGGTGCGGCCGAGGTCGGTGGCTGCGGCGCGGGCTTGCCCATCACGATGTCTGCGGCCGTCGGGAAGCAGTCGACGCATACCTCGTTGATGCGGTAGTAGGTGGCCGTGCCCCGGTGGTCGGCGAGCACGAACCGTACATCGGCCAGGACTTTCAGGTGGGCAGAGACGGTGGACTGGCCGACATCGACCGCGGCGACAATCTCGCCGACGCTCATCGGGGTGCCGCGCCTAGCCAGCAGCGACACGATCTGGATCCGGGTTGCATCCGCCAGCGCCTTGAACCAGCTGGCAAACTCAGCGGCGGTCGCGCGCTCGAGGCCGTGCTCATCAGCATTCATCGTTAATCGACGATAAACGATGAAGCCCGTGTGCGCAAGAATGCGAGAGCGGATGAGCGGTCAGGCGGTCGCGGGCGCGGAGGCGACGAGTGCCGCGAGACTGGCGAGGGCCTCGGGCCGGATCCGGTAGTAGGCCCAGACGCCGCGCTTCTCGCGATCGACGAGTCCGGCGTCGTGCAGCACCTTGAGGTGGTGGCTGATCGTGGGCTGGGACAGCTCGAATGCGTCGTTGAGGTCGCAGACGCATGCCTCGCCGCCGGGGTTGGAGGCGACGAGGGACATCAGCCGCAGCCGTACCGGGTCGGCGAGTGCTTTGAGGAGCGGTGCGATCTGCTCGGCCTGGTCCCGGGTGAGCGCGTGGGCGGACAGCGGGGGGCAGCAGGCCAGCGCGGTGGCGGGGTCCAGCACCGTCAGAGGATTCGACATGGATCTATATTGACGGATGTCGATGTCATGTGGCAAGCTCGGCACCAGAAAGACATAGACAGTCATCGATATCATGGAGGTTTGCCATGACCGGCCGCATCCAACTCGCCCTCAACGTTGACAACCTGGACGAGTCCATCGCCTTCTACAGCAAGCTGTTCGGCACCGAGCCGGCCAAGCTCCGGCCGGGCTACGCCAACTTCGCGGTCGCCGAGCCGCCGCTGAAGCTGATCCTGATGGAGAACCCCGGCCAGGGCGGCAGCCTGAACCATCTGGGGGTCGAGGTGGCCGACACCGACGCCGTGGACGCTGAGCAGACCCGGCTGGCCGACGTCGGCCTGGCCTCGGTCGACGAGCGAAACACGACCTGCTGCTACGCCAAGCAGAACAAGTTCTGGGTGCAGGGCGCGCCCAACGGCGAGCGGTGGGAGATCTACACCGTCCTGGAGGACAGCCCGACGTTCTGGGGGGAGGGCGGCAGCCAGAGCTGGGACGGAGCGGAAGCGGTACTGGATGCATCAGCTGCCCGCGCCGTGCAGGGCTCACAGTGCTGCGGCGGTGAGGCCGCAACCGCGCGGGCTGCCGAGACCGCAGGCACGTCAGCGGGCGGATGCTGCTGACCTGATGACAGCGGCGGGTGCCCGGGCCAGTCTTCAAACGGATCGGCCCGGGCGCTCACGGGTCGGCGGCCAATCAGGTATCAGCCCGCCGGACCGTGCTGGCCGTTCGGGATAACGACCAGAGCGTCACGGACGGCAGACAGCCGCTCAGGCACGATCCGCCACCAGGTCCACTTGCCCCGCTTGTCGCCCTCGATAAGCCCGGCCTCAGCGAGCACCCGGGTGTGGTGCGAGATCGTCGGCTGGCTCCTGCCGAGCGGTTCCTGCAAATGGCAGCTGCACACCTCACCCTGAGCAGCAACAACTGACAGCAGCCGTAGCCGCACCGGATCAGCCAGCGCCGACAGCACGGCGGCCAGCGCCAAGGCGTCGTCCTCAGCCAGAGGCACCTCGGTAACGACCGGCCCGCACACAGTCTCATCGGCCACCGGCAGCAAGGCAGCCTCGCGTATTGCTGTCACCAGACCTCCTATTGACAGCTGTCGATCTGACATCGTTAGACTCACATCGACAACAGTCAATCTACAGGTCAGGCGGACCGGCATGGCACGACGTGACCCAGCAGCGCCCGGCGCGATCCCGGCGCCTGCGCAACTGTGGCGCCGGCTGACTGCTGAGTTCCTGGGCAGCGCGTTCCTGGCCGCGCTGGTGATCGGCTCAGGGATTGCCGCGCAGCGGCTGTCGCCGGGCGACACGGGACTGGAGTTGCTGGAGAACGCCGCGGCGACCGCCGGCGGGCTGTTCGCGATCATCTTGATCTTCGGGCCGGTGTCGGGTGGTCATTTCAACCCGGTCGTCTCGTTCGTGGACGCGGCCTTCGGCGGGCTGTCGTGGCGGGACGCGGGAGCATATCTGCCGGTCCAGGTGGCGGGGTGCGTCGTCGGGGCGATCGCCGCGAACGTGATGTTCTCCCTGTCTGCCGTCAGCATCTCGCTCAAGGACCGGGCTTCGCCGGCGCATTTCCTGTCCGAGGTCATCGCCACCATGGGCCTGATGCTTGTTATCTTCGCGCTGGCCAGATCAGGCCGCAGCCGGACGACACCGGCCGCGGTAGGCGCCTACATCGGCGCTGCCTACTTCTTCACTTCGTCAGCGAGCTTCGCCAATCCCGCGATCACCATCGGCCGGATGTTCTCCGACACCTTCGCCGGCATCGCGCCGTCGTCGGCTCCCGCCTTTATCGGCGCCCAGATCGTCGGCGGGATCCTGGCGGTTGGAGTGGTGAAAGTCCTGTATCCCGGCATCACCGCGGCCGAGGCCGCCGACGTTACCGTGCCGCACGGCCAGTCCGGCACCTCCGGGCAGCTAGAAAGCGAGCCAGCCGGCACCGCCGCAACTGCTCCGGGCAGCCAGATCCACCGCTGACGAGACATCGGAGACAGTCATGCACCTGGTCATGATCGGCGGCAGCGACGCGGGGATCAGCGCCGCGCTTCGCGCCCGCGAGCTCGAGCCCGCCGCCGACGTCACCGTCATCGTGGCCGACGCTTACCCGAACTTCTCGATCTGCGGCATCCCGTACTACGTCTCCGGCGACGTCGCCCACTGGCGCAACCTGGCGCACCGCACAACAGCCGACCTTGAAGCAACCGGCATGCGGCTGCGGCTGGACAC
Organism: Streptosporangiaceae bacterium; assembly: GCA_035570295.1. GTDB lineage: Bacteria > Actinomycetota > Actinomycetes > Streptosporangiales > Streptosporangiaceae > JAJYUU01. Next base: position 4,142 of record DATMMA010000507.1, read on the forward strand.
CAGCGCAACTCGCATCGACGTCGCAGGCCGCAAGCTCCAGGTGACCGGCTCCGACGGACGGGACGAGATGATCGCCTACGACAAGCTCATCGTCGGCACCGGTGCCGTCCCGGTCCGGCCTCCCATCACCGGACTGAGCGGACCTGATGCCCTCGGACCCGGCGACGGCGTGCACCTACTGCACACTATGGGCGACACCTTCGCCGTCATGCGCACGCTGCAAACGACATCGCCGGCTAGTGCGGTCATCGTGGGCGCGGGATACGTGGGCCTGGAAATGGCCGAGGCCCTGACCGCCCGGGGCGTGCAAGTAACCCAGATCGAGCAGCTGCCCGAGGTGCTAGCCACCGTCGACCCCGAGCTGGGCGGCCTCGTCCACGCCGAACTGGCCGCCCACGACATCCAAATCCTGACCAGTGCCACCGTTCAGCAGATCAGCCGCGCGGATCCGGGCGCCTCGGGGCGGCTGCGCGTCATAGCCCGTGGTAACACCGGGGAGGCCATCGAGCGCCATGCAGACATGGTCCTGGTAGTCACTGGCGTACAGCCTGACACCGAGCTGGCAGCCGCCGCTGGCGCAAGGCTCGGCATCCGCGGTGCCATCCAGGTCGATCCCGGCATGCAGACCGGGCTGCCCGACGTCCTAGCCGCCGGCGACTGCGTCATCACCCATCACCGGCTGCTCGGCGAGACCTACCTCCCGTTGGGAACCACAGCCCACAAGCAAGGCCGGGTAGCCGGCGAGAACGCACTCGGCCGCAACCGGCAGTTCGCCGGAAGCCTCGGCACACAGGTGGTGAAGATCTTCGACCAAGCCGCAGCGCGAACTGGGCTCCGTCATGATGAAGCAGCAGCCGCCGGATTCGACCCGATCACCGTCCAGTCCGAAGCCGACGACCACAAGGCGTACTACCCGGGCAGCCACCGCATCACCATGCGGGTCACCGGCGACCGCCGGACCGGGCGGCTACTCGGCATGCAGCTGTTCGGCCACAAGCACGCCGAGATCGCCAAGCGGATCGACATCGCCGCCACCGCGATCTTCAACAACATGACAGTCGAAGACATGAGCGACCTCGACCTGTCATACACCCCACCCCTTGGCAGCCCATGGGAAGCAGTTCAGATGGGCGCCCAGGCCTGGGACCGGGAGGTTCGGAACCTCAGCATGTAAGGAAGGTGCGACATGGCCAGCCACGTCATGACGTAGGCCGAACGAATGTGTCTGCGCAGCGCAGCCAACGACCTGCACACCGAATTCCGCGGCATGTTCTGCACCGAAACACGGGCACTGCGACGGTTGCGAGCTCCAGCACCCGCAAACGGCTAGGACTTGCCGTCAACTACGCGGTTGGGATACGAGTCGACGCATCCCGCTGGCCACAAATGTCAGGCGCACTGCGCTGGCGCTGGCTGCGAGGACCAGCAACCACCGAAGGCTGGGCGCAAGCAGTATGGCTGTCGTGATCATAGAGGCATCGAGAGCCGCAAGGCCGATGCAGCCCGCCAGGCCTGCGCGACGGACTGCCTGGTACCGCCGAGCCAGCGCTGACGCCACGAGCAGCAGGACCGAACTAGCCAAGATCGCGCCTACAAGGAGACGGACGGCGATCGGGATGGGCCAATCCCACGCGCGGTCTGCTATCAGGGCTGCGGCCCACAAGCCGCCAACCACGGGACCTGTCACGATCAAAGCACGTGCGGCCCGCCAGGCGGGGCAGGCCCGGCGGAACGCATCGGCGACCCTGCGTGCGTTCCCGAACTCCTCGATAGCGGCGCAGGCTGCCTGGTCAGGAGTCAGGCCCTGGCTGACGTAGTTCTCATGCGCGTCCGCAAGCCCGCCCGATACTTCGTCTGCCAGGTGAACTGGGAGCTGGACTAGCAAATCGTTACGGTAGGCCGCGATCAGGCGGTGCTCGGCCATGGCGTGCCTTCCAGCGCGGCGGTGATAACGGCAGCAAAGTCGCGCCAGTCTGCCCGGCGGCCCGACAACGCCTTCGTTCCAGCCTCGGTCAGCACGTAACAGCGACGTCGCCGTCCGCCGACCACTGACCACGATCCCGCGATAAGTCCGGCGGCCTCAAGCCGGTGCAGTGCCGGATAGATCGTCCCGGTAGGCAGGTCGACCTGCCCTCCAGTGGATTCCCTCAGCGCTTCCATCACCGCGTAACCATGCCGCGGGCCGGTCTCCAGCGCCGCCAGCAGCAGCGCGTCCAGATGGCCCTTCAGCTGCTCGGCCTTCATACGTAGGAATCCTACGTTAAGCCTTCCGAGCGGGCAATTCTCCAGGTACAGTTAACCCAATAAGTAGGATCACTACATATGAACTGAAGCTACGACGCTTGGGGGCCCGGACAGTGCCGGCTGCAGCACGCATCCTCGGTGACCAGGTCGGCTCCCTCGCGCCAATGTTCCTGGCTTTCCTCGCAGCTCACGTCATCGCTGGACTCACCGCCGTGATCGCGGGCGCACTCGCCGCCGTAGCGCGCAAGGGAAGCCCATGGCACATCCGAGCCGGCCGATGGTTCTACCGTGCGATCACAGTCGTGTTCCTTACCGCAACGGCCCTATCGATCATCCGATGGCGGCAGGACTACCACCTGCTGGCAATCGGCGTCGTGGCATTCGCGGGCGCGACTATCGGATACCTACACCGTCGCCGACACCGCCCTGGCGACACTGGACACATTCTCGGCATGGGCATCAGCTATGTCGCGATGCTCACCGCGTTTTACGTCGACAACGGCCCGCACCTGCCCCTCTGGGACAGGCTGCCCACGCTGAGCTTCTGGTTCCTTCCAGGCGTCATAGGCGCGCCGATCATCGCTCGCGCACTACTTGCCGCACGGCATAGAACATCGCATGCCGATCCGGGCAGTGAACGGCCGAGGACAGCGCCGCGTCGCTAGTGATCATCGAGCTGCGGCGCTATGGCTTGGCGAATGTGATGGCGATGCGAACTGTCGTCGCGGGTCCTGACGGTTTCGCTGCGATAACTGTCCAGGCGCCCGCGCGCTGGGCGGGGAGCAGCGGAAAGTGTTCGGAGCAGACATCCTGTGAGCCTCTGAGGCTGCACGCGCCCGACTGGTGGGACGAGATGAGGATGTTCGAGAAGACCGCTCCGTACCAGGTGCGGATCCTGACCGCTACATCGGTCGATGCCCGAGCCGTGACGCTGACATCGAATCCATACCTGGCCGGGTTGGGCGCGTTAATCACGTACTGGGCTGAGGTGCGACCGTTCGCCATCATCAGGCTCGCCACCTGCGGTCTTCCGATGACGCTCGTAGTTCGCGCGTGCTCCAGCTTGTGCTGGCCGTTGCTGTTGCCGCCCGTGCAGCCGGCGCTGCCGATTGCGAGCAGGCTGGCCGCGGCCAAGAAACCGAGGTTCCGCCCCACGACGCCAGCCTACGAGCCGTTCAGCGATTGGGGGGCGACTGCGAGGAATCTACGCAACCGCCTACGAACCAACGCCCTGAGGAGCGCCCCAGCCAGCGGACGAATAGGCGGCGCCTCCGGACACCTTCGATGTCTCCCTACAGGGCTGTAGGAATTCAGCCAAGTTGTCGAGCCCGCGCAGCCTTCATGTCATCTGGAGGGTGAATGACTGTCTCTCGCAGCGCAGGGAAGTTGTCATTTCCCTCACTTGAGGAGCATGGCCTCCTTGGAGGCTCGCAGGATGGCGGCCGGCCTCCCGGTGTTCAGGGGCCGGCCGCCTGGTGGTGTCGGTGCCGTTCTGATGGCGATGCTGTCTTGCCGTGAGGGCGTTGTTCAGCGCTGGCCCGTTGTGTGAGCGTGGTCCGCTGCGGTGGCGTTGACGCCCTCCGGGGTTCGGCCGCTCTAGGCCTTGGACAGCCGCGACCGGATTTGCTCCGCCGGGTGCTCGGGGGGCAGGGCAGCAAGCACGGCAACCTCGACGCCACCGCCTCGCTTGATGGTGGGGCAGCGCTCCGCCATGGACAGCGCTGTCTCAAGATCGTCAGCGGTGACGATAGAAAAGCCGCCGAGCTGGGTGGACTGCCCGGCCTCACCGAGCACTGTCGCGGGCTCAAAGACCGGCCAGCCGGGGTCCATGACGTTGGGTGCGATGATGTCGTTGAGGAACGCACTCCACGCGGCCAGGCCATCGGGGTCAGCGACGGCGTCGTAACTCTTCGCAGAGCGGTAGCTGAAGATGAACTCGGGCATTAGTCGAGTCCTTTCTGTTCGAGCCGGCGCGGCGCCGGCGTTATTGTCTGGTCACCCATGCAGACACCGGCGGGCGGCTGGAGGGGGCGGTCGGTTCGCAGAAGTTTGCGCACAATGGTGGCGTGACTGCCGACCTCCTGGCCCGGGCGCAGGGCGGGGATGCTCGCGCGTTCGGTGAGCTTGTCGAGCCCCACCGGCGTGAGCTTGAAGTGCATTGCTACCGGATCCTCGGCTCCGCCAGCGACGCCGAGGACGTCCTTCAGGAAGCGTTGCTGGCGGCCTGGCAGGGCTTGGGCAGCTTCGAGGGACGGGCCTCGGTCCGGACGTGGCTGTACCGGATCGCCACCACCCGCAGCCTGAACGCGCTGCGCTCGGCGCGGCGGCGCCCGCAGACCGACTGGCCGCCGCCCGGCATCGACGCGCCCGAGCCGACGAGGCTGGGCGAGACGCCGTGGCTGGAGCCCTACCCCGACAACCTCCTTGAGGGGCTCGCGGACGCCGCGGCTGGCCCGGAGGCGCGGTATGAGACCAGCGAGGCGATCTCGCTCGCCTTCATCGCCGCCTTGCAGAGGCTGCCGCCGCGGCAACGCGCGGCCCTGATCTTGCGCGACGTCCTTGACTTCCCGGCCCGCGAGGTGGCGCACATGCTCGGCACGACGGAGGAGTCGGTCAAAAGCGCGCTCAAGCGGGCCCGCGCGACCCTGCAGCGCCAACTCCCGCCGTCAGGCAGACGGGAGCCGGCGCCGCCGCGCGGCTCAGAAGCCGAGCAGGAACTCGTCGGCCGACTCACCAGGGCCTACCAAAACGGCGACGTGGACGGACTGGTCGCTCTTCTGACCGAGGACGTGCTGATGACCATGCCGCCGATACCCCTGGAATACCTGGGCCGTGAGCTCGTCGCCCGGTTCCTTCGCGCGGCCATTTTCCGGCCTGGCATCGCCTGCAGGCCGGTCCCGACCCGGGCCAACCGTCAGCCCGCGCTTGTCATGTATGTCCCGGACCAGCAGTCCGGCATCGCCCGCGCCAGCGGCGTGCTTGTCTTTACCCTTTCCGGGACCCGCGTCAGCGCGATAACCCGTTTTGATCAGACCGTGCTGCCTCGCTTCGGAGTCCCCGCGACCCTGCCGAGCTAGCTGCGGCCCGATCACCGCCGGCAGCGCCGAAGCGCAGCCGGTGGCAGCCCGTTCCTTCCGCCGAACCAGCCATTGGGCCCTCCTCGGCGAAGCCGCGGGCCGCTGGTCCGGGTCGCTAGCTTGACCAGTCGATCTAACAGGGGACGTCTACAAGCCAGATTTAAAGGCAGCTCACTTGCCTGGCCAGCGTGATCTCAGCAGAATCTCCGTCCAGCCGTCCAACTGCGGGACCGGCGCGACAGACGGCCACCACCCTTGAGGCTGGCAATGAAGATCGATTGGTCGGGTGCCCAGGCCCGCCAGTTCCGGCTGGGCGCCGACGGCACCCTTCGACAGCGCCGGCATCCAGATCGCCGGCCGCCGTCTACACCCCCGGCGCGGGATACCGTTGCGACCTTCGCCACCCGGCCCGGGATCGCTTTGATCGCCGGGGGTCTGCCGGTCGTCGTGGACGGCGTCGTCATCGCGGGCATCGGTGTCGCCGGCGCTATAACCGGCACGGAGGACCGGAGGATCGCTGAACGCGCGGCGGCCGCCGCGATCGCTGGCTCTTCGACTCCCGGCCCCGGTCATCAGCTATCCAGGTGAAGACGGGACCGCGCAGGTCCGGCGAAAGCTCGGCTACACCAGCAGTTTCCGCGGGTTAGGGCTATATCAGCGCATTGCGGCTGTTCGGTTGCAGGTCGCCGGCCGGGTCAGGGAGCGACCCTGGCAGCCTCTGCGGACCGCAGGCCTGCCAGATGGATGCGGAGGAAGCGCTGCCAGGCCTGTCGGTCGGGTTGCCCGGCTGCCTGGGCCAGGCCACGCATCGCCCAGATGAGCGCGGTGATGTCGCCGGCTGTGGTGGCCGGGCTGACGGTCGCGGCCGCTGCGGCGCGCGCGGTGAGTTCGTCGATCGCTGCGGCGATCTGCCGGATGGCGGCGGGGTCGCTCTGGCGCTGAAGCAGCAGGCTGGCGTAGCGGGCGTGATCGGCGAATGACTGGCCCATGGCTCGCAGCAGTTCCTCGAGGCCGCGTCCGTCGGCGCGCTGGAGCGCTCTTTCGGCAGCCGAGACGATGTCTGCGAGTGCCAGCCGGAGCAGCTCGTCGATGAGCGCGTCTTTGCTGGCGAACCGCCGGTAGACGGTGCCGACGCCGACACCGGCCCGGCTGGCGATGTCCTCCATGGTGGCGTCGGCGCCTGCTTCGCCGAGTACCTCGCGCGCGGCGTCGAGGATCTTCTGATAATTGCGCACGGCATCGCGCCGGACAGGCCGGTGCTGGCGGTTGCGGCGCGGCGGTGCCTGACTGGTCACGTATCTTCGTACCCGTGCGAGTCCCGCTCGGCGTCGGGCCGGTCATTCACTGCTGCCGCCAGCAAGCGTTCCGCCGGGAACTATCGCCATCTCGGCGTGCTCGGGCTCGTCGGCCCGGCGTAGGCCGCGCACCGAGGGAATGAGCAGGCCCGCGAGAGCCGCCAGGACCAGGCCGCCGGCCATGACCGCGAACCCGGTGGTATAGCCAGCTTCCTTCGGCAGTCCAGATGGCTCGAGCCGCGACGTGACGATGCTGGCCATCACGGCCGCGCCGATGCTGCCGCCGATCGTGCGGATGTTGGCGTTCATGCCCGTCGCGACGCCAGTCTGCGACGACGGCACTGCAGCGACAATCAGCGCGGACATGGCCGAGAACGCTAGGCCGAAGCCGATGCCCATGATGGCGCTCGACAGGTAGATCTCCCATACGTGGTGGTGCGCGAACGCCAGGACCGACATGGCCACGCATCCGATCAGGCACCCTGCAATGACCAGTACCTTGCCGCCGAGCCGTCCGGCTAGCCGGCCGACGAATATGCCGGTCACGAACATGGTGATCGCCGACGGCAATAGCATCAGCCCCGACTTCGTGATACTCGCTCCGAAGCCGTAGCCCGCCGCCGTCGGTGTCTGCACGAACTCAGGCAGGAACGCAAACGTGGCATACATCCCCACGCCGATCAGGAGGGCGACCAGATTGTTGGTCCACACGCCGGGCCGGCGCATCATCTTCATGTCGATGAGCGGCGTGGCGGCACCCAGTTCGGCGAGCACCCAGGCTGCCGCGAGCACTACAGCACCGGCCAGAAGGCCGAGGATGCGGTCTGACCCCCAGCCCCAGTCCGGTGCTTCACTCAGCGCTACCAGGAGCGCGACCAGCCATGCGGACAGCAGCACGGCAGGGAGCCAGCTGATCCGGCCCGGGGTTCGCACCGGCGACTCGGGAACGAACAGCAGGGCCGAGACCGCAGCCACGACGGTGAGGATCATCGGCAGCCAGAACAGCCAGGGGTAGCCGAGCGCGTCCACGATCGGGCCAGCCAGCACGATGCCGAGGCCGGCCCCGACTGCTGTCAGCGCGGCGAGGATTCCCACCGCGCCCGCAACTTTCTCCGCCGGGAACTCATCGCGAATTATCCCGAACGCGACCGGCAGCATGCCGCCGGCGACGCCCTGGATCACCCTCGCCACGATCAGCACGGCGATCGAGGGAGCGATCGCGGCCAGCAGCGAGCCGACCGCCAGCGCGAGGAGGGTGGCCACGAAGACGCGTTTCTTGCCCATCATGTCGCCGACCCGCCCCAGAATCGGCGTCATGATCGACGCCGACAGCAGGTACGCGGTCAGCACCCAGGTCGCGGCGCCCTGCGTCGTGTGCAGCTCGTGCTGCACCGTCGTCAGTACCGGGATCACCAGCGACTGCAGCAATGCAAACGCTGCGACGCCGGCCGACAGGACGGCGAACGTCACCTGATGATGTGCACGCGGGCTACTCACGGCCATCCCGGACCTCCACGAAACGGAACCTGGCTTCCGCGTGAGCGTAGCAAACCGGAATCCTGATTCCGCCGCGGGCTAAAGATGGAAAGGCACGTTGTCGTCGTCGCCCAGGGCCTCACAGCCGAACAGATCCGCGCCGCCGTGGAGGCGATCCGGCCGACTGCCAGAATAGGCATCGGAATTCGCCGTCCCGGTCTAGCCGGCGCGGCGGTGTCCCTCCGGGACGCTCAGGAGGCCGTTGAACGGACGAACGAGGACCGCCCGATGGTCGAGTTCGAGCACGACTGGCTCATGTCGTGCCTCAAGGCGATAAAGCCTCGGTTCGAGGCGATCCTCGAGCCGACGATGGCAGTGGCCCGGCGGCACCCGGATCTTGCCGAGACGGTCCGGGCCTATGCCGGATGCCGGTACTCAGTGAGCGCATGCGAACGCCAACTTCATATCCATCCGAACAGCGCCAGATATCGCCTTGATCGCTGGAAGGCCCTGACCGGTCACGATATTGAAACGGCCTACAGGCTGACCGCCTCTGTCATTGCGCTCGAATTGATGAGCTAGTCTGCCCAGGCCGCCCAGGGGTTCCGCGGTCGTTCCGACCGAATCAGCGGCACGCACACCCGTATTTTTTCGTGGCGATGCCAGTTGTCAGGTCACGATGCTGCAGCATCCAGCTTCGCTATGTCCTTGGCCCGCTGATCGGCGTAACGCCGGTACTCGTCGCGGATCTGCGTGAACATGTTCCGGTCGTATTGCGTTGTCGCTCTGGCCAGGCCGGCTTCTGCGGTTGCGATCTTTGCGGCTATCTCGTCCTGTGTCAGTGCGGCCATGCCAGGAGCCTATGCGCATCTGACCACTGTGGCGCTGATATCGCCGTGCACGTTGCGCCCCGCCATACCCGGACCGAGCCACTCAGCACCCAGGCGGCGTCGCGTGCTGCAGCCAGATTGCGGTGGGCTAGCGTGCGGAGCTCCGCGAGCGCAGAGCGCTTGCGCAGCCTAGCTGGGTTCGGACGCCCGCTGCAGGGCGCCGAGGAACGACGTTGCCCAGTGGCTTACGTCGAATTCGCGGACCCGGCGCCGCATCGCGCGCATCCGGCGTCTGGCCTCGGCTGGCGGGACAGTAGCCGCCCGCACGATAGCGTCCTTCATGCCCTCGATGTCATGCGGGTTGACAAGAAACGCGCCGCTGAGCTCGTCGGCCGCGCCGGTGAATTCGCTGAGTACCAGCGCGCCGGTGTCATCGTCGCGGCAGGCGACGTATTCCTTGGCCACCAGGTTCATGCCGTCGCGCAGCGACGTCACCAGCATCACGTCGGCGGCCAGGTACATGGCGGCCATTTCCTCGGGCGGGTATGTCTGGTGCAGGTAGTGAATAGCAGGGCTGCCGAGCTTGGCATGCTCGCCGTTAATCCGGCTCACCGCGCCCTCGACCTCTTCGCGTAGCAGCCGGTACTGCTCGACCCGCTCCCGGCTGGGGCTGGCTACCAGCACTAGCGCCGTCCGCAGGCATCCGAATCGTCCCTCGCTGAGCAGCTCGCCATAGGCGGTCAGCCGATGAAGGATGCCCTTGGTGTAGTCGAGCCGGTCGATGCCGAGCAGCACGACGTCCGGCTCTCCCAGCGCCCGCCGGAATCCGCTCGCCTGCACTCTCACCTCCGTCCGGCTGGCGATCTCAGCGAAGCGAGCCGAATCGATGGACACCGGAAACGTCGCGGTCCGCACCTGCCGGCTAGCCGGGGGCGGCCGCACCCTGCCCGCGTCTGCCGCCTGGTCGGCGGCGGTCCCGTCAGCCGGGAAGTGCTCTTCGGCCGGTACCCGCACCAGCGACCCGCTGGTCACCAGGCCGGCCGCCCGCCGGCACGCGCGCCGGAAGTTGGTCGCATCACTATCGCGCTGGAATCCGAGCAGGTCCGCGCCGAGCAAGCCCGCGACGATCTGCCGCCGCCAAGGTAGCTGCGCGAAGATCTCATAACCAGGGAACGGAATGTGATTGAAGAAACCGATGCGCAGGTCACTGCGCTGTGCCCGGAGCATCTTGGGCACCAGCTGAAGCTGATAGTCATTCACCCATACGGTCGCGCCGACGGTCGCGTGCCTGGCTGCGGCCTGGGCGAATCGCCGGTTGACCCGGACGTAGGCATCCCACCACGATCTGCGGAACTCCGGCGGGGCGATCACATCGTGATACAGCGGCCACAGCGTGGCATTGCAGAAGCCCTCGTAGTAGTCGCTGATCTCCTCAGCCGACAGTCCCACCCCGACCAGGTGCATGCCGGAGAAGTCAAACGAACCGGGCCCGTCGCCTGCCGCGCCTGCCCATCCGACCCACGCACCGTCAGCCTCTCGCATGACGGGCTCCAGCGCGCTGACCAGCCCGCCAGGGCTTGGCCGCCACTCCGGGCCGCCGCCAGGACTCTCCGCCCGATCAACGGGAAGGCGGCAAGCGGCCACCACGAAGTCGTAACCGCCCGCGGACCAGGGGGAGTCCTGAGCCATCCTGTCGGCGGTCTGGTGCAGAGATGGCGTCTCACAAGCGCGCCGGCTACCCGCCGCTCCGTTGTGCGCAGCCTCGGTCTTGGCGCCGCCGCCCTCAGCAGACTTCAATGTCAGCAACTCCTACGCGCCGAGGCAACGGCCGACTTCGGCCACAGGCCGCCGGCCGCTCGCCACTGCGGCCGACACAGCTCACACCGCGACAATAGCCTCCCCCAACCACGACTAGCCGTTCGCAGCCTTTTGATCCGGTCCGCGACTACTCTCGCTTCCTGGACGGCTGACCACGCCACCGCCACCGCCGCGGCGGTGGCAGAGGCAGTGGCGGCCGCGAGCGGCTGACGCGTAACAAGTGCTCTCGGCCGGTTGTCGAACTATCATCTGGGCGCGCTAGCCGAACAGGCTTCGGGGTGTTCTGCGGCTACGCGGCCTTGAG
>DATMMA010000508.1:0-7473 GCA_035570295.1 Streptosporangiaceae bacterium
GACGATCCGAGTATGCGCAGCGATATCGACACCACCCTCAGCGAGGTCGTTGAGAACGAGCTGCTGGTCGGTCACCAAGACGTCACGGGCGTTCCGGGCACGACGGGATCGGTCCGGTTCCATTTGCGGCTGGAGTTTCACGCCGAGCCGGGCGGGAAGACGCGGCTCGAGCTACGTCAGGGCCTGTACACCGAGCAGATGGCCAACGACTCAAAGCTTGGCTGGGAGAGCTCGTTCACCAAGCTGGACTCGCTGCTGCGGCGATCGCAGTAGTGAGGAAGGACACTTCGAAGAGGCTGGCCAGTAATAGGACTCCGGACACGATGAATGGCTCAGCCGGCAGGGAAGTCGTGCAGGTACCGATGTCCCTGGATGGTTTCATCGCCGGCCTAGGCAACTCAATGTGACTAGCCGATGCGGAAGCTGATCTAGTCAACCTTCGTGACCCTTGGCGGCGACATCGGCGCGCCGCAGGACTGGGGGCCGCCTGAGTTAGTTCGCCACGTCAGTCAGTTAGAGAGCGTGATTCCCGGCGTGATGTCGTGGATCGGGCCACCGTGCAGCGGCGGACCGAACGGGGCCGGATGCAGCGCGGTGGTGCCAAGCAAGATCCAGTGCAGCGAATTCAGGCTGGCCAGCACCGGCCCGATCGGCTCCCCGCACAGGCCGGCAGGTACGAGCGGGTGGATGACCTGCCCGGTTGCGCCGACGAGCACAAACCAGGGCCGGGAAACGGCAGGCATCAGGCAGGCCGGCAGCGGGCCCCTCGGTAGCGGTGTCCGCGGCTCACGTAGGGCTGCCAGCAGGCGCCCGAGGCCGGCGATCGCGGCTTGCCGGCGCTGACCGATGCGGACTACTCCGTGGTTTACCGAGGCCACCGTCACGCACTCGACAACGGCGACTGGCCTGAACCCGGCCGGGATAGGCTCGCCCAGCTGAACAGGACCGCCGGGCTGGACCGGGCCATGTGGCTGAACCGATGCGTACGGCTGGGCCACATCGGGCAACCGGATGATCGGAATGACGACGGGGCACTGCACCCGCCTCGCAGCGGGCGGCACAGCAGCGGTGCTTGTGCCGACAGCCCGGCCCGACGCCCCGTCAGTACCTACGGAGGCGGCGGCTCCCGAGGCGGCGGCTCCCGAGGCGGCGGCTCTTGAGCCGCCGGGGTCTGCCGCCGAATGACCCGACCGAAGCGCTGCCGTGGACCCGCAGGCGGACACCGCACCGGTCAGGGTTATGGCCAGGACGGCCGGTGCCGTCAGGAACGCCGATCGTGCTCGAAGTTTCATCTCGTCCCCAATCTCGGCCCTGCTCCGGTTGGACGGCGGAGCGCGGCGGCTGGTTCCGCCAATGAAGCTGCTGGTTCCGCCAATACCGAGGGTTCTGTTCGCATACGACCTGCATATGGCGCTGACAGACCCGTGCGGTAGCCTCAGCGAAGTGCCGAAGCTATCGGCCCGAGTCCGGGCGCTACTGGTGTTCGTCTGCGCTTTGGTGCTGGTCGACACGATCTTCTTCACCGCGCTCACGCCGCTGCTGCCGCACTATGCCCACGTCGACAAGCTGTCCAAAGCTGATGCGGGCATCCTCGTGGCGGCATATCCGCTTGGCACGCTGATCGGTGCGCTTCCGGGTGGCCTCCTCGTCTCCCGGCTCGGTGACCGCGGGGTTGCGCTGCTCGGGCTGACTCTGATGAGCATCGCGACCTTGATCTTCGGCTGGGCGTCGGCGCCGGTCATCCTGGACTCAGCGCGGTTCGTCCAGGGGCTTGGCGGTGCCTGCACCTGGGCGGCCGGCCTGGCATGGCTGGCCACCGCGGCTCCGCCTGGCCGCCGCGGCGAGCTCATCGGCAGCGCGATGGCCGCTGCGGTGGGCGGGGCGCTGCTCGGGCCCGTCGTCGGCGCTGTCGCCAGTCATGTCGGCACCGGTCCGGCGTTCTCTGCCGCGGCGGTGGCCGGCGGCCTGCTGATGATCGCGTCGTTCGCGGTGCCGGCGCCGAGCGCGGCCGAGCCGCAAGGCCTGAGCGCGGCCTGGCCCGCCCTGCGCAACTTGGACGTCAGCGCGGGCTTGTGGCTGACGTTGCTGGCGGGCCTGGCGTTCGGCGTCATCGATGTACTGGCCCCGCTGCGCCTGGGCCGGCTGGGTGTCGGCGCGACGCTGATCGGGATCACCTTCCTCGCTTCGGCTGCGATCGAGGCCAGCCTCTCGCCGATGACCGGGCGGCTGTCGGATCGCCGCGGGCCTATTGTGCCGATCCGGATCTCGCTGGCGGCGGCGGTCGCCGTCAGCCTGCTGGCTCCGGTGGCCGCACCGGCGCCGTGGCTCATCGCGCTGCTCATTGTCGGGATGCCGGCCTACGGGACGCTGTTCACGCCCGCGATGACACTGGTGAGCGCCGGCGCCGACCGCCTGCGGCTCAATCAGGGCCTGGCGTTCGGGCTCGGTAACCTCGCCTGGGCCAGCGGCCAGGGCATCGCTGCCGCGGCCGGCGGTGCGATTGCGCAGGCCACCACTGACTTCGTGCCCTACGCGCTGCTCGCCGCCATCTGCCTGGTGACGCTGATCACCGTCGGACCGGCCCGCCGGCTGCTTGGCCGCCGGCTGAGGGCTGGCCGGCTGAGAGCCACGGAGCAGCAGCCGGACTGCGGTTAACTGCCGGCCAGGCCGTTGCTGCGGCGAGGTGCATGGGCTCCGTATGCGTTTGCACCCGGCCGCCTGGGCGCCGGCCGGCCCGGCTTAGCCTAGAGCTAGCGACTCTGCCTTGTGTTAGCAAGCCCAGGGAGCCGTTCGAGCAGCCTGGCCGCTCCGGGAGGTGCAGCGATGCCCGGCCGCAAGATGTTCAGTCGTGATCGCGTGGCGGTGGCAGTCGGCTTGGCCGCGCCGCTCGCGCTGGCGGCAGTACTCATCCCGTTCCGGTCCAGTTTCGCTAACACCGACGCCGCGCTGGCGATGATCCTGATCGTCGTGGCAGTCGCGGCGGCCGGCAACCGGCTGGCGGGGTTCGTCGCCGCGGTCTCAGCCGCGGCGTGGTTCGACTTCTTCCTGACGCGGCCCTACGAGACGTTCGACATTAACCGGGCCGCCGACATCGAGACCACGGCGCTGCTCGTCGTCATCGGTACCGCGGTCACTGAGATCGCGGTCTGGGGACGGCGGCAGCACGCCGCGGCCAGCCGCCGGGCCGGCTATCTGGACGGCATTAACGACGCCGCGCGCGCCGTCGCAGCGGGCGACTCGCCGTCCGCGGTGGTCGACCGGATCGGTGCAGGCCTGATTCAGCTGCTCTCGCTGCGCTCGTGCGAGTTCCAGTACGGCAGAGCGGGCATCGGCGGGCCGGCTCGGCTGGAGCACGACGGCACGGTCACCTTCTCCGGCCAGCCTTATGAGCCGCCTGGCGGCGAATGGCCGCCCGGCGTCGGGCTGGAACTGCTCGTGGAAAGCGGCGGCAGGCTGCGCGGGCGGTTCCTGATGCAGCCGGGTCAGCAGTGGCCGGCGCGCGAACAACTGCTAGTCGCGGTCGCGCTGGCCGATCAGGCGGGCGCTGCGCTGGCTGCCAGCCACCCGGCGGGCACTTAGCCGCGAGCGCGGCGGCGACGGCTGGACGGGTCCGGCGTACGGAGCAGGTCCCTGTCGCCCGGTTAGCTGTTAGCCTCTGACCAAGCAAGCGTTTGGTCAGCTTCGTGACGCACCCGAGAGGTGACGATGGGCCGGCTCGACGGCAAGGTAGCGCTGATCACCGGTGGCGCCAGGGGCATGGGGAAGTCGCACGCCCGGCACTTCGTCGCCGAGGGCGCGAAGGTCGTGCTCGGCGACGTCCTCGACGACAAGGGCAGGGAACTGGCTGCCGAGCTCGGCGACGACAACTGCCGCTATGTTCACCACGACGTGACCAGCGAGGCCGAATGGGCGGCCGCGGTGGCTGCCACCACGGACGCCTTCGGCACCCTCAACGTGCTGGTCAACAACGCCGGCATCCTGGCGCACAAGAAGATCGCCGACATGACGCTGGCCGAGTTCCGGCGAGTTATCGACGTGAACCTGATCGGTGAGTGGCTCGGCGTGAAGACCGTTATCGAGCCGATGACTAAAGCGGGCGGCGGCTCGATCATCAACATCTCATCGGTGGAAGGCTTTACCGGCGCGGCCGGCATGTCTGCCTACAGCGCGAGCAAGTTCGGCATCCGCGGGATCACCAGGTCGGCCGCGCAGGAGCTCGGGAAGCTCGGGATCCGGGTCAATTCCGTGCATCCGGGCGGCATCATGACGACTATGACGGCGACCGCGTTCGAGTCCTTTACCGACGTCAGCGACGGCGAGGGCTTCATGCGCTCGCTGCCGATTGCCCGGTTCGCTAAATCGTCCGAGGTGTCCCCCCTGGTTGTCTATCTCGCTTCGGACGAGTCGTCCTACTGCACAGGCAGCGAGTTCGTTGTCGACGGCGGCATGCTGTCCGGGCCGGGTTACTGATCGGAGGAACGGGAAATGACCGGCGACACCAGGCTGGACGGTCGCGTCGCGATCGTCACCGGGGCAGGGAACGGGCTCGGACGGGCCGAAGCAGTTGCACTGGCCGCGGCCGGAGCGAGTCTCGTACTGAACGACTTGCCCGGCGAGGCTATTGACTCAGTCGCGGCCGAGATCGCATCAGCTGGCGGCAGCGCGGCGGTCAGTGCGGGTGACATCGGGGAGTGGCCGACCGCGCAGGCGCTGCTCGAGACGGCGCTGCGCGAATTCGGCCGGCTGGACATCCTGGTCAACAACGCTGGCGTGCTTCGCGACCGGATGATTTTCTCCATGACTCCGGAGGAGTGGGATCTGGTGCTGCGCACTCACCTGCGCGGGCACTTCCTGACCAGCCGGGTGGCAACCGCCCACTGGCGGGAGCAGAGCAAGCAGGCGGGCAGCCTGGTGTACGGCCGCATCGTGAACACCTCGTCCGAGGCGTTCTTGCTCGGCTCATCCGGCCAGCCGAACTACTCCGCCGCCAAGGGCGGGATCACGGCGCTGACACTCACCATTGCCCGTAGCTGCGGGCGGTACGGAGTGCGCGCCAACGCGATCTGCCCGCGGGCGAGGACCGCCATGACCGCCGACCTGATGGGCGCTGCGCCAGTTGCCGGGCCCGATCCGCTGGACCCGCGATACGTCGCGCCGCTGGTAACCTACCTGTCCAGCCCGGCAGCCGGGAACATCAACGGCGAGGTCTTCATCGTCCACGGTGGCGTCGCGGCGGTCATGGCGCCGCCAGCTGTCAAGAGCACGTTCCTGGCCAAAGAGCACGGGTCGCCCGACGGGATGTGGACGCTCGACGCCATCGCCAGCGCCCTGGCCGGGTTCGAGACCGGGCCGGCTGACGCGGGGTTCCTGTGCGAGGACACGCTCGCACTTGCCAGTGAGACGATCGGATTCAGCGCCAGCTAATTCAGCGGGAGTCAGTAGTGCCGAAACAACGCGACCGGGTACAGATGACGGCGGCCGAGGTCGCGGACATGCTGGCGGCCAATCGCAAGGTGCAGCTCGCGACGATCAACCCTGACGGCTACCCGCACCTGGTCACGATGTACTACACGCTGGTCGACGGCAAGATCGCCTTCTGGACCTACCGCACCTCCCAGAAGGCCCTGAACCTGGCCCGCGACCCGCGGATCAGCTGCCTGGTCGAGTCCGGGACCGCATATTTTGACCTGCGCGGTGTCCAGATCCAGGGCACCGTCACCGCGATCACCGGCCCCGACGCCGTCTACCAGCTTGGCCTGGCCATCGGCAACGTGATGGGGAACGCGCTCGCGGGTGCCAGTGCTCCCGGCATGGCAGCGGCTGGCACCACAGTCAACGACTACGTAGCGAACGCCGCGCGCAAGCGGTACGGCTACATCGTCGAGCCGCACAGGGTGATCTCCTGGGACCATGCGAAACTGCTTGTTCGCACAGGTCAGGAGCCGTAACCCCGACCTGTCACCTGGCCTCTCCGCCAGTCTCGGCCGGGCAACCCCTAGCCGACTGTGAAGGTGATAGTTCCCGTGAACAGACCCGGCTCAGTTGAGGTCGGGGCGGTCAGGGTGAGCGTAGCGTTGAGCACGTCAGTGCCCAGTCCGGCGCTGGCCGTGGCGACGGTGTGCGGCGTGCCGTCGCCCAGTCCCTGCGAGCCGGTGCAGGCTCCGCCGGAAGGTGCAACTGGCGGGGTGGCTGCCGCGTTGTCAGTAGTGGTGACGGTCCCGGCGAAGCCGTTCCCTGGGGTGCTGGTCACACCGGTCAGCCCTACGTTCTGCGAGCAGATGGTGCTACCCGGATTGGTGCCGCCGTCGGCTAGGTTGCTGGCCAGTGCGGACAGCGTCCATGGCAGGTCACCGGCGCGGGTGTCGGCCACCGTGATGCCGTTGAACGCGATAGTCGTGCTGTACTGGCTCAGGCCCGTGTTCAGCGAGAGGTTGCCACGACTCAGCGAATTACCGGACGTGTACGGCGTGGTGAGCACAAGAGTTCCGACCGGAACCGTTGCCTCGATGTTGGCCGTGGCGGTGCACTGCGAACCGGTTTGGGCGCAAGCACCGGTCTGCACCGGCTCCAGGACAAACGACTGCGGAGCCGACTGCGATACTCCAAACTGAGTCGCGTCAGTCGGGGTGAAGACCGCCACGATTGAGTGCTCGCCCGAGGCCAGGCCAGCCGGGATGTCGAACGTGGCAACTCCGGAGGCGCCCGGCGTCACCGGAGTGGAGTTGAGCGGCGCGGTGGAGCCGTTGTCGTACCACGACACCGTTCCGGCCGCCGCCGCTGGCGTGACTGTCGAGCTCAGCGAGATGTCAGTATCCGCGGTGCCGCTCTGAGTCACGATGAGGCTGGTGGTTGTCGGCAACGCCGCGCCCACCGTCGCAGCGGCCGAGTGAGCAGTCAGCGTCGTGGTCGTGGCGGTCGCTGCAGAAGCCGAACTCGCCACGGCGGCGAGAACGCCGCCGACCGTCGCGAGGACCGCCGCACAATAGATCGCCGACCGGAAACATTTCACAGCAGCACGCGCCCCTTCGCGACGTGGTGCTCCCCAAGTTCGCGTCGTTGACGACGCACCCAGCCAAGCGCTCCAGAAGCGACACGGACTAGGTCGAATACCCCTAGAAAGGGAGAACTCCAGATGAACACCCGTCCGTGGCGGGATACGGGCAACGTCCGGGCTACTCAAATCTGCGGACGCCGGACTCAGCACAGACGGTCACGAGGCGTGGTCGCTATATGCAGATCACTGGCGGACGCGAAAGCTTAACTGCAGCCGATCGGGCTCAGGCCACGGCTGGGTCTTCTGCTGTGACGGCCTGGTCGAGTGGACCGTCGTGTCGACGATGTAGCAGCAGCACAATGTAGAACACGGCAAAGCTGACGATTGACCAGTGTGCCCAGTCTGCAGCCAGGCCCGCCTTGTCGATCAGCGGAGTGCTCTGGTATGCCGTCAGGAAACGCACCGGATAGCCCTGCGCC
>DATMMA010000509.1:0-3600 GCA_035570295.1 Streptosporangiaceae bacterium
TTCCTTCATCAGCAGATGACATGGAGCGAAGTGGGCGGCGGTTTGCTGGCGGTCATAGCTACCGCGGCCATTGCCGTACGTGAAGCACGCAGAACGCCATTGCCAGAAACCGTCGAGACAGTCACTGAAGCGGCTTCCGTCGAGCTGACTGTAGACTGTGCGGACTTAGCTTAGGGCTCGATGACGTCGGCCAGGATCCGTACCGCACGTCGCAGCGCAGGCGCCTCCTCGCCGGAATAGCTCAGCCTCAGGTACGGCCCCGGCGCCTCGCTGGGAAAACAGGCCCGGCCCGGATACACCGCAAGCCCGCGCGCTAGCGCCGCCTCCGTTACCTCCTCGTCGCTAACCTGCTCAGGCAACCGCACCCACACGTGCACCCCGCCGGACGGAATCAGCTCGACGCGGCACGATGGCAACTGCTCCGCGACTGCGGTAACGAGCGCATCCCGGCGCTCCCGCAACTGACGTCGCACATGGGCCAGATGCCGCGGCCAGCCCGGCGCTGTCAGCACGTCGACCGCGATCTGCTGGAGGACCGGCGCGACGAACAAGTCGTCGCTGATCCGGCCGCGGCGCAGCCTGGCGAGCACCGGCCCGCGCGCGGCAAGCCCGGACACTCGCAACCCGGCCGCGATCGGCTTGGACACCGAGCGCAGGTAGAGCACGTGCCCCTCGTCGTCCTCGCTGATCAGCGGCGGAGGCGACGGCGCGCCTAGATCGAAATCACGCATCCAGTCGTCTTCGACCAGGAACGCCCCTGCCCGCGCGACCGCCGTCAGCACCGGCTCGCGGCGCTCCGGGGCTAGTAGCGAGCCGGACGGATTGGCATAGCGCGGCTGCAGGTACGCCAGCCGGGCGCCGGTCCTGGCAAAGGCATTGGCCAGTGCGTCCGGCAGTACGCCGTCGGCATCGCCAGGAACCGGCACCAGCACCAGCCCGGCTGCCCGTGCGGCCGCCAGCGCACCCACATACGTCGGTGACTCGACGATCAGCGGATCGCCCGGCTCACACAGATGACGGAACACAGCCGACAGCGACGACTGACCGCCAGAAGTGATGAGCACGTTCGACGCGGCAAGGCCGCCGCCTGCCTCGCCGGCAAGGTAGCTTCGCAGGTCCGGCAGGCCTTGGCCGGGCAGCCGGCCCCACGCCTGCGGCCGCCGGGACGCACGCGATGCCGCCGCGGCCAGCAGGCCGAGCGGCTGCAGCCTGTCATCGGGAAAGCCGCTGGCCAGCCCGATCGCATCCGGCGGCAGCGGGTCGACAAGCCACTCCAGATCCGGTCCGAGGCCAGCCCGGCTGCCGAGCGCCAAGGTCTGCCAGGACAGGTCCGCCGGCGGCCGGGCGGCCCGCCGCGGCGCCGTGAACGTGCCGCTGCCCGGCTTGGTGACCAGGAGCCCGCGCCGGGCCAGGTCGGCGAGCATCCGCTGAACCGTGGCGGGGCTAAGCCGGTAGCGCTGCTGCAGGTCCCGGTAGGAGGGCAGCTTGCAGTCCGGCGGCAGCGAGCCGACCAGCGCCTCAAGCTGCGCCACCGCGGACCGACTACTGCTATCGATGGTCATAGGACAGAGTAGAAGCACTTCCGGGGTCGACCGCAACCCTCTCGCGCTTCGTGGGACCCGCCGCCACGTTTCATGCGACCGCCATCACACTTCATGGGTCTGAGTCATTTCCGAGACCGCTATGTCTTATATGTGACTACCAAACCCATGAAGTGTGACGGCCCGATCGAGCGCAGCGCTTCCCCGGTCCGCAAATGCCTGATTCATGGTCGACGGTCGCATGAAACGTGGCGGACCGGCCCCCCGCGCCTGAACTGACCGCTGGCGTGCGGGCCAGAACCCGCCCGCCCGGCGCCTCCGGGGAACGGGCCAACGTTGGCGGCCAAACTCGCGAGCACGTTCCGCCCGCTCGCGCGCAGCCGACCGCACTGACCGCCGGGCGGAACGCGGTTATCGTGGCAGCATGGCCGAGCGCAAAGAGACCATCGAAGTCGCTGGCCGCACGGTGACGGTCTCTAATCCGGACAAGGTCTACTTCCCGCGCACCGGCCACACCAAGCTGGACCTGGTCCGTTATTACCTCAGCGTGGCGGACGGCGCACTGCGCGGGGCTGCGGACCGCCCGATGGTGCTCAAGCGCTTCGTCAACGGCGCCGAGGGTGAGGCGTTCTTCCAAAAGCGCGCGCCGGCTAACCGGCCGCCCTGGCTGGACAGCGTGGTGCTCAGCTTCCCCTCCGGCCGGACCGCCGAGGAAATCGTCGTCTCCGACGCCGCCGGCCTCGCCTGGGTCGTCAACCTGGGCTGCATCGACCTCAACCCGCATCCCATCCGCGCCGACGACCTCGACCATCCAGACGAACTGCGCGTCGATCTCGACCCCGTTCCCGGCATCGAATGGCCGCAGATCGTCAACGTCGCGATGGTAGCCAGGGAGGTTCTTGCTGACGCCGGCCTGACTGGCTGGCCAAAGACGTCCGGCTCGCGCGGCATGCACGTGTACGCGCGAATCGAGCAACGCTGGACGTTCACGGAGGTCCGCCGCGCGGCGGTGGCGCTGGCCAGGGAGATCGAGCGCCGAGCGCCCGGCGAGGCCACCTCGCGATGGTGGAAAGAAGAGCGGCACGGCGTCTTCGTGGACTACAACCAGAACGCCAAAGACCGCACAGTCGCGTCCGCTTACTCGGTGAGGCCCACACCCGACGCCCGGGTGTCCACGCCGCTGCGCTGGGACGAGGTGCCGGGCTGCGATCCGGCTGCGTTCACCATCGACACTGTGCCGCAGCGGTACGCCGAGATCGGCGACCCGGGCGACGGCATCGACACGGCTGTCGGCTCGCTCGACCGGCTGTTGGAACTAGCCGCGGCGGATGAGGCGGCCGGCATGCCGGACGCGCCGTGGCCGCCGCATTTCGAAAAGCAGGCCGGCGAGCAGCCACGGGTGCAGCCAAGCAAACGGCGCGCGCCGGCGAGCATCGCATCCAGCGCGACAGCGGACGCGGCGCAGCCAGCCCCCGGCAAGACCAGCGGCCCGACCGGCCGCCGCCGCTCGTCGATGCCGCTGATCGAGATTGCCCGCGCGGCCAGCAAAGCTGACGCGATGGCTGGCCTTGACCGCTGGAAGCAGCGGTACCCGGACGCGGCGGCGCTGCTCGAGCCGGCCGACATCCTGGTCGATTCGATGCGCGGCCGGTCCTCCACCTGGACCAGGATCAGGCTCAACTTGCGGCACATCCCGGCGGCCGAGCGCCCGCCGCAAGAGCCGCTTGAGGTCGACTATGACCCGTGGCGCGCGGCAGGCAGCTAACGCCGATATTCAGACCGGGAACGGGTCTGCTCGCCCTCGCAGCACCGCGACCGGCCGCGGTCGCATGGGGAACTGGATCCGCACGGGACCCCGGAGCCGCATGGGGAACTGGATCCGCACGGGACCCCGGAGCCGCATAGAAACCAGGATCCGCGCGGGAAGCTGGATCCGGACGGGAAGCTGGATCCGCACGGGAAGCTGGATCCGGACGGGAAGCTGGATCCGCACGGGACCCCGGATCCGCGCGGGAACCCGGATCCGCGCGGGAACCCGGATCCGCGCGGGAACCCGGAT
>DATMMA010000510.1:0-2366 GCA_035570295.1 Streptosporangiaceae bacterium
GAGATCTTGACGACGTCAGAGTCCGCAAGCCAGTCGGGGCAGAACTTTTCCTCCGACGTGATGTCGCCGTCGAACATCCAGCCGACGTGGGCGTACGCCAGCCCCTTCGCCAGTGCCTTCCAGTCGTTCCCGAAGCGCCACGGCGAGTGCGGGTCGCCTTCCTTGTCGCTGTACTTGTGGTGCCTGCGATGATCGGCGACCCAGGTGATGACCGGCCCCTCGATGGCCAGGCTCCCGGCGACCGCCAGCGCGATCTTGAGCCCGCGTACCGCCTTGAATGACCCGTGAGTGAAGTAGCGGTGCAGGCCCACGCTGACGCCGAGCCCGGCGATGTAGTAGAACGAGATCGCGATGATGACGTCGTGCCAGCCCAGGCCCCAGCCCCACGCCAGCGGCACTGCGGCGATCAGGGCGAGCAAGGGGACGGCCACGAACACGCCCACCAGGACGCGCTCAAAGGCGGGGCGCGGCTCCGGCATGATCTCCGGCCTGGTCACATTAGCTGAGGTGAGATCGTCGGCTGGTGCCGGCGTGGCGTCCGTCGTCGTTGTCATGCGGTCCTCGCTCGCCGGTCGCGGTGTCAAATATGGACAGCTTGTTCCGCATCAACCAGGGTCCAGGACCAACGCGATTGAACTTACCTGAGCGTAGCCTACGCTGCCGTAGGTTCCCGGCGGAAGCCTGCTCCGGCGGGGCCGTCATCGACTGGCTCTAGCCTGAAGATCGTCAGACTTCGATGCTGAAGGCCTGTTTGCAGTCGGAGCGCGGCCCCTGCCGTGGGTGGGGAAGCCGCGCCAGCGGTGCCCTTCGTTTCCGTAGCTTCATCGGAGAGCACGCCCTGAGCCGCCTGCAGGCCCTGCTCTGCGGATACTGATCGGCTCAGCGCGGCAGCGGCGTGCGCGAGCCGCAGCCAAGACTTGCGCTGCCCTAGCTCGCACGCCCGCGCTCTTGTTATGCATTATTCATTTCCGAGCGCGCAAACACGCACATCTCGCAGCCCGACATCATCCACGTAGCCATCTGCGACAGCCAATGAGCAATGGCTACCGCAGGAAACTGGCGAGATCGGCCACGATGAACGGGCCGAGCCTAACCGCGCGCCGAACATACTTGTCGCCAGGTGAAACTGACCCCGGAGCGGCCTGGACCTGCGGCAGCAGTTCGGCGGCGGTATCTGCGGTCAGCACAAACCGGAGACGCACGAAGAAGCCCCTCCGTTCTTCGCGCGCCTCCGGCGCTTTGCTGCCCTCTCGGCTCTTCGTGCCCCCGATCGCACCGGACGAGGAGCCAGGAGGGCTCGTCTAGGTAGACCGGACCGCACTTGCGGCCGAGGCCGCAATCAGTCCGGCAGCTTGCCGCCGGAGGAGCGGTAGTAGCCGGCGTCAGTGAGCGTGGGGTTCCCGGCGGAGTCATAGCCGTAGAGATAGGCGCCGCTGACGCTGGGCGCCTTGCCGGTCACTCCATCCGGGTCGGTCGCGGCGGCCCGGGAGTTGCGCCGTGGCGTCGTGGTGAGGCCGTCGCCGTTCCCGTCCGCAGAACGGCCCGGCAGCGCGGGCATGGCAGCTGCCGGTGATGCCCCCAGCGCGGGGGCTGCGACCGCGGCAATGCGAGACGAAGACTGGTCAGCGGTATGAGAAGGCACCGATCGCTCCTTCGGGCGGCAAGCTCAACTGGACGCGTGCGTGCCGACTCGAAGAGAAAATGCTCCGGCACTGCGCCGCAACGGCGCGGGTGACGCGCGCGTGCAGCTGCCAGGGTCCAGAGCAACGTCCCTGACGTTACACGTCTTCTTGCGCTCGCGCCTAACAGATAACAGGACAGCAGGTGGCTGGATCTGACCGGGCAACGGGCGAGGCAACCGGCCCGGTTCGCGGGCCGTCAGTCGGGTGAGGGGACGGCCATACAGCGGCGACCCGGGAATAGCTGCGCAGCCGCTGGAGCCCGCGGCGTCCTGGAGCCACCCGGCGAACCGTGTGGAGCCGGTGGCATACGGGCCTGGCCGCAGCATGCCGCTGTGACGGCACCAGATCAGCCTGAGCGGCGGCCACGTGGATGACGAGATTGAGACGCCGGTCCTCGCGGCGTGACAGCGGGTAGCTTTCCTTGTTCCCCGACGACGCGTCGACCGGCACGGTGCCGGTTGCAGGCAGCGAAATGCGGCGCCTCGAGCGGCCAGCAGGTAAGCGGGTCCGCCTGCTCGCTTGAGACCGCCACGCAGGTCAGGTCCGGCCCTTGCCCGGCATGGCGGTCGTCGCGTCTGGACGCAATGCCCGTGGCGCGCGGCTGCGGCATGTCAGCCGAGCAAGCGGGGGCAGCGAGGATGCGGAGAGACAGCTGCGGACATCCGGCGTAGAGTTCGCGGTGAC
>DATMMA010000511.1:0-10754 GCA_035570295.1 Streptosporangiaceae bacterium
TGCAGATGGCCGTCCGAAGCGTCCACGACCAGGGTGGTGCACCAGTCCAGGATGTGGATGAGATTCGCCAGGCCCTGGTCTGCCGCGGCGAGCCCGGTTGGCCGGTACGGCGTGGCCACGAAAGCGTTCATCAGCTCGTGCGCGGCCGCCTTCGTCGCGCCGGGGTTCACTTCGCCGCCGTGCACAGCAGCGTCAACCTGATGGGCCAGCAGGCCGGCCAGCGTCGCGGCCTGCGAGCGCAGCCGGTCGCCCGGCGACCGTGGCGACAGCACCAGCACGGCAAGCGTCCCGGCCGCTGATGCAAGCCACCAGCCCTCGAGCCGGGATAGCAGCACGGCGCTGCCGCCGGCCGAGGCGATCGGCAGAACCCAGGCGAACAAGCACCCGGTCACGCCTGCAGCGGCGTTTGGCCCGGCCGACCCGGCGAAATAGATCGCGAAAGCAACCGGGAGCGTGACGACGATGGCAAGCCACGCCGAGCCGCTGGCTAGCGTGCCGACGGTGATCGCCGCGCTGCCCGCCAGCGCGAGACCGAGGTGCGCGACCGCCTTGTCCCGCCTCGACCCGCCGAACGTGGTAACGACGATCGTCGCGAAACCACCGAACACGGCAAACAAGGTCATCTGCGCGTCGTCGATGACCTTGAACGTGAGCAAGAACAGGCACGGGATCACGATGGTCGCGCGGACAGCCCGCATTGCCGCGGGGACTGACCACGAGACCCGCCACCAGGGCCCGCCTTGCTGCTCGGGCGAGTGTGCGGGTGACCCCGCGCCCGCCAGGCCGGGCGACTGCGTCACTGCACCGGAAGACATGTGCAGTCCACTCTGTCACCGCTGCGTCGCGGAGTACATCAGGGGCCTGCGCGCCGCCTGTGACCCGCAGAGCAGTGCCTGACGGCTGAGGCCGACCGATTACGCTGGCGCGGGTGGCCACGAATACCGAGAGCCGGAACGCGGCTTCCCGGCGGGTGCCGGCCGCCATGCGGCGGGATGTCCGGCTACTTGGCGAGATCCTCGGCCAGGTGATCGCCGAGTCTGACGGGCCCGATCTGCTGGCCGACGTTGAGGACCTCCGCCACCGCGTGATCGCCGCCCGCCAGCACGACGCCGCCGACGGGCGCCCTGGCGCGGCGTTCGCCGCCGCTGACGATGACATCGCAGCGCTGGTCGCCAGCTGGCCGCTGGCCAGAGCCGAGGCAGTCGCCCGGGCTTTCTCCGTCTATTTCCACCTGGCAAACCTCGCCGAGGAACACCAGCGGATTCGCACGCTGCGCGACCGGGACACCAGCGCCGAGCCGGTACGTGAGTCGCTGGCCGCCACGATGGTCGCTCTCCGCGCCACAGTCGGTGATGACGAGCGTGCCGCGTTGCTCGGAAGGCTCGAGGTACATCCGGTGCTGACCGCGCACCCGACTGAAGCACGACGGCGGGCGGTGACCGAGGCGCTCCGCCGGATCGGCACTCAGCTCGACAACCTGAACGACGCGCGCCTCGGTGCGGCTGCCCATGGCGAGGCGCTGCGCCGCCTCCGGGAAGAGATCGACCTGCTGTGGCGCACCTCGGCGCTGCGAAGCCAGGCGATGCAGCCGCTGGATGAAGTACGGTCCGGCATCGCGATCTTCGACGAGACGCTCTTCCGCCTGGCGCCGAGCGTCTACCGGTCGCTGGACCGGGCGCTGCAGGGCGGGTCGTCGGGCGCCGCGGCGCCGCAGGCGCCCGCATTCCTGCGGTTCGGCAGCTGGATCGGCGCCGACAGGGACGGGAACCCGTTCGTCACCGCGACGGTGACCGAGCAGGCCGCCCGCATCCAGGCCGATCATGTGCTGCGAGCGCTGGCGAACGCGGCCACTCGCATCGGCCGGTCGCTGACCATCGACGCTGTGCTGCTGGCGGAGTCAGCACACGACCGCGGCGGGACCGCGCTCGCCGAGCTGGATGCCGCCCTCGCCGTGCTGGCTGACGCACACCCGGCGCTACTCGACGAGCTCGTATCCAGGTCGCCCGGCGAGCCGTTCCGTGCCTTCCTGCTCGCTACCGCGCACCGGCTGGAGGCGACCCGGCGCAGGCTGGACGACGATGATGACAATGCCGTCCGTGATAGTGCCGACCACGGCAGGGACGACGAAAGGGACCCGCGCGGGCTGGCCTATGCGTCGGCTGCTGAGTTCATCGCCGAACTCCGCCTGCTCCAGCGCGCCCTGGCGGAGACCGGCGCGGACCGGCAGGCCTACGGCGAGCTGCAGCACCTGATCTGGCAGGCGGAGACGTTCGGCTTCCACCTGGCTGAGCTTGAGGTGCGCCAGCACAGCGCAGTGCATGCCGCAGCGCTGCGCGAGCTGCGCGTCGGGCAGGAGCCGTCGCCCCGGACCCGGGAGGTACTGGCGACGATCGCGGCCATGGCCGCGATCCAGCGGCGGCACGGTGCCGATGCCTGCCGCCGGTACGTGGTCAGCTTCACTACGTCGGCAGCCGACATCGCCGCGGTGTACGAGCTCGCGGAGCTGGCCTGCGACAGCCAGCCGCCGGTGCTCGACGTGGTGCCGCTGTTCGAGAGCGGGGACGACCTGGCGAACGCGATCACGATCCTGGACGGCATGATCGCGCTGGAGCCGGTGGCGCAACGGCTGGCCGTAACCGGCCGCCGGCTTGAGGTGATGCTCGGCTACTCCGACTCTGCTAAGGAACTCGGCACGGTCAGCGCTACCTTCCGGTTGTTCGATGTGCAACTGCGCCTGACGCGCTGGGCCGCCAAGCACGGGATCAAGCTGGTGCTCTTTCACGGCCGCGGCGGCGCGCTCGGCCGTGGCGGCGGGCCGGCCGGGCGAGCCGTGCTCGCTCAGGCCCCTGGATCGGTCGACGGCCGGTTCAAGGTCACCGAGCAGGGCGAGGTCATTTTCGCCAGATACGGGCATCCGGTCATCGGCCAGCGGCACCTTGAGCAGGTCACCTCGGCGGTTCTGCTCGCGTCGGCGGGCGCAGCCACCGAGCCCGGCGCGGCGTTCGTCCCGGTAACGGAGGCTTTGGAAGCCGGCGCGCTGGCGGCGTACCGGGAGCTGGTTACGGCTGACGGATTCGCGGAGTGGTTCGCCCGGCTGAGCCCGCTAGCCGAGATCGGCACCATGCGGCTCGGTTCCCGGCCGGCCCGCCGCGGTCTGGCAGCTCCTGCCGAGCTGGCCGACTTGCGTGCGATCCCCTGGGTATTCGCATGGTCGCAGACCAGGGTCAACCTGCCCGGCTGGTATGGCCTCGGCAGCGGCCTGGCCGCCGCCATCAGCGGACCAGGCGGGCTGGATGCGGTCCGCGCCGCCTACTCGGGCTGGCCGCTGCTCGAGGTCCTGCTGGACAACGCTGAGATGAGCCTGGCGAAGACCAACCGCCGCATCGCGGAGCGGTATCTCGCACTCGGGAACGACGACAGGCTAGCGGCTCAGGTTCTGGCGGAATACGACCTGACCAGGAAGCTGGTGCTGGAGGTCACCGGGCACGACCGGCTACTGGCGGGCCGGGCGGTCCTGTCCCGTGCGGTCGCTCTGCGCGATCCGTACGTCGACGCCCTCTCGCACCTTCAGTTGCGTGCGCTCGCCGAGGTGCGCGCCGCCGAGGAGCCGGAGGAGAGAGCAGCGCTGCTGCGATTTCTGCTGCTCACCGTCAACGGCGTGTCAGCTGGCCTGCAGAACACCGGCTAGCTACTGGCTACCGCCGCAGCGGTGATGGTGCGGGCCGTGTGCATGGCGCTGGCAACCGCGTCGTCTGGTGACAGCCCGCACAAGTCGGTCAAGGTGAACAGCGCCTCTGCGCTGACTATGACGGCGAGATCCTGCTTGAGCTGTCGCAGCGCCGCCGGATCCCGCCGTCCGAGGGTGGCATCAAGCGGGGCGAGCGCGTGATCAATCAGGCCGAAGCGGTGTCCCGGCCGGATTGCTGCGGAGTCGCTCCTGACGATCGAGCCTGAGATCACCGCCCGGACCGCGCCCTGGTACATCTGCACATGCCTGAGCAGGCGCTCAGTGGCAAACGCTATCCGCACTACCGGGTCGTCGCTCTCCTCGACCGGAGCGAGTGCCTCGGCCGGACTCGGGAACGTCCCGTCGATGGCCTCGCGGAGCAGGGAGACAAGATCTGGAAAGTAGCGATACGCGGTGGCCTCGGAAACCAGCGCTGCCTTCGCAACGGCGGGCATGGTGACTTCGGCGCTCCCCCGGATGATCTCGCGAGCCGCGTCGATAATGGCCGTCCTCGTGCGCTGCTTCTGGTTCTCCCGGCCGGCCGGAGCCTGGATGGTCATCCCGTCAGTTTCGACAGCACGGCCGCATAAGTCAAGTTCGGACTCGTTATGAGAGTTAACTTGCATAAGACTCTCGTCTCCGCTAGCGTCAGCTTCGTGAGAGTTAACTCTCATGAAGCTGACGAACCTGAGGAGCGAACGTGAACACTGAGACCAGAATCGTGACTGCGGGCGACCTGCACGTTCCGCTCACCTTCACCGACCAAGGCAGCGGCCAGCCGGTGCTGCTTCTGCATGGCGGCGCCGGCGCCTTCTCCGTGACTCGCTTCGCCGAGCTGCTGTCCTCGTCCGCGCCCGCGCGGGTCATCACTCCGGTTCATCCCGGCTTCGATGGCACGCCGCGTCCAGAACGCCTGGCCAGTATCGCCTCGCTGGCGGCCGTCTACGGACAGCTGCTTCGTGATCTCGGCCTGAGCGACGTGTGCGTGATCGGCAACTCGATCGGCGGCTGGATCGCGGCTGAGCTAGCGCTGGCCGAGAGCGCGGCGCCGGACCGGCGGGTCACCTCGGCGGTGCTGGTAGATGCGGCAGGGTTGCAGATCGACGCGGCTCCGATCGCTGATTTCTTCTCGCTGACCCTGGACCAGGTCTTCGACCTCAGCTATTTCGATCCGGAGGCGTTCCGGATCGACCCGGCGGGGTTGTCCCCCGAGCGCGCGGCGACGCAAGCCGCGAACCGGTCCGCGCTGCAGGTGTACGCGGGCACCACAATGACAGATCCCACCCTGCTTGGCCGGCTGCCGGGCGTTCGCATCCCGGTGCTGGCCGTCTGGGGCGCGGCCGACCGCATGGTGCCGCCCGAGCACGGCAAGGCTTACGCTGAGGCCATCCCCGGCGGGCAGTTCCGGCTGATCACCGCCGCCGGCCATCTCCCCCAGCTGGAAACGCCCGCTGAGCTGCTGGCAGTAGTCCGCGAGTTCGCAGCAGCCACTCGCGGCTGTGAGACCGGGAGCGTGACAGCATGACCGCTATCTCGATAACGCGGCCCGGCCAGGGCGAGCTTGCCCTGTCCGGTCCGATCGTCCTGCGCATCCTCGAAGACGGCAGCACTACATCGCATCGCCTCGGCATCGCTGAACTGACTATCGCCCCGCACACGGCCGGGCCGCCCCAGCACCGGCATGCACGCCACGACGAAGGCTTCTACGTCGTATCCGGCACCGCGCAGTTCACCGTGGGTGAGCAGACGTACGAGGCGGTCCAGGGGACGCTAGTGATGGTCCCGCCGGGCGCTCCGCACACATTCGCGAACACCAGCGACCAGCCGGCCGTGCTGCTCAACACCTTCACGCCCGATCTGTACGTGCAGTACTTCCGCGACCTGCGTGACATGGCCGCGTCCGGGCTTCCGCCGGGGCCGCAGGACGTCGAGCAGGTTATGGCCCGCTATGCGACCGAGCCCGCTACGACATACGATGCGGGCGGGCCAGCCGGAAGCTAGCCTGTGGTTATGCCCGGACAAGTGCCATACGTCGGCTACCTGAACCTCGGCGATGATGCGCACCTGGTCGCGAACGAATGCGAGTCGTGCGGCGCGCTGTTCTTCGACCGGCGCAACGCATGCGCGAACTGCGGACGCTGCGGGTTCCGGCCCCGGCCCCTAGCTAACGAGGGCGTGCTGCGGGCGTTCACGATCGTCCACCGGGCCAGTCCGGACGTGACCGTGCCTTACGTCTCGGGCATCGTCGACCTGGACGGCGGCGGCGTGGTGAAGGCCAACATCGTCGGCATCGACCCAGACCCGGCCAGCGTGACGCTCGGCATGAAGGTGAAGCTGACCACGTTCCCGACCGGAACTGACGCAGAGGGCACGGAGGCAGTCAGTTTCGGCTACCAGCCGGCCTGACAGCTGTCGGTCAGAGCGGGATGCGGCCGAGATCGAACGGCACGTCTGCCAGCCGCGCGGCCTTCTCCTGTAGTTCAGCGACCGTCCAGGTGCCGTCCTTGCTGATGCTGTCGACCAGGGCGAACGGCTGGAACAAGTGCACCGCGCCGCCCGCCACGAAGAAGACCCGGCCCCGGATCGGGCAGTCTGCGGTCGCGAGGTAGGCGACGAACGGCGAGACGTTCGCCGGGTCCATCGGGTCGAAGCCTTCCGCGGGCACTGACAGGATCGCGTCGGAGATGCCGGGCGTGGCCAGCGTCAGACGGGTCCGGGCGGCCGGGGCGATCGCGTTGGCCTTCACCCCGTACCGGCCGAGCTCGTGCTGCGCGATCATGGTCAGCGTCGCGATCCCGGTCTTGGCCGCGCCGTAGTTAGCCTGGCCGGGGTTGTTGAACAGGCCCGAGGTCGAAGTGGTGTTGATTAGCGACGGCTGCAAGGTGGCGCCCGCCTTGGTCTGCTCGCGCCAGTAACGCGCTGCGGCACGGGTCGGCATGAAATGCCCGCGCAAGTGCACTCTGATGACGTCGTCCCACTCCGCGTCGGTCATGTTGATGATCGTGCGGTCGCGCAGGATTCCCGCATTGTTGACGAGCACATGCAGCGCTCCGAACTCGTCGATGGCCTGCCGTATCAGGCCGTCGGCCCCCTCCGCAGTGGTGACGTCGGCAGTGTTCGCCACTGCCTGGCCGCCGGATTCGCGAATCTCTGCGGCAACGTGCTGCGCCGGCGACGCATCGCTGCCCGAGCCATCCGGCCCGCCGCCCACGTCGTTGACGACGACCCTGGCGCCTTCTGCGGCGAAGAGCAGCGCGTGCTCGCGACCCAGTCCGCGGCCCGCTCCGGTGATGACAGCTACGCGACCATCGAGTGCGCCCATGTCGTGATTATGCACGCCTCGTCCCCGCTGGTCTGGAACCTGAGGAGCGACGGAGCGCTGTGATATCAATGGCGCATGGCGAGTCTGGCCGAGCCGGTTATCGGCACCCCCGGGACCAGTCTGCCTGAGTTGCTGACGCTGGAGCGGATCGAGGACGACTTGTTCCGTTCCGTTGTCGTGAGCCAGGAGCCGGCCGGGCTGTTCGGCGGGCAGGTGGCCGGGCAGGCGCTGCGTGCCGCGGCGGCGACAGTCCCCGAGGGCCGGCATCCGCACTCACTGCATGGCTACTTCCTCAGCCGTGGTGACGCGTCCCGGCGGGTGCTGCTCACCGTTAACCGGGACCGTGACGGCGGCTCATACTCCAACCGCAGGGTCATCGCGGTGCAGAACGGCAAGGTCATCTTCAACATGGCCGCCTCGTTTCACGTTGCGGAGGAGGGCTCGGACTATCAGGCTCACGCGATGCCGGATGTCGCGCAGCCGGCAGACTTGCCGGACGACGAGCGCTGGCACCGGATGCACGGCGTCGAGATCCGGCTGCCGCAGCAGCCCCAGCCTGATCAGCAATGGCCGTCCCGGATGTGGATCAGGTCCCGGCACGAACTTGCCGACGACACACTGCGGGCGTGCGCTCTGGCCTACGTCTCGGACATGTTCACCGGGCTTGCGGCGACGCCGGGCATCACTATCTCCGGCCCGCTGACCAGCATCGATCACTCTGTCTGGTTCTTCCGGAAGGCGGCGGTCGACGACTGGGTGCTGATGGACCTGCAGCCTGAGTCCACCTCCGGTGGCCGCGGAATGTACACCGGCCGCATCTTCAGCCGGGACGGAGTTCTCGCGGCAGGCATCGCGCAGGAGACGCTGTTCCGGCCCGTCACCGCACGCACCGGTCCCCTGGCACAGTAAGCCGCGCTCGCCACAGCGTGCTGATCTAGTGTTGGCCGCGGCGTGAAAGTTAGACTCGGCAAAACCGGCAGATTAGCGTCCCGGATTTGGCGGTTGCCGCGTTTCAGGAGGTCAGATGCCCGACTCGCTGTGGATCATCGGCGTGGCGATGACCAAGTTCATGCGCTACAAGGACAAGGACCTGATCGACCTCGGCAGCGAGGCTGCGACAGCTGCGCTCGCCGACGCCGGCCTGACCATCTTCGACGCGGACATCCTCGCGGCCGGCTGCCTGTACGACACGAACGGGATTGGCCAGCGGCTGCAGAAGCAGATCGGGCAGACCGGCATACCGGTCTACAACGTGACGAATGCTTGCGCTACCGGCGCGACCGCCTTCCGGGTTGCGGCGATGGCGATCAAGGCGGGCGAGGCCAGCATCGGCCTGGCGGTCGGCCTGGAGCAGATGGGCAAACTCGGCCTGCTCGGGGCGCACCCGGCCAGTAAGGACAAGCCGTATCAGCCGGCCGGCCGGTACGGGGCTGTCGGGCCGGTCGAGGGCATCCTCGGCACGAGCTTGATGCCGGGCACGTTCGCGCAGTCCGGCATGGAGTACGCCTACCAGCACGACGGCGTGGGCTTTGAGCAGTTCGCCAAGGTGGCCGAGAAGAACCACGCACACTCGACGCTGAATCCGCTGGCCCAGTACCAGAAGGCGTTCTCCCTCGACGAAGTCATGTCCGCCGAGATGATCGCCTACCCGAACACGCTGCTGATGTGCTGCCCGACCGGGGACGGCGCCGCCGCCGCCGTGCTATGCAGCGGTGAGCGGCTGAAGTCGATGCCCGGCGTGATCCGCCGGCGCGCGGTCAAGGTGTCGGCATCGGTCATGACGAGCGACCCCTATGTCGACGGCGGCTCGGTCCAGTTCGACGTGAACACACTGACCCGCGAGGCCGCCGACAAGGCCTACGAGCAGGCAGGCGTCGGGCCGGAGGACCTCGACCTGGTGGAGCTGCACGACTGTTTCGCCACGGCGGAACTGCGGCACTACGACAACCTGCGGCTGTGCGCCGAGGGCGGGGCCGGCGAATGGATCGACAGGCGCGGGCCGTGGCGCGACGGTGAGATCCCGGTCAACGTGTCCGGTGGCCTGCTGTCCAAGGGGCATCCGCTGGGCGCGACCGGCATTGCCAACATTTACGAGGTGTCGACGCACTTGCGCGGTGAGGCAGGCGACCGGCAGATCGAGGGCGCGAAGGTCGGGCTGACACACGTGATCGGCCTCGGGAGCGCGTGCGCGGTGCACATCCTGGAGAAGTCGGCCGCCTGACCGATGACCGCATCCCTGCAGCTGATGCCCGGCCGCGTCCCCGACCCGGCTGGCGCCTATGATCTCGCCACGCTTGGCTACGCCGAGCAGGAGTTCCTGCTCAGCGGCACCGCCGAGTCGTACCGGCTGGCAGCCGGGCGCGCGCCGGACGGCCAGTGGGCAGTGCTGCGCGCCGATCCCGCGCCATTCACCACCCGGGTGCTGGTGCGCCAGCCAGCTAATCCGGACGACTTTAGCGGCACTGTCGTCGTCGAGTGGCTCAACGTATCCGGCGGGCTCGACGCCGCGCCGGACTGGATGCTTACGCACACCCACCTGCTGCGTCGCGGGCATGCATGGGCTGGCGTGTCAGTGCAGCGGGCCGGGATCGAGGGCGGCGGCCTGGTCGAGAGCATGCACTTGAAGAAAGCGCATCCGGACCGGTATTCCGGGCTGTCGCATCCCGGTGACGCATGGTCGTTCGACATCTTCAGCCAAGCCGGGCACGCGGTGCGCGGCGTGCTGCCGCCGCCGGTAAGCAC
This sequence comes from Streptosporangiaceae bacterium, assembly GCA_035570295.1. Lineage (GTDB taxonomy): Bacteria > Actinomycetota > Actinomycetes > Streptosporangiales > Streptosporangiaceae > JAJYUU01. The sequence goes on from DATMMA010000511.1 coordinate 9,792, forward strand.
CCGGCCGGTGCGGCTGCTCGCCAGCGGTCACTCCCAGTCCGGCGCGTTCCTGGTCACCTACGTCAACGCGGTCGACCCGCTGGCCGCGGTCTACGACGGCTTCCTGGTGCACGGCCGGACCAGCGCCGGCGCGGCGCTCGACACCGGCTTCCAGCCGGGCGGCACCACAGGCGAGCAGATCCGCGCTGACCTGCGCGTGCCCGTGATCGTGCTGCAGACGGAGACCGACGTGACGCTGCTCGGCAGCGGGCTGGCGAACCAGCCGGACGGTGACTTGCTGCGCAACTGGGAACTGGCCGGCGCGGCGCACGCCGACACCTACCTGCTGTTCGCCAGCGGACAGGACGACGGTAACCTGCCGCCCGAGCGGCTCGCCGAACTGCTGAGACCGACCACGGACATTCTGATGGGCCGGACCGCCTCGCCGATCAACAGCGGCCCGCAGCACCATTATGTCGAGTGTGCGGCGGTCGAGCACCTGGACGCCTGGGTGGCAGGACGCGGTACCCCGCCGGCCGCGGCCCGGCTGAACGCAGCCGGCCGCGACTACGTGCGAGACGACCTCGGCATTGCCACGGGCGGCATCAGGACGCCGTGGACCGACGTTCCAGTCGCGATCCTGTCGGGAACGGGCCAGCAGGGCGAGCTGTTCGCCTTCCTGTTCGGCACGACGGCGCCGCTGCATGCCGGGGACCTGGCCCGGCTGTACCCAGGGGGCAAGGCGGATTACCTGGCACAGTTCGAGCGCTCACTGGACGCCACCATCAAAGCGGGCTTCCTGCTGGCCGAGGATCGCGGCGAGATCCTCGCGGTGGCTGCCGCCTCCTGGCCTGGCTGACGCTAACCGGTGATCTCCTCTAGCGCCAAAGCCAAGGCATCACTCAGCCGGCTATAGGTCGGTCGGTACCGTCGGCCAAGGCCATCGCCAGGCAGTTGGGGTAGCAGTACGGCCCCGAACCGATA
>DATMMA010000512.1:0-10845 GCA_035570295.1 Streptosporangiaceae bacterium
CGTCCGCGGGTGCCAACAGCGGCCAGACGGTCGCCGCTGACTATCACTTCCCCGGCCCATGGGCGGACGAGACCGACATCAGGCCAACCATGATGTACCTCACCGGGCTGCAGGACGACTACGAGCACGACGGTCGGGTCATCACCCAGATCCTGTCCAAGCCGAACCACGCGCTCAGCCAGCCGGGCGTGACCGCGCTCGGTGAGTGCTACAAGCAGCTCAACTCCAGCGTCGGCGAATTCGGGGCAGCCAGCCTTGTTGCTTCCACCAATGCGATCGAGAGCACGAGCTCAGGCGATAGCACCTTCACGTCAGTCGACAGCCAGCTACGCGCGCTTGAGGTCACCAGAGACCATCTGGCCGGCCAGATCAAGGGCGAGTTGGAGGATGCAGCATTCCAGGACAAGCCGATCTTCGGAACCATCCTGCAGATCGGCGCTTGCCGGGCGCTGATTAAGGCCGCGTCCGCGGTCGCCAGCTCAAGCTAGCGGTCGCAGCGTAACCAACGGTGGCGGCCCCGGGCGTGATGCCCGGGGCCGCCGTCCGTCTGCGCCATGTGTCTGGAGACGCCTGCACGAGTCCGTGGCGAGAACTGACCGGGCGGTTATCCGACACGCCGAACCGGCAGCCGGCCGTGCGGCCTGGCAAGCTGCCTGGGACACTGAATAGCTAAGCCACGGGCGTTATCGGAGCGGCCGTGGCGGAGAAGGGACCAAGTGTCATGGCGGAACCGGGCGGGGCGGTCGAAGTGACCGGTGCAGTGGCCGTCGCGAAGGGTGACCCGGATGTTCTGCTCGCGCAAATCGAGCGGACCCGTGAGGACCTCGCGCGGACTATCGACAGCCTGGCCGAGCGAGTCAGTCCCGCCGGGAACGTTCGCATGCTGCGAGCAAAGGTGGCCGAGCAGGCAGCCAGGCCGGAGGTCCAGATGGGCGCCGCCGCAGTCGGCGTCGCCGTTATCGGGCTCGCGATCCTGCGCATGTGGGCGCGGCATCGCCGGGACCGCTAGCTGCTCGCGCCGCTACAGGAAGGCCTGACCCTCGCCCCGGTAGGTGGGCACGGTCGCGGCAATCGCCGAACCGTCGATCAGGTGAAGCTCGGTAAACCGCTCGCACAGCTCCCCGGCCTTGGCGTGCCGCATCCACACCCGGTCGCCGATCTTCAGGCTGTCCGCCCCGGCGCCGAGCAGCGGAGTCTGTACCTCTCCGGCACCTTCCTCGCGGTCCAGCCGCAAGCCACCCGGCAGGTAGGGCGACGGCACCCGGCTGGGCGCTCCAGGACCGGACGCGGGGTAGCCGCCGCCGAGTGCCGTGACGACCCCGGCTCCTGGCCGGCGGACGACTGGCAGGGCAAACATCGCGGCCGGCCGCCCGGTGAAGCCGCGGTAGGCGTCGAACAACGTCGGGTGATAAAGGCCGGAGCCGGCTCCGATCTCGGTTACGGCAGGTTCGGCCGCCGTGCTTTCCAGTGAGCCGGTGCCGCCGCCGTTCACGAACTCCAGCGGGGTCAGCGCACGGATCGCCGCGACGATGGCTGAGCGCCGGGCGGCCAGTTCAGCCGCCGACTTGCTCTGCATGAAGCGCACGGCACGGGCGTACACGGGGCGCCCAGGCGGGTTGTCGCCAACGCCGGCGATCTGGGCTTCGTAGGCCATCATGCCGACCAGCCGCAGGCTGGGTCGAGCCATGATCGACTTGGCGAGCGCGACGGCATCGGCCGGCGTGCGGACCGGGGACCGCCGCGCGCCGGCCCGAAACCTGCCGCCGAAAGCCAGGTAGCCTGCGTCAATGTCGATCGCGACCCGGACCGCTTGCGGGTTGGCGATCTCGGCTGCTGCTTTCTCGATCAGGTCGAGATGATCTGTGCAGTCCACCATGACCGTGATCGCCGCTGCCGCGGCCGCGTCGGCGGCCAGCCTGGCGAGCGCAGAGCGGTCGGCCGTCGGGTAGGCGACGACGATGTCATCGCTGGTGCCATGGCCAGCCAGCCAGAGCGCCTCGGGCAGGGTGTAGGCGAGGATCCCGCGGAAGCCGTCCGTTGCCAGGACCTGCTCGATGAGGTAGCGGCAGCGGACCGACTTGCTGGCCAGCCGGATTGGCTTACCGCGGGCCCGGCTGGCCATAGCGGCCGCGTTTGCACGGAAGGCTGCCATGTCAACGATCGCGAACGGTGCATCCAGGTGCGCTGTCGCAACCTCGAGCCGGGCGAGGTCGTGCGGGCTGCCGCTACGGCTCACTCGTCTTCCTGCGTGAGCGCTGTGTACTCGCTCGCCGACAGCAGGCCCGGCGGTACATCGCCGTCGGTCTCGTCCAGCTTCACCTTGAACAGCCAGCCCGCGCCGTACGGGTCGGAGTTGACCAGGCCGGGGTCGTCGTCGATCTCCGGGTTGACTTCGGTGACCTCGCCATCGACGGGGGAATAGAGGTCGCTGACCGACTTGGTCGACTCGACCTCACCGCATGGCTCGCCAGAGGTCACCCGGGCGCCGACCGCGGGCACCGACACGAAAACAACGTCACCGAGCGCGCGCTGGGCATGGTCGGTAATCCCGACCGATGCGCTCGATCCGCTAAGGGCAACCCACTCGTGCTCTGGCGTGTAGTAGAGCTCGCTGGGAACGGTCATTTTGGCCTCTCTCACAACGCCTTCTGGATATATCTGCGGACACCGGCCTGGCTCAGGACTGGCGCCGGTAGAACGGCAATTCCACAAGTGTGGCCGGCTCAGCGCGGCCCCGGACATCGACCGCCAAGTCTGCCGTTCCCGCCGTGGTCGGGTCGGTGGTGACTGCGGCGACGTCGGGGCGGACGTATGCCATGGCTATCGGGACGCCGAGGGTGGGCGACGGCGCGCCGCTCGTCACGACGCCGGCCGGCTGGCCGCCGGAGAGCACCGCGTACCCGTGCCGCGGTACGCGACGCGACTGCAGGGTCAGGCCGACCAGTTGCCTGGCCGGAGCCTCCTGCGCGCGCCGGGCCAGCGCGTCGCGACCGACGAACCCGCCGGGCTTCTCGAGTTTGACCACCCGGCCGAGACCGGCGTCGAACGGCGTCATGTCAGCGCCGAGCTCGTTGCCGTACAGCGGCATCCCGGCCTCCAGCCGGAGGGTATCGCGGGCGGCCAGGCCAGCCGGGATAAGCCCGTTGCTTGCGCCGGCCTTGCTGAGCTCGGCCCACAGGTACTCGGCGTCCTTCGGCGCGGCGAAGATCTCGAAACCGTCCTCGCCGGTGTACCCAGTCCGGGCCAGCAAGACGCCGCGGCCAGCGACCTGCGCCGGGTAGCTCGCGTAATACTTAACCTCGGCCAGGTTGACGCTGGTCAGCGGGGCAAGGATGGCTGCCGATCGCGGGCCCTGCACGGCGATGAGCGCATAGTCATCGGTCCGGTCGGTGACGGCGGCATCGAAGCCGGCCGCGCGCTCGGCGAGCGCGGCACCGACAGGGCCGGTGTTCGCCGCGTTGGCGACGATCAGGAACTCGGCGTCGGCGAGCCGGTAGACAATCAGGTCGTCGATAACGCCGCCGTCCTCGGCGCAGATCATGGTGTACCTGGCCCGGCCTGGCTTGAGCGCCGACGGCTCGCCGGTGAGGGCGTAATCGAGGGCGGCGGCGGCACCGCTGCCAGTGACGGAGAATTCCCCCATGTGGGACAGGTCGAACAGGCCGGCCGCAGATCGCACGGCATTATGCTCGGCGGTCTCGCTGCCGTAGCGCAGCGGCATCAGCCAGCCGGCGAAGTCGGTGAGGCTGGCGCCAAGCTGCTCATGGACGGCGGTCAGCGGGGTACGGCGGGGCACGGCCGGCCGACCGCCGGCGAGCGCTGAGTCTGTCACGACCACGGAGCCTACCGGCCGCCGGCTGTTTGCACCGGCTGCGGCCCTTCCCGCCAGCTGGCGGCCCTGGTGAGCCGTCCATCTTAACGACCGCGGCAAGTACGACCGCTGCCGCTGGAACGGACCAGCACGACAGCAGTAGCGTCGGTGATGTCGGTAGGAGATGACGCCAGCGGGTCAGCCGAGATTCGCATTCAGGACGTACGTGCTGTCCCGGACGCGGCACTGGCCGCTGGCCGCCCTGCGAGCAGGGCTATGGCACAGGGAGGCTGGGCATGGACTTGCTGACTGAGGAGCAGATAGCTGAACGCCTCGTCGGCCTTACGAGCTGGGAGCGTCAGGACGACAGCATCGTGCGCGTCGCGAAGCTGGCGGACTTCAAGGCCGCGATGCTGTACGTCGGAGCGATCGCTTACCTTGCCGAGGCTGCCAGTCACCACCCCGACATCGAAATCTCATGGAACAAGGTAACGCTCACCCTGTCGACGCACTCGGCGGGCGGCCTGACGAGCAAAGACTTCGCCCTGGCCGAGCAGATCAGCGCGCTGGGCTGAGCGCCTGCACTGATTCGGAGCGAGGCGGGAGCCAGCCCAGGGCAAGACGGGCGTCACTAGGTAACTCACGCCGTTGCGGATGGCCGCAAGGTCCGCCTGGCGGCCGGCGGAACAGCCAGCTGGGCTGTTCCGCCGGGCCGGGCAGCCTTCGCCTGTGGGAGGCGCCACGCCCCCGGGTGGCGCCGCCCACCGGGCGAAGGACTCCGCCGTTCGCCGCTACCTTCGTTTGCTACGTGCCGCCAGGGCCCACGCCGGGCGGCAAGCAGCCGGGCGATCCCGCCGGGGATCGAACGGCCCCCAGACGAAGGTCCCCCTCCGCGACTTACGGCTCCCCATTTCCCGCGCCGCGCCTTCCCCCGTCCCGTGCTAGCCGGGCCCCTCAGCGCCGCGTGGGACTCCAGTTATACACGGAGTCCCGACGCGATTACAGCTAGTTAGAAGATTGCGTAGGGAGCCAATGAACTACTTTTATCTGGCGCGACTTATCGCAGCCCGCGACGTGCCCGCGGGGGTGGATTCGGCAGGCGGAAACGGCTCATATCGGCGCCTCAGCCGTGCGCGCCAATGGCTCGCCAAGTGCGAGCCAGCTCTCAGTCAAACTCACACGGCAAGTGCTTGATGCCATTGATGAAGGACGACAGCAGCCGGTCTGGTTCGCCGGTCGCGCGGATGCTGGGCACGCGCGTGAGCAACTCGCGCAGCATCGCGGTGATCTCCCGCTTGGCTAGGTGCGCGCCGAGGCAGAAGTGCGGTCCGGCCGCTCCGAACCCGACGTGCGGGTTGGGTGAACGGGTGATGTCGAAGCGGCCGGGATCGGCGAACACCGACTCATCCCGGTTCGCCGCCCAGTAGAACAACACGGCCTTCTCGCCTTCGCGGTAGTCGTGCCCGTTCAGCGTGCAGTCCCTGGTCACCGACCGGCGCATGAAGATGACGGGGGAGGCGTAACGCACGATCTCATCGACCGCGCCGGGAAGCCGGGCCTCGAGGTCAGCCACCAGCAGTTCGCGCTGGTCCCGATGGTCTGTCAGCAGGTTCAGCGCATGCGAGATCGCTGTCCTGGTCGTCTCGTTCCCGGCGACCACGAGCAGGATGAAGAACGAGCCGAGCTCGGCTGGCGTGAGCTGCTCACCGTCGATATTGGCAGAGGCGAGCGCGGTGATGACATCGTCGCGGGGATGCTCGGCGCGATCCGCAGCGATCTCCGTGACCAGGTCGGCGAGGTCCTTGCCGGCCGTCAGCAGCTGGGTAACGGCCTCGTCCATGTTCTCGCTGATGAACTCCGGATCAGCTCCGGACAAGATGATGTTGGTGTTGCGCATGACCATGTCGTAGTGCTCGTCCCCGATGCCCATCATCTCGCAGATGATCTTCAGCGGTAGCCGCGCGGAGACATGCTGGACGAAGTCGCAAGGGCCCGTTTCCAGCAGATCGTCGACGATGCCCGCCGCGGTGCGCTGCACATCCTCTTCGAATTTCTTGATCATCTTGGGGGTGAACGCGCGGGACACGATCCGGCGGAGCCGCGCGTGCCGCGGATCGTCCATGTTGATCATGGATCCGAAGTACTCGTTGAACTCGGCGGGCAGGTCCTCGACGCTCGTCGCGCCGCGGGCGGAGGAGAACAGCTCCGGCTGGCGGCTCGCCGCGGACACGTCAGCGTGCGAGACGAAGGCGTAATAGCTATCGCCGGGCGTGGTGAACGGTCCCTCCGCCACTAGGAAGTGCTGCGGCTTGCCGAGCGCGCGGAGCTTGGCGAAGTCGGCATGCCGGTCTTCGAGCGGCTGGCTCCAGAACTCCATCAGCGACAGGTCAATGCCGGCGACGGAGCTGGCAGCGGGTGTGGTCATAACGGCCGCCTTCGACTAGAACCTCGTTCTAGCCCTAGTGTGACAGGTCCGCCTAAGTCCCGTCATCAGTGCGCAGCCGGGCGTTGCGGTCGCAAGGAAACCTTCCGCGCAGCGCCGACTGCGCGCGGAAGGTTACCCGACGGCGGCCCGTCACCGGCCGGTCACCGGACCGCGAGCCGCACCCCGTCCCGTGCCGTGCTCCGCGCGTGCGCGTATTGCCTGGTCAACATCGCTATGGCCACGGGTGCGGAGACACCGCTCAGCTCGACTACGGCGCATGCGACGAGCGCCCGGTCGAGGGCGAAGACGACCCAGCCGTCGTTGGTCGTCCGGGTTACGGTCAGCTGACGGCCGTTGGAGCGATCCGCTGCGAGGCCCTCCATCTGCAGTGCGGCGGCTGCAGCCGCCAGGCGCGCCGCAAGCGTCGACGGCGGTTCGGCCAGCTCCGCGCGCAGCTGAGCGTACGCGGCAGCCATGCCAGCGGCTGGCTCGTGGTGCCGGTTCGCTTGCTCGACGGCGACCCAGCCGCACGCCACCGGTACCGGTGCGCGCAGCATCAGGCTGAAGCCAGCGAGCGCGCCTGAGCCAGCCGCGCTGACAGTGTGCACCGTGCGGCGCTCAGGCCCGGCATGCCGGCCCTCGGCAGGCTGCCGGCCGTCAGCGGGTGCCGCCGGCTGCGGCACGGTGGTGAGCAGTTCCGGCAGCGGACCGTCCGGGTGCCCGCAACTGACCGTGACGCGCAAGCCATCGTCGAGACCGAGGTCCGCAGCGCGCCGCTCGAGGAAGACCGACAGCAGCGTCGGCGGCCACGCGGCGTTACGTGGCAGCGGGCCGGAGTCACGGAGCCTGACGCCGCGCCAGGCGGCGAGCACATTCCCGTCGGCGTCGACTGCTTCCACGTTCCAGAGTTGCGCGACGGGAACGTGCGCTTCCTGACCGTTCGCTACCTGTGCCTGCTCGGCTGGCGACGCTATCTGGACCCGCGTGGCCGCAGCGCTCGCCGCGCCGTCGGCAGTCTCCAGACTGTCAGCCGCCGCCGGGCCGTCGGCAGTCGCCAGGCCGTCGGTTGGTTCAGCGCCGTCGGTTGGTTCAGCGCCGTTCGCAGCTCGGGCGTCCGCAGCGGCAAACGCGCCGGCCGCGGCGCCGGCGTCTTCGCCCGGCTGGTGGCGGCGCCTGCCGCGGCGTGACCTGCGTACCGTTGGCCGTAGGTCGGCGACTTCCAGTATCGCCGTGTCTCCTGCCGTCATGCGGTCGTGCGCCATCTCCCTTGCGGGCGCGCCTGCTTGGCTGGGAACGACGGCCTGGCTCGGAACGACGGCCTGGCTCGGAACGACGGCATCGCCTGGCAGCGCGGGCGCCGGCTCTGCGCTGGCCCGGATCTCGACTGGCCCGACAGCGCTGGGATCGGTGAGTTGCACGGACTCACAGCTCGCCGGGCGAACTCTGCGGTGCGGCACGCAGGCCTGTAGTACTTGCAGGGCGGCGTCGTTCAGGCCGGGGCTACCGAGCAGGAAGCTGGCCCTCGCGAACGGGCTGCCGGCCGAGAACCAGGGCTGCTCGTCCCCGCCGCGGGCCAGCGCGCGGCCGGACCTGGCGGTGATCTCGGGCAGCAGCGCGATCCTGCGGAACCGGCCAGACTGGAAGCAGATAGGCCCGTACAGCTCCGCACCATCAACCAGGCCCGATGGGCCCGCGCCCAGCTGCTCCAAGGCGAACGCGTCGGCTGCTGTGGAGGCCGGCGGCATCTCGTCCGGCTCGGCTGCGCAGCTGAACTCCGCCCTCGCGTGATCGACCAGGTACGAGCTGTCCGCGCATCGCAGCGCGGCGACGATCTTGTCGCCGTCCCGAAGGGCGTAGACGCGCAGCGCAGCTTCCCTGCTGGTCGGGATGAGCACCGGCGACTCTAGCGTCACCTTGGCTAGCCGCCGGAGCGGCTGGCCAGCTAGCACCGATGCGGCCTGCGCCAGCGCCTCGAGTGCAAGTACTGGTGGCAGCACGGGCATCCCGTCGATCCGGTAATCGGCCAGGTAAGGATCGCTGGCCAGGGACAGCCCGGCTGAGCAGACGAGTTCGGCACCCGGATAGTTCATGTTGACTTCTCGCAGGAACGCGGCGCCGTCCGCCAGCCCCGCTGCAGCCAGCTCGGCGCGCGTGATGACCGGTGCTGGCGCGGCTGGCAGGCCGCCGACCCGGCCGTGGATCGCCAGGTTGCGGGGCAGACCCGCGGTCGACGTGACCTTGAGCAACAGCCTGCTAGCGACTCCGAGGTCGAGCACATCTGTGTCAGCTGCGGCTAGCTCTTCGGCCAGCTCCGGGCGTTCGCCCAGGCCAGTATCGGACCAGGCCGCCAGGTCCAGGTGCAACGCTCGACAGCCGACGCCGGCGGCGGCGAGCTCTGCGGCCCCGCCGGCAAGCGCAGCACTGCTCAGCGAATGCAGGCTCGCTCCGGCGAGGCCGTAGCGGCTGGCCACAGTCCCGACCGAGATGATCAGCTTGAGCTGCCGTGCCCTGACGGAGCCTGCCAGCAAATCGAGGATGGCGGCCTCGTCGCACACGCGGGCGATTGCTTCCGCTTCGGCTATCTCATGCACCGCCACCGGGTCGTCCAGGCCAGCCGCGTGCGCGATCGCGGTGACCGGTCCGAGCCGGTCCTCGATCCGCTCTATCGCCGCGATTACGCCCGCCGGGTCATCCAGGTCGATGATCTCGTAGCCGACGCGGGCTCCGGCCGAGCGCAGGTCTTCAAAGCCCGCAATCAGTTCGCTGTCGTCGTGCTCGCCTGCCCTGCCGATTACCGCCACTCCGCCGCCGCAGCAGGCGACGACCTGCGCTAGCGCGAGACCTGCGCCCTTCGTGGCCCGGGTGATCATGATGACGTCCTCGGAGCCGAGCACGACGTCACCGCCGCCGGGCAGATCTACCTCGGTCAGGACGGGCTCGCTGACAGCATCTGCGGGCCCGAGTACCAGCTCGCGGAACACGCCGCGCTGGGCGGTCGCCAGCTGCATCAGCAAGTCGGGGCTTACCGCCTCGCCCTGCAAACGCAGCATCGTGATGCCGATCGACGGGTGCTCGGCGTGCAGACTCGCGAAGAATCCGGTGAAGCCACTGCTGGTCGTCAGCACGACGAGCTCGCCTGTCGTGATCGCATCCGTCGCGGCCTCGATGGCGGCAGCGCAGGAGCGCTCGTCGGACGGGTCCTCTACGACCGCAAGCGTTCGGCCGGCGGCCGGATCGGCCGCGAACGAACCGCTGAGGTTGGTCAGGATCGGGCTGGTTGCCGCGGCGTAAGTGCGCCAGGGCCGGGGGGCGCTATGGGTGAACGGGCGCCGAACCGGGCGCAGTCCTGCCGCGAAGCAGCGCGTCCACGATCCGAGTCCGGCTTCGGGCGTGATCTCGCGGCTGGACGGCACGGCGATTTCGTCTCCGGCCACGTCACCCGCGACTGGCGCCGGTGCCTGCCGCCTGCCACTGCGGGCAGGTGCCTCTCGAACCGCCGTCGAGCCCGGCCCAGCATCCTGCTCTGCGCCACCCGTCCCAGATGATCTTGATGGATGTGAGTTTTCTGCGCCTATAGCAGCAGTAAATCCACATTCACCGGCAGCGAACGCATCGGCCCGCTCTGCTGCGGCTGGTTCTGCAGCGGTTTGCTCCGCGGCCGGTTTTGTTGCGGCCTGGTCGGCGGCTGGTTCCGCTGCGGGCCTTTCTGCTGCGGCTGGTTCTGCTGCGGTCTGGTCGGCGGCTGGTTCTGCTGGTGACTGCTCAGCCGCCGACGGCTCCCGCTGCCCTGGTATTTCCGCGGCCGGCGTGACCGCGGCCGGCGTGACCGCGGCCGGCGTGTCCGTGGCGCGCTCCGCCGATACCTCCGGCTGACCCGCCGCGGCGGCAATGAGCGGATGCGCGGGCAGCCGGCGCTCGAATTCGCCGCGGAGGCCGGAGATGCCCTCATCGGCGGCGGTTGCGACATGGCCTGCCGCTACCATCCCGCCTTCTGCGCCGTCATCCGGCGCTTCGTTCGCGGCAATGTTCGCGGAGGAACCATCAGCCGGGACTGACGGTACCTGCACCCTCCGGGTTTGGTCAGGTTCTGCGTCTGTTATGCGGCTTTCATCCTCTCCAAAGCTGGAGGGTGTCAGTTCCTGGAAGCCGTCGAGAGCCTCGGCAGCCTGGGAACCGCCGGCGACGGCATCGTCAGCCGCGGAATCGTCGGCAGCCGAACTGACGGCCGGGACGTCATCAGCGGGGTCGCACTCGGCGGGCGGACCGCCGAGAGCATCGTCAGCCGCGGAATCGTCGGCGAGGGTGCCGTCAGTTGCGGGTGCCTCGGTCGTCGCGCTGGCGGCGGGCGGACCGGCGACGGCGGCGTCGGCGACGGCGGCGTCTGCGACGGCACCGTCGACGGTTGTGTCGGCACCGGACGCACTGGCTCCGTGGACCGAGCCAGTGTGCTCACTGTTGGCGTTCCCACCATTGGCGAGGGCGTCGTCGGTAGCTGTGCGGGCAGTGGGGGCGTATTCCGCCGCCAGGATTCTCGCAATCGCCGCGGCGTCCGCAATCGCGGTCCCACCGGTCCCGGCCGAGGCGGCGACCGTTGCGTCGCTGATCTCGG
>DATMMA010000513.1:0-9494 GCA_035570295.1 Streptosporangiaceae bacterium
CCGCAGACTTTCACTGTCCGGCCCAGACGCGTCAGTCAGCTCCAAGTGTTTTGCCAGGCGGGACGGTTCGGCCGCCGCCGCTCACAGTGAGGCCTGCGGGTGCTCTGACCGCGACCGTTCGCCGGCGCGCCGAACACGCAATCATGCGCGCCACGATCCCGGCTCGTGACTGGCCGTTGGTCGCTCCTAACCTGACTTGTGGCACGCTCGGAGACCCCTGGGACGTGCGGGTCGCTGACCGGCAGGTTTGCGGGTCAGGATGAGTGGATGTGCACACTAATCCGCGCGCTGCTCAGGTCAGTGCTTGGCGACACGGCGACGACACCCGGAGGACGAGATGACGCTGGACTTCTTCGCTGGCATCCCCGTCACCGACTACGCCACGGCATTGCCTTGGTACGAGCAGTTCTTCGGCCGGCCGCCCTCGTTCCTGCCTAACGACACCGAGGCGGTATGGGAGGTAGCCGAGCACCGGTACATCTATATCGTGCAGGAGCCCGAGCGGGCGGGGAACGCCCTGGTGTTGTCGTTCGTCGACGATCTCGAGGACCGGGTCGCCAAGCTCGCCTTGCGGGGGATCCAGCCCGCCAAGCGCGAAGCTTACGACAGTGGCGCGACCAAGGTGATCTACCGGGACGCCGAAGGCAATGAGATTAGTTTCGGTGGCCGCCTGGGCTGACGCCTCGCCCAGTCCAGACCCCGATTAGCTGCATAACAGCCTGGCGGGCCAGTACACGTGCTCATCCGCATGATGTGAGCTCGACGAGTTCGTCGGCCCTTAGTTCTGATCCGCGACGCTAGCTGGCGACCAGCTGGCCGTCCTCGAGCGACAGCACCTCGTCGGCCATGTTGTGCAGCGCCGGATCGTGCGTGGCCACCAGCGCCGTGATCTTCTCGCCACCCACGACGGTGCGCAGCAGCCGCATGATCTGCCGCCCGGTCTCCGAGTCCAGCTGCCCGGTCGGCTCGTCGGCAATGAGCAGCTCAGGCTCGACGGCCAGCGCCCGGGCGATGGCCACCCGCTGCTGCTGGCCGCCGGACAGCTCGTTAGGCCGCTGGTGCGCATGGCCGTCCAGGCCGACGACCGCCAGCAGCAGCCGGACTCGTTCGTCCCGCTCGGCGCTGGGCGTGCCGTTGATGCGGAGCGGAATGCCTACGTTCTCCGCCGCGGTCAGCATCGGGATCAGCCCGAACGACTGGAAGATGAACGACACCGTGCTGCGTCGCAGCATGGTGCGCTCCCTGGCAGTCATCGCGGCGATGTTGCGACCGCCGACGTACACCTCGCCACTGGTGGGGGCATCCAGGCCGCCCACCATGTTGAGCAGGGTCGTCTTGCCGGACCCGGAGCGGCCGGTCAGCGCGACCAGCTGACCGCGCCTGATCGTGAACGAGACACCGCGCACGGCATGCACGGCCATGCCGCCGTGGCCGAATGTGCGGGTCAGCTCGCGCGCCAGGACCATGGCCGATTCGTCGTCGAGGGTCACCTCTGACGGCCGGATTCCGGCTGCCTCAGTCACTGGCTCTCCCCGTTCCTGCCTCCGTGGAATCTGCACTGGCGGGCCGGTCCGGCCAGACGCCGATGTGGTCGTCCAGGGACCGCAGCACCACCCTGTCACGCATCTGATGCTCCTCGGTCATCTCCCGGGGCAGCTGGACCCGGCCCGCCCGGTCGAGTACCGCGTACTCCACCGTGTGCCGCACGGTGTTACCGAGCTCATCCGCCGCGTCGTGGCGCAGCGTCTCACTGCTCGTGCGGCCATCCCTGATCGCCACGGTCCGCTGCACCTGATGCGACACCGCAGGATCGTGCGTCACTACCAGCACAGTTGCGCCGAGCTCCGCATTGGCGGTCTGCAGCGCCTGAAACACGTCCTGCGCCGTCCGGCTGTCTAGTTCCCCGGTTGGCTCGTCGGCCAGCAGCACCTTCGGGTCGTTCGCCAGCGCGGTCGCGATCGCCGCCCGTTGCTGCTCCCCGCCGGACATCCGCGACGGCACCCGGTCAGCGCAGTGCGCCACGCCGAGCACGCTCAGCAGCTCCATCGCCCGCGCGTCCTGCCGCCGCCGCCGGTAGCCGTTGAAGCGCATCGGGGTCATGACGTTCTGCTTGGCGGTCAGGTACGGCAGCAGGTTGCGGGATGTCTGCTGCCACACGAAGCCAACCTGCTGCCGCCGGTAGATAAGGCGCTCCTTCGCGGTCAGCAAACCGACATCGAGTCCGGCCACCCGCACCCGGCCCGCTGTCGGCGTGTCCAGCCCGGCCAGGATGTTCATCAGTGTCGACTTGCCGCTGCCTGACGTCCCCACCATGGCAACAAGCTCGCCCTGATCGATCAGCAGGTCCAGGCCTTGCAGTGCCTGCACCTCGATCCCCTCACCGGTATAGATGCGCACCACCTGGTCGCAGACGACCAGCGCGCCCTCGCCATATGACGTCTTCGCCCGCTGCGCCTCCGCCCCCAGCTCGGCGATCCCGCCCGCGGCCGGCACTCTACCTTCCGATGGCGATGTCATGCGCATCTCCTCACCTCTGCCTCACCCTCCGATCCGGAGGGAACGCGGTACCTCGCGGTCGGTCAGCATCGTCTGGATGGACACCGTCGCCATCGCCAGGACAAGCAGCCCGATCGCGGTGACCGCAAGCCAAGCCGGCTCGATGCGGACCGGGACCGGCGTAGCCGATCCGGTGAATGCCGCCAGGTCGAGAGCCGGGCCGACCAGCGGCGCGAGTCCGAGCGCGCAGATTAGCCCCCCGATCAGCACGGCCACGAGTTGCGGCGTCGATTCAACCAGCGTCAGCCATCGGCCCTGTGCCATCGACAGCCCCATGGTGGCGGTTCTCGCCACAGTCAGCTGCCTGGACTGCGCCGACAGCAGCAGGACAAGCAGCAGGACGAGCAGGCAGCCGATGGCAGCGGCGATGCCGCCGAGCAGCAACTCGATGTAGGTGTCTTGTTGCACGGGAGCGCTCTCGAGCCCGGCAAGCACGCTCGACCGCAGCATCAGGGAGCCGCCCTGACCGCGCCACCTTGCGACCAGGCTCGTCAGTGCGTGGTCGTCCAGGTCCGGTCCGGCAACCAGCATCGCGTCGGGCACGGGAGCGTACGCGCCGAGCGCGGAGGCCGGCAGTACCAGGTCGCCGGCCACGGTGGAGCTGGTGATCTCCTCATCCTGCGACATGGTGGGCCCGGTGCCGACGATCCGCACGGTGACACGGCGGCCAGCCACCTCGACTGTGGCAGCTCGGCCACCGAACTGGGCAGCCAAGCCCGGCGACGCCAGGACCGGGATGGCCCGCCCGGCCCGGCCCGTGCTGCTCGCGGAGGAAGCGGTGCTCAGGGAGGCAGGGCCGCGCCAGTCCGCAAAGCTGGCAGGTGGCCGGCCGAACGGAGTGTGCGCCAGCAGTGCGGCGTACCGTCTGGGATTGGCGATCAGCACCATCAGCCCGTTGCCTGACAAGCCGTAGGACGCGATCGTCTCCGCGACCGGCGCGGTGGCCTGAGCGCCTGGCACCGCGGCGACCGCCTGCTGCTGCGCGAGTGACAACGCGGCCGGCGCGGTGCTGACGACTGCATCCGCACCCACGGCCTGCCAGGACTGCGCGACCTCACCGCGGATCACCGCTGCACGGACCATTCCGGCGAACGACACCAGTGACAGCGCAAGCACCATCGAGAACGCAGGCAGCACCGCCGACGCGGCAAGCCGCGCCGACCTGGCTAGCCCGAGGAAGCCGACGACCCCGCGGCGGCGTGTGGCCAGGCGCAGTAGCGTCCGCACGACCGCGGGATAGAGCCGGAGCATGATGATCGCGACCGGAACGGCGGCCAGAACCGGCGCGGCGCTAGCAACTAGGTCGTCGTGACGGCCAGTGACCTGTTCACGAAGCACGATCAGGGAGCCGATGCACACGAGTATGAGCGCACTCTCTGCCACCAGCCGCCTGATTGCCGACATCCGGCTCGCAGGCCGGTCTGGCCGGGCAGTACCCACATAACTGCGGTGCTGGCGGGCAGTGATGAGCACCGGTCCGGCCAGCGCGGCCAGGACCGTGAGCCCGGCGAGCCACCAGGCGATTGGCGTGTCGGCACCGGGTGTCAGGGCCACGGCCACTCCGATGCCGATCGCCGCTCCGGGCAGCGCCGCGATGGCGCTGGCCTTCAGCGCGGTGGCGCCCAGCTGCCGCCGAGACGCACCGCGCGCCCGCAGCATCGCGAACTCCTCCCGCCGCTGCTCCGCCATCAACCACGCGGTCAGCAGTACGACAGCAGCTCCGACCATTGCCAGGCTGACCGAGATCAGGTCCAGCACGTTGCCGACCGCGGATGCCTGGCTAACGAACTGATTCAGCAGGTCAGTCGCGCCGGAGTACAGCTTGATGCTCGCCAGATTCTGGGCCGAGGTAAAAGTGAGAGTGCCGGCGGTCGACAGCGTGCCACGCATGGTCTGTGCCTGGCTGATCGCCTGTGACGCGGTGAGATGGCTGAGTGCCAGTGGGAACACCCAGGTCAGTTGTGTGCTGCTCGGGTTGAACATGGCTTGCAGTGCGGCCAGCGCGGCAGCGGGCATGAACAGGGCGGCCTGCCAGTAGAGCGGTGAGTTCAGCGGCTCGACAAACGCTGGCGCAGCGGTGAGCGGATCGACGGTCCAGAACGGCGCACGCGCATCCCTCGGCGCAACGATTCCGCCTACCTTGACCCTGATGCCACCGCCAGCGAAGACCCCGCTGCCGACGCTGTATCCGAACCGTTTCGCCGTCGCCCTGGTCACGGCAACCGGAATCGTTACTACGCCGTGGCGCCGGGACACCTGTCCGGGCAGAGATCCGGCAACGACCCGGACGTACTTCGGGAACGGGCTGCGGTAGGCGAACTCGAACTCCGCATTGACTGTCCCGGAACTAGTCGGTATCTCTTCGACGGGAGTGAACGGTGTTGTCAGGCCATCCCAGTCGCCGCTGACCGGTCCGATCGGCAACCTCGGAGCCAGGTGCTGCTCGAGGGCCGACTGCACCGCGTCGATGTCCGCCGGGTGGAGAGCGGTTCTAACGTTCAGCGCCGAGCCGAGAGATGACAGGTCGTCCGTTCCGATCACGGTCTTGTCCAGGGCGGGCGTCCTGGCGACGAGTTCCCTGAAGGCATTCGTGCGAAGGTGGGCGTTGGCTCGCGGCCCGGCGACCGCGACCAGCGCGCACATGCACACGAGCAGCCCGAAGGCGAACGTGGTCACGGCGGCCGAGCCGGTCAGCCGCAGCCACCACGCAGCGATCGAGGGACGATGCCTGGCAGCTGGCGGCTGTGCCGCCGGCCGGCGCGCCGTCGGCGGCTGTGCTGCAGCTTGCTGCCCGCTCATCCTGCTGCCTCCGCCGCGCGCAGTTCGGCAGCCGGATCCGGCTGCCGGAACGTCGAGACCACAGCTGCGGCGGTGGGGACCGCCGGGACCGCGACAGCGATCAGCACGACCCAGCTCAGCGGAAGCCGGACCAGGACCGGCGGCACCGGGAGCCCGGCGGTGGCGGTCAGCGTCACCGCCGGGATCAGCAGATGCGCCAGGCCGATCCCTAGCGCGAGGCCGACCGCCGCAGCGGGCCCGCTGATGAGGATCTCCTCCAGGCAGAACAGCCTGGCCTGAGCGCCAGCTGGAACGCCGAGCGCAGCAAGCAGCGCGCGCTGACCGCGCCGCGCACGCGCGCTCGCCGCCACGCTCACACAGAAACCGAGTGCGGCCAGCACTGCAACGGCGGCTGCCACCGCCAGCGTGGCCTTGACCGGCGCCGCCGATAGCGGATCATGCGCCAGCGATGACGCCAGGACCGCTGCAACCACCACATTCGAGCCGGGAGGCAGCCTACGCGGCGGTGCGCCGTCTGCCGTGCGGAGCCACCACGACGTCGCCGGCAGCGGACTGCCGCCCGCGCTGACGACGGCGTCCTCCAGCAATCCCGCGTCGGCGACGAGCGCGTCCCCTGAGGTGACAGACGGGAACTGGGTCACCGTCATCGGCAGATGCCCGAGTATCTGGGTGCCGCCGACGCTGAGCGAGGTGGTGGCACCGCTGGCCTGACCGGTCGACCGGAGATAGCCATCGGTCGCGATCATCCAGACGCCCTGCCGCGGCGGCGGGATGGTGACGTGGACTTGCGCTTGCAGCCTCGTCCGCGATCCCTTCGGACCCATTCCTGGCTTCAGCGTCAGCTTGGCGTCCTGCCCGGTGGCCGCCCAGCCCAAGACGGCTGGCTCCGTCAGCCCGTCCAGCTGGCCATGCAGCTGGACGGCGAGGGCACCCAGCCCGGCGTTGATGGTCCTCGGCCGCCAGCCGGCTAGCGCGCGGCCGGTCGCGAACGGCGCGCCGAACGGCCCGCGCAGACTGCTGCTCACCGCCACGGCGCGGACTGTCAGCACCGCCCTGGCGTCCGCTGTCATAGCCCGAGCCGATGTTGCCGCGGGGAGCATGTGGAACGTGAGGGAAACGCCGAGCAGGCGCAGCGGATAAGCAGCGCCCGCCGATGCAGCAAGGCGCGCCACCAGCTCGTGCGGGCGTCCGTCGGCGGGCATCGTTCCGGCAGGAAACATGTACGCCAGTCCATAGGCGTCCTGGACGGTTACGGTGGCCGAGACCGGACCGAGCTGATCCGCAAGACCGCCTGCCATGCTCGCGGCGAGCTCCATCCGCTCGGGCCGGCCCGGCAGCGCCAGCCCCGGTGTCCCGCCCGCGTCCAGCGCACGCCAGAGCAGAGATTCCGGTAGCGCTGGTGACAGGTCGGGTCTCATGGTGACCGTGGCAGCCGCCTGCGGGCCGCCGACCGCCAGCAGCTCGCCCCGGCCGTAGGGCTCCGAGATGACGGGCATCGCCGCCGTGACGCCAGGCAGCCGGGTGATCCGATGAACCCCTGTCATCGGCAACGCACTTGCCAGGCTCACCCTGACCGGCGCACCAGCGATGAACTCAGCCTGGTCGTGCACTGACTGCCGCCAGCTCTGGTACTGCGCGAATGCCAGCGTGCTCATGCCCACGGCGAGTATCACCAGCAGGGCCGGGCCGCTCTGCCGCACCGGACGGCGGCTGATCTCCCAGTTCGCCATTGCCGAGCCGAGCCATCGGCTCCGTGCGGTGACCTTCTCCAGCCCTTTGGCAGCGAACGGCAGCAGGCGCAGCGGTACCAGCGCCAGCCCGGCCAGCGCGAGGGCGGGCGCGGCCACGATGACCGGGTTAACGTGCGCGCCCTCCCCAGCCGCCGAGTAGGTAAGAAGTTCGTGTACCGCGACGGCGGCGAGCGCGATCAGGGCGATATCCAGGCCCGCCAAAGCGACTGTCGCGACTGCCGCCTGTCTGCCTCGCCGGATCCTGACTGCCGCGATCCCGGCCGGCCGCAGTGCAGGCCAGATCGCGATGCCGAGGCAGAAGACCAGCAGCAGTGCCGCTGCGAGCCAGGTGCCGACGCCGAGGGGAGGTGCTGGCAGGCGGTGCCCGATCAGGCTGCCAAGCAGCAGACCGGGCAGCCGCACGCCGACGACGGCGCCGACCGCCGCGGCTACCGCGCACGCGAGTGCGCTCTCCGAAAGACTGGGCCGGATGAGCTGCCACCGGGCAGCGCCGCGCGCCGCGAGAAGCGCGGTCTCCTCCTCTCGCTGACTGGCGAGCAGCCGGCCGGCCAGGGCTAGCGCAGCGGCGGCAAGCAGAAGCAGCTGCAGACCGCTGATCAGCACCAGCGACCTCGCTGCGGTCAGGCCTTCGGCGGCGTCCGTCAGCACCTGGGGCATTCCGGTGCTGACGGAGCTGACGCTGGGAGCTAGCTTCGAGACGGCCTCGTCCAGCCTGGCGGCCAGGGTCCTGAGATCAGCCGGACGGATCCCGGCGGCGCTCGGCATCAGCACGAACGATGCCTTGCCCGGCTGCAGCGCGCCCGCAGTGGTGGAGGCAGCCGTCGTGGCCTCGGCAGCGCCGCGGCCGCGAGCGAACGCGAGCGGACTGACCACGGCGGGCCCGTAGCTGGCGAACCCTCCGCCGATGGTGACGCCGGCCGGACCGATCTGGTCGAGCCGCCAGTACGACGAAGCCTGCGACCGCGGCCTGAAGAGGCCGGTCACGCGAAGCCGCACGGCAGTCGAGGCCCCGGCGTAGTGCAGGTCGAGTACCGAGCCGGGGCTCAGCCTGAGGTCCGCGGCCACGTCGTCAGGCAGCGCGACACCGACCGGCTGACCTGCCTGCGGGGCGGTCGGCCACGTCCCCGCGGTCAGGTCAGCGAAGGTGCTGATATCGCTCATGGATGCCGCCTGTAGCGCGGGCACGTTGCGGCCGGCGTGCGGACCAGGAAGCACCAGATCCTCGGACCAGACGGCCTGATACTGCCGGTAAGGAACGGGTCCCATCGCTGCGCGCATCGTCGTGCTGATGAGCCGGATCGCGGCGGCGGGCGATCCGCCGGTCTCATCACTGACAGTCAGCGACAGCGCACCGGACCTGGCAAGCTCCTGGGTAACCGTGGCCGGGAGCGCCCCCGTGTAGAAGCTCAGCAGGGCTGACACGAGGGCGGTGGTGACAAGCACGGACAGCATGAGGCAGCCGACCAGTTGCCAGGCAGAGCTCATCCGGCGCAGCAGAAAAGACCGCCGGAACACCTGCAGTTCACGCCCCTTCACCGGATTCGGCAGTCAGCGCTCGGCAGTTAGCTGCCAATCGCAGCCGCCCCTGATTGGCAGGGTATGTCCAGGCTCGCTCAGGCGGCAGCGTCGTGCGGAGAATGGTTACCGGACTGTTGACTCGCCGTTGTTGTTGCGGGACCTGCGCTTTCGCAGGTCAGGGCCTGCCATGCAGCTGCGGCCGAGCTGCTTGGTCTCGATCAGTTCGATGACCTGCGCGGTGAGCTGGAGCGGTTCCAGCCCGATCTTCGCGCAGATCTTCTTCATGTAGCCGGAGACGCCGGCAACCAAGATCGCGCCGTCGCTTGTGCGCGCAGCTCCACAGGGAGCCGTGTCCTCTGCGGGCCTTGATGTCCAGCCTGAGGGCATCCTGTGGTTGAGGCGATATCGGGCTGACGGATGGGAGCAGTAGCTCATGCGGTATATCAAGGCACAACACCGCGGCCGTGCCCTGTGGATCACTTTCGACCGGCCGGAGAAACTCAACGTCTTGCATCCGCCGGACCTGAGCGAGCTTCGCGACGTCATCGCCGGCCTCGCTTCTGGCGTGCAGGCGATTGTCTTTACCGGCGCTGGCGAGGCCGCCTTCAGCGCCGGAATGAACATCGAGGCGTTCGTCGGCTTGACACCTGCCCGAGCGCATGACCTGATCGGCGATCTCGCGAAGGTCATGCAGGCTGTCCGGCACTCGCCAGTGGTGACTGTTGCCGCGGTCAACGGGTACTGCCTCGGGGCAGCCTTCGAGCTTGCCCTGGCGTGCGATCTTCGTGTGGTAGCCCCGTCCGCGTCGTTCGGTCTGCCGGAGATCAAGGTCGGCGTGCCGTCGGTCATCGACGCTGCTTTGCTGCCAGC
>DATMMA010000514.1:0-15568 GCA_035570295.1 Streptosporangiaceae bacterium
AAGGTGTACCCGGAAGAGGTCGAGGGCGCGCTGAAGTCCTTCGGCAGCGTCTTTGACGCCCTGGTGATCGGCGTACCTGACGAGCGCCTGGGCCAGCGGGTGGCTGCTGTGGTGCAGCCGCGGGCAGGTCAGGACGTCGACCTGACGGAGCTCGAGACACACCTGCGGGCGCAGATCTCGGGCTACAAGGTGCCGAGGTCGGTGTGGCTGGTGGAGCAGATCAGCAGGACGTCCGCGGGCAAGGCCGACTACCGCTGGGCTCGCCGTTTCGCCGAGGAGCAACTGGCGGCCGACACCGGGAATGGCGAGGCTGCCATGCCCGGCATCCAGCCGGCCTGAGGAGCCGCCGCATGCGTACTGCGCTGTGCGACCAGCTTGGTATCGAGCATCCGATCGTCGGGTTCACTCCGTCCGAGCACGTGGCAGCGGCGATCAGCCGGGCCGGCGGGCTGGGTGTGCTGGGCTGTGTCCGGTTCAATGACGCGGCAGACCTGGACAAGGTCCTGGACTGGATGGACGCCAACACCGGCGGGCATCCGTACGGCATCGACGTCGTCATGCCGGCCAAGATCCCGGCCGAGGGCGCCGCGATCGACCTGAACCAGCTGATCCCCGCCGGGCACCGCGAGTTTGTCGATCAGACCCTGATCAGGCTCGGCGTGCCACCGCTGCCCGACGACGCGGAGGCCAGCGACGGCGTGCTCGGCTGGCTGCACTCGGTGGCCAGAGCCCAGGTAGAGGTGGCCCTGGCGCACCCGGCGCGGCTGATAGCGAATGCGCTCGGATCGCCGCCGCCTGACATCATCGCCAGCGCGCACGACCGGGGCATGCTGGTCGCAGCCCTCGCCGGGAAAGCCGGTCACGCGCGAGCGCATGTTGCGGCAGGCGTCGACATCGTCGTGGCACAAGGCTACGAGGCTGGCGGACATACCGGTGAGATCGCCAGCATGGTGCTGGTGCCCGAAGTCGTCGACGCCGTCGGCCCGGACGTCCCGGTGCTGGCGGCAGGCGGAATCGGCAGCGGCCGGCAGATCGCCGCCGCGCTGGCTCTCGGCGCGGCCGGCGTGTGGATGGGTTCGGCCTGGCTGATCACGACCGAGTACGCCGACCTGTCGCCGCTGCCCGGCCTGCGCGAGGCGCTCATCGCGGCCACTTCGTCAGACACTGTCCGGTCCAGGATCTACAGCGGCAAGCCGGCCAGGCTGCTGAAGAACAGCTGGACCGATGCGTGGCTCCAGCCCGAAGCCCCCGAGCCACTGCCGATGCCGCTGCAGAACCTCCTGGTCGCGGGGGCTCATCAGCGGCTGATGCGATCCGGCAACCCTGACGTCATCCCGATGCCAGTCGGCCAGATCGTCGGGCGGATGAACGATGTCAGGCCGGTGGCGGAAGTCATCGCCGCACTCGTTACCGAGCTGGACGACGCTATCGCCAGGCTGGACACGTTCCGCTGAGCCGACGGCGACCGGACGCTCGGCCTGGGGACGTGCGTGCTGCGTTCCCGGCCTGAGGCGACTTGGACGGGCGTTGGACGGGCCTTGGATTAGTCGGCGGCCGGCGGCCGGTCCTTCTTCGGCAGCTTGCTGACCACCGCCTCGTACGAGGCGTCGATGGCCTCGGTGAGATCGTCCGCCGGGATGGACCCGCTGATGCTCAGCGTGTTCCAGCCAGACCTGCCGATGTAACGCATCACCGAGACGTCGGCCGGGTAACGGGCGAGCCACTCGTCTGCTGCCTCGCGCGTCGGGCCGCACTTGAGCCCGATGCCGGCGGCGTCGCCGGAGCCGAGGAAAGCGAAGATCTTCCCGCCGACCTTCGCCACCACGTCGCCGTCCCATGGCTCGTCTTGCCAGGCGCCTGGCTTGGCAAGGCAGTAGGCGAGAACCTCTTCCCAGGTCATGCCCGAGTCCTCCAGTCACCCCCGGTGATCCGTGCGTACGAGTTAGACGCCTGACTTTAGTTCGTGGTTGCTGCACCGGGTGCTCGGTGAGCAAGTGAGGGCGCTGCACCGGCCACGCCCGGAGTCGGCCGACTCACGGTAGTTTCGTGGCGCAGCGGGTGGGTCCGGACTAGCCCGATTATCGCGCAAACTCCCGGGAGCCAGATGAACCTCGCCTTCAGCGTTACTGCAGCCGCGTTAGCAGCGGCATGCGGATGGCCGGCTGCGAGTCTTGCCGCCACGTTCGCAGCGGCGGCTGGCTCGCCGACGGCACCGGACCCGGCCAGCGGGCTGGAGCGGGCAGTCGTGACGAGGCCGGCCCGGGCCCGCGTCGCAGTCCTCACCGCGCTGATCACGGCAGCGCTCGTCCTGCTGGCGACGCTGCGGCTGCACCAGGAGCTGCTGGCCAGCGCGTGCGGCTGGCTGGTGGTCTGCGGCCTGCCGCTCTCGATCGTCGACATCCGGGTGCGGCGGCTGCCAGATGCGCTGACGGCCGCCTGCGCTGCCGGGATCTCGGTGTTGCTCGTTGCCGCTGCGGCTGTCGACGGCCGATGGCACGAGCTCACCAGTGCCGGCGCCGGCGCCGCGGCCACCTGCCTGTTCTTCGCTCTGCTCGCGGTCGCACGGCCGGGAACGGCAGGCTTAGGTGACGCCAAGCTCGGGCTGAGCACTGGCGCGCTGGCGGCATGGTTCGGGTGGGGAGTCTTGCTGACCTCCATGTTCACGGCGTTCGCGCTGGCAGCGTGCTACGGCGTGGGCCTGCTGGTCGCTGGCCGGGCGTCAGCACGCGGCAGCAGCGTGCCGTTCGGGCCGTTCCTGGTCGCCGGGTGCCTGACAGTGGTGTTACTGGCCGCCGGGTAGCGGCCGGAATTCGCGCGCCGGCCGCCGCGAGAATCTCGGCGGCCTGGGTACTAGCTAAGTCGCCGCTGACGATTGGTTGAACAGCTGCGCCCAGCCGAGGGCATGACATGACAGGCAGCCATGCGTCTGGTAGACGATCACGTTGCCGATCCGATGGCCCTTGAGACCGAGCCGCCAGAAGATGCCGACCCACTTCGGTTCATGGCCGGCGTCGAGCAGGATCGCCCCGACATTGGCCCGCTTGACGAAGCGCTCGAATTTCGCGACCCGGGACGGCGACGCCTTGGCGAGTTCCTGCACTGGCCGCGGCAGGTCCGTCCGACGGGCGATCCCCTGGTTGATGTACCCGCCAGCGATCCGCATGTAGAAATTGGTCTGGGCCTGCCAGAGCATGCCGGCGTTGCCGACTCCGGACACGACCACCACGACCTCGCCAGGCGACAGCTGGCGATGGTAGTCACCCGAGCTGATGAACTTCGGCACACTCGTGTAGGGGTCGATGGTGAGAGGCAAGTTGTTCAGGGCGATGAATGCAATCACGAGCGCGGCCAGTGACCAGCGGGCCCACGGGATCCGCCTCGCCGGGGCGGCCAGGTACAGCGCAGTGACCACCGCCAGCGCAAGATAGGCGAACAGCATCAGGCGAAGCGGGTATGCGTTGCGCGCCAGCGGGAGGCGGAAGAGCCAGGACCAGGGCAGCAGCCACGTCCGGCCGCCCTCCAGATACACCACTGGGCCGATCGAGGCCACCATGATGAAAGCGAGCATGCAGGTCAGGAACCTGACCATCGTGCTGGACCACCTTGTGACGGCGAGCACCACCACGAGCAGTAGCAAGGGAACGCCCACGTAGCAAGCGTTGGATACAAGAGCCGGCCTGGCTGCGGCGTGCGCAAGCCAGGCGATGCCGAAGGTGCCCTGCGGGCGCGGGATGACGATGCTGGCCAGATCCATCCCGGTCGCGTTCTCTATTGGCCTGGGCGCCTGGACGCCGAGCGCGTACACCACGGCCGGCAGAGCGGCTACGGCGGCGATCGCGTAAGCCAGTCCGAGGAACTTCCCGAGCCTGACGACCTCGGCCCGGCCGTCTCGTCCGGCGACGGCGAAGCCGGCCAGCAGCGAGACGGCCAGGATGGCAGTCAGGTCGGCAAAGATCTCCATCATCAGGTAGAACTGCAGCGCTATCGTCACGGCGGCCAGGATCACGAACGTGCGCGTGCGGATAGCCCCGTCGCGCCACACGACGATGAGATAGCCGAGGATGGGCAGCAGCAGGCTGTAGCTGAGGTTGAGCTGGGCGGCCGCGGCGTGGTTCACCTCGTAGGCCGAGAAACCGAAGACAGCGCCGCCGGCCAGCGCCGGCCAGAACTTGCCGGTCAGCCGCCGGCACAACACAAACGCCGCCCACGCCGACACCGGCAGCGCAATCGCGGTCAGCAGGTTCACAGCAACAACCGGCCCGGCAACGACAGTCAGCGGGGCGGCAAGCAAGGCCACCGGCGGCGACGTGGTCACCCAGGCCAGCGAAGACCCGGCCGGCGCCGCGATCTGGTGAGTGTAGAAAGGGTTCAGCCCGTGCCCGATCACATACGGCCACCAGCGCAACACCCACACGTTCAAGTTCGGGTCCATGCTCTGCTGGTCGAGCCGCGCCCAGCTCAAATGCTCAATCAGCACGCGCGCCGAGGTCGTGAGCCAGACCAGCAAGTAAAAAGCCAGCGCCGCCGCGCCCTGCAGCACCGGTGATCTGAGCAGGTCACGAGACGCCGACGCCGAGACAGCCGACCGCACTCGGGGCTCGGCAAGCCCCGCGCCGGCCTTCCCCGACCCCCCGTCCTCGGGACGGCTGACCGCGGTCATGACGGTGGCGGCGGCACCCGATGACCATTAGTCAGCGGGTCCTGTCGAGCCGGCCACAGCTCCTCAGCACCGGCGCGACCCTCAGCCGCAAACCCCCGCGCCTCCCGGACCAGGTACAGCGGCCGCGCCCGGACCTCGTCGTAGATCCGGCCCACGTACTGGCCCACCATGCCAATCACCATCAACTGCACCCCGCTGAGGAACGTAATCGTGACCAGCAACGAGGCATAGCCCGGCACATAAGCCACGCCTGCGAGCTTCACCGCGATGGCCGTTATGCCATACAGCACCGACGCCACCGCCATCGCCAAGCCCAGCGTCAGCGCGAACCGCAACGGCGCCGTGGAGAACCCCACGAACCCGTCCAGCGCCAGCCTGATCATCTTGCGCAGCGGGTATTTGCTGTTCCCCGCCTCCCGCGAGGCCCGGACATACGGCACCGCTGTCTGCCGGAACCCCACCCACGAGAACATCCCGCGCACGTACCGGTTCCGCTCCCGCATCTGCAAGAACGCATTTAGCGCCTTACGATCCACCAGCCGGAAATCCCCGACCTCCACCGGCTGATCAATCTCGGCAAGCCGCCGCTGCAGGCCGTAAAACAACGTCGCGGTCTTCCGCTTGAACGCAGTCTCGCCCTCGCGATGCTCCCGGACCGCGTAGACGACCTCATATCCTTCCTGCCACCGCGCCGCCATCTGCAAGATCACCTCGGGCGGGTCCTGCAAATCGGCATCCATCACGATCACAGCCTGCCCGGCCGCCACATCCATTCCCGCGGTGATCGCGATTTGATGACCGAAGTTCCGCGACAACTGCAGCACCTTGAACCGCGGATCCTCCCGGTTCACCGCCACCATCAGCTCGTAGCTGGCATCCCGGCTGCCATCATCAACCAGCACAACCTCAGCCGGGCCATCCAGCCGATCCAGCACCTCCCGCAACCGCCGGACCAGCGCAGGAAACGACTGTTCCTCGTTATAGATAGGAATCACAATCGAATACTTCACAGGCTCCAACGGATCTCTCCGCCCATCTCATGCCGACGCTTCGGGCTGCAATCGCGCGAACATATGCTAAGTGCCAGCGACACGCGCTCGGCATAGGCCCCGTTACTGCCCGTAGTCCCCCCTTCGGCAGCCTGCCGCAGGCGAGGGACTCCCTGACGATACCTTCTTCGGACAGGCTCGTCCTCGCCATCGCAGATCAGCAAAGTGACGCAGGCCACACTTCCGGGCAGCCGCCATCCACCAGCGGAGGCCTTCCTCCGGACCGGCAAGGCCAGGAAGTCACCCGGCCCGCCAGGCGATCAGGCATCGGTCAAGGCCCAGGCCGTGCTACCTGGCATTGCCGTCGGAGGACAGGACCTTTGACCGTGGACGGCGCCGGAGGCGAGGTGTCACGCTCGGTAAATGTTCGCCCGCAGGGATCTGCTCCTCGCCCTCAGCTTCGAGGCAGGTCGTTCGCGGCTGCTAAATCTGCTCCGCGACGGTGCGCTCGCGGGCGCGTCTCATGCCGCGTACGAGGCCGGCATCGCGGTGGTCAGGGTTGGGCCCCTGGGCAACGTGCCCGGCGCCGGCAAGTTGGTCCGGGTCAGCTTCCTGGACCCTGCCGATCGAGACGGCCAGCTTCAGGTGGGGTTGCGCTGGGAGGCCACAGGTATCGCGGGCGACTTGTTTCCGGTGCTGGACGGCGACTTCACCCTGACGCCGGCAGGGGCCGGCGCCGCACGGCTGGCGCTGGCGGGGGTGTACCGGCCGCCCCTGGGCTGGCTGGGTGCCAGGCTGGACGAAGCAGTCCTGCACAAGATCGCTGACGCGACGTTCAGCGCATTGCTTCGGTCAGTTGCCGACAATCTAGTCAGCCTCGTCCCGGCACGCGGAATAGCGGGAGTGCGGGAGCCGGCCGCCCTGCTACCCCGTCCGGCGACCGAAGGCAACGCGACCTGATCGGCCCTTGGTATGGCCAGTCAGATAAAAGCGGAGCGCAATTGTTACCGGTTTGCGGTTCTAAATTAAATTATTTGTGATATTAGTAACAAACCGCCGTATATTCTCTCTCCGTAAATGTCATCTGTTGCGCGCCCGCGCCACCGCCGGCGTGCCGTGGGTCGTTTCCATCTCACTCGCGGCGTCCGGCCTGCTCGTAGTGCCGCGCTGGGCTGACACTGCTCTGACGACTGACCTATTTCGGCGGGAGAACAAATGACGATCTCGACGCGGGCGGTGCCCTATCTGGACGGCCAGACTCCGCTTACTGGCGAGCTCCACTGGAGTACTTCCCAGCACGGAAAGCGGCCCGGAATTCTCTTGGTCCACGGCGGCGCTGGCCTGGATGACCACGCGAAAAACCAGGCAGACCGCTACGCCGCGGCCGGTTACGCCGTCTTCGCCTGCGACATGCTCGGCGACGGCGTCGCCGGGAGCCGTGACCGCGTGATCAAGTGCCTGATGTCACTGCGCGATGACCCCAGCCGGCTAGTGGAACGGGGAATGGCCGGGCTGACTGCTCTATCTCGCTGCCCCGAAGTCGATGGACGCTTCGCTGCGGTCGGTTTCTGCTTCGGCGGCCTGACAGCGCTCGCCCTCGCCAGGTCGGGAGCGCGCCTGGCCGCCGCTGTCAGCATCCACGGAAGCCTCGCGACCACCAGGCCCGCCGGGCAGGGGTCAGTCACCGCCAAGGTGCTGGCCTGCCACGGCGCCCTCGACCCGCACGTCCCGCTGCAACACGTCACCGACTTCGCTGAAGAGATGAACCGCGCGGGCGCCGACTGGCAGCTGATCATGTTCGGGGGTGCCATGCACGGTTTCACGCACAGGGACGCCGTGGCAGGGGCCACGCCCGGAGTTGCCTACCACGCCGTCGCCGACGAGCGGTCATTCGATGCCACCCGGGCGTTCCTGGCCGATGCCATGGCGTAGCAGGCCGGGCTTACCCCGCCGTGGGGGCGACGTCCGCTGGCCGGGCCAGGACTGGTCGGCTCCCCAGGTCAGGTGTGTACCAGAGGCGTATCGACCAGGTGCTCGGCAAGGAACCAGGCCTGTATTTCACCGGTGCGGATCACATCGGAGACGAGCAGGTCATTCGTGCCGTCGTCGCCCATCTTGGCGCTGCGCGCCGCAGCGTCGTGGGCGCCGATCAGGATCATCTCGTGGGCTTCCAGCAGCCGGGACAGCATGGCGGGGACTTCCTCCGCCCCGTTCGGCGGCCGCGGAATCGCGGTGATCTCGGCGACGTGACGGGGGTCACCGACCGCGACGCCGCCTAGCGTCTGGATTCGCTCGGCGATCATGTCGATCAGCTCGAGCTGCTCGCCGGCATGCTTGTCGAGCAGCAGGTGCAGCTGGTAGAAGGTGGCGCCGCGCATCAGCCAGTGGTGCTTCTTGTACAGCGCGTACAGGATCTGAGAATCAGCCAGCGTCTGATTGAGGAGCTGGCAGGAGTACATCCGGGTGTCGTGGGACAGCCCGATCGGAAACTGCCGGACGGTGCCGAACTCCTGGAGTTCGACGCCTCTTTGATGCAGCCATGGCTGGCTGGTCATTGTCCGGGTATGACCGTCCGGGCTCGGGGTGGGACTAGGCACGCGCGCGCCCGACGTGGCCTGGCGCCGGCCAGTGGCAGCAGGCCGCCGGGACGTAGTCGCCGCACGCCGGGTGGTGCTCGTAGTGGAACGTTTGGCGGGCAAGACATCTCCTCAGTTACCGCGGCAGCGCACCGCACGTGCGCGGCCGGCTAGTCAGGAAGCACCGAGGATCACCCAGTCCGTTGGCAAGTCGCTTTGTCGTCGGCAACCCGCACTGTCGTGCGCATCACCGTGTAGTTGCTCCGGCACTCTGCGTGAATCCCTGGCCTCACGAGGCATGCCCCCGCCGGTTGCCGTAAAACCAGGGGTTCACCGGCGCCCAAGCGGACCAGGCGCTTAACGCTGTCTACATGTTCGTAGCGGCCAAGCACTCAGCGATGCCGCCGAGGCGGCCTGGAAGCGCCGGCTCACCAGGCACGGGGCCAACCTTGAGGAGCAGAGCCACGCGGTTATGGCGCAGGTCACCGCGATCGCTAAAGACTTCCCCCGGCTGCACGCGCGCGCCGTTAGCTACCAGCTGATCGATCCGGCGGCAGCCGACCAGGGCTTCGCGTTCGGCCTGAACGTCATCCTGGATGGCCTGACGGCCCGGCTGGCTGGCTAAGGGCTGACGTGCTGGCAGGCAGCGTGTCAGGTAGCCCGAACCTGCCAAGCAATTGGCCGTCGTTGAACGAGACCACGCCGGCGATGCGGCCGGAGGAGACGGTCAGCACCTGTATTGCATGCGCTCGTATCGAGCCGTCGGCAGCACGCATGTACGCGGCGAAGGCCGCCTGGCCATTGGCTGCCGTGGGTACCAGCGCGAAAAGGCCAGGCGCTGTCAGCACGACAGAAGCCAGGAAGCGCCCGATCCGCTCCCGGCCGGCGAACCAGTAGGGCATCGGAGGCATCTCAAACGTGGCATCCTCGCGCAGCATTTCCGTCAGCGCCGCCACGTCGGCAGACTCGAACGCCGCTGCGTAGCGGTCAAGCAGCGCGCGATCAGCCGGATCACTCGGCTCTAGCAAATCCTCTTCGGCGGGCGACACCTGGGCCAGATGCGCGCGGGCCCGCTGCAGGACGCTGTTGGCAGCTGCCGTCGAGACCCCGAGCAGGTCGGCGACTTCGACCGCGTGCCAGCCAAGCACATCGCGCAGGATCAGCACAGCGCGCTGACGTGCTGGCAGGTACTGCAACGCGGCGATGAGCGCCAGCCGCGTGCTCGCCCTTGCCGTGACTATCGAGGCCGGGTCGGCTGGCTTGCTGGCGAGGATGGCGTCAGGGAACGGCTGCAACCAGGGGATGTCGGCTCGCGCGCCATGCCGGACCTCATCTGAGTTGTCGGCCGGGCCGCCCAGCCCCGAGGGCAGCGGCCTACGCCGGCGGGTCTCTAGTGCGCGCAGGCAGCTGTTGGTGGCGATCCGGTACAGCCACGTGCGCAGCGAGGATCTGCCCTCGAAATCGGCGTACGAGCGCCAGGCCCGCAGCAGCGTCTCCTGCACCTGGTCCTCCGCCTCATCGACAGACCCGAGCATCCGGTAGCAGTACGCGAGAAGTTCGGCCCGGTACGGATCTGCCATAGCGACGAAGTCCGAGTTGCCCGCCAATGCCACCTCGCGCGCTTGATCGATGGCTGTCATGGCATCTCCCGCTGGTGGTAGCGGTGCCACGCCCGCCGCAGGCACTCGCTAGGAGTACAGACCCGGCCAAGGCCGTGAACTTATCGGTCAGCGGAACATTCCTGGCCGATGAGTTTCGGGTGCGCCGCGGATCTGTCCCTCACGAGCGCGTCAAGCGCGCTAGCCCGACCCACAGAACTGAGGAGATCCGCATGTCAGCCAATCAGCTTTCCGGCACGACCGCAATTGTCACCGGCGCCAGCAAGGGATTCGGCCGGGCTGCCGCCGCGGCCTTGTCGGGCGCGGGTGCGGCCGTCGTCGGTATCGCCCGCAATCCAGCCCGGCTCGCGGACGCGCAGGCCGAGCTAGGCGGGCGATTCACCCCGGTCGCAGCCGATGCAGCCGACCCGGTCGTGGCCGGCCATCTCATCGATCAGTACTCGCCCTCTGTGATCGTCCTGACGGCAGGCGCGGCGCCGCTGTCGCGGCCGATTCACCAGCACACCTGGTCATCCTTCAGCCGGAACTGGGATGTGGACGTGCAGCAGACTTTCCATTGGATCAGGGAGGCGCTACTGCGACCGCTCGCGCCCGGCAGCGTCGTGGTGGTCTTCTCCAGCGGCGCGGCCATCGCCGGATCACCTCTGAGCGGCGGTTACGCCGGGGCAAAGGCCACTATCCGCTTCCTCGCGTCCTACGCCGCCGCGGAGTCGGAGCGCGGCGGGCTCGGCATCCGGTTCCTGGCCGTGCTACCGCAGCTGACCCCGGCGACCGATCTGGGCGCCGCTGCCGTCGCGGCATATGCCGCCCGAGAAGGCATGGATGTGCCGCACTTCCTGGCAACTCGTGGCCCGGTACTCACTTCAGAGCGGGCGGGCGACGCAGTGCTCGAGCTAACGGTCGGCCAGACTTTCAGTCCCGGCGCGTACCTGCTGACCGCGGCCGGCCTGAAGGAACTGTAGTGATGGCCCCCGCCATCGCCATAGGGCCGCGGCGCGGGCACACCGCCCGTGCGAGAGTACCTGCCCGTCCCGCGGCGAAGCTTCGCCGGACGGGAAATGGATGTGACGAGCCTGCGCGGGCGGGGCACCGCTGCTAGCCTCAGATCGCTTGCCGGCACCTGGGGGAGGTGCCGCTTTGCGTCGGGGGGAAATATGGCTATCGCCGAACTGGACTGCGCGTCACCAGGCCCTTGCGGGCCTCCGTTCGATGCATCGCATCGCCTGTGCGTGCTAGCGGGGGCCCGTGACCTGACATCAGCGACTCGCCGAGCACCGCGGTGACCACGGCCCTCGGTGAGGTGACATACCTCGTGCTCGCCGACCGCGCCGCCCCTTATCTCCTGGCGAGAGTGCGCTGGCCAGACATCGCCCAGGCGATCACGGTCGGATGCCCCGACTGGCTCGATGACCCGGGCCTGTTCGATCTGCCCTACGACCCGAGCGCGGTGACGGTGAGTTTTCCGCAGGCAGCCTCGATAGCGGCGGCCTGGGGCAGGCAACTGCGCCCGGAGGCGGCGGATGGCGTGCCGTCGTTCATCCGGCGTATGCCGGCGAACTGGTCCGACCTCTCGCCAGCCGAACGGCGGGCCCTGGGCATCGAGTCTGTCCAGAAACGCCGTGTCTCGGCTCGTTCACTTCGCCGCACCCGACGGCTGCTATCGGCGCCGGCCAGTGTCGTGGCCTCCGAAACGGCTGATAATCAGCCGAACGGCTACCTGGGCGCGCCAG
Source organism: Streptosporangiaceae bacterium (assembly GCA_035570295.1). Taxonomy (GTDB): domain Bacteria; phylum Actinomycetota; class Actinomycetes; order Streptosporangiales; family Streptosporangiaceae; genus JAJYUU01. Next base: position 11,575 of record DATMMA010000514.1, read on the forward strand.
CCGGAGCAGATATCGGCGCAGACGTCGACGAACTGTCCGCGAGCGGCCGCAGCCAGGCAGGAGACGGCACGAGCAGTCTTCTAGCCTTGTTAACCGAGCGTCGGCGCCCGACCCGGATGCGCGTCAACGGCCGAGCGCACATCCGCTGCGGGCACGCCACAATCTCCGCGGGGCTGGTAGATCTCGGCGAGGACGGGATGGAGTGCGTGCTCCCCGAGGCTGTGACGTTGCTCGCGCCAGGCACGACACTGGACGGTCCGGTGCTGCTCGAAGCCGAGGCGACGACTTCGCAGATCTGCCTCGACGTGCCGGGCCGTATTAGCTGGCATCGCAGCGTCGGCGCGGTCACGCACTTCGGCGTGGTCTTCGGAGAATTGTCTGACACACAGACCCTGGGAGTGCGGCACTTCCTCACCGCGGCCTCCGGCGGGCGGCCACGATGAGCCAGTCATCGGTTGATAACCGCGACTCCCTGGTCGGCCTGACCGAGCGTCTTCCCGACAGCACCGCGGACTATTCCCGTACCGCCACCTCGCCTGGCCGGCACGCTGTAGGTGCACACCGGGCGACCCCCGTTCGATCGCACCGACTCGACCACCGCCTGCGGACTCTGGGCACTCAGCCGGCCAACCACGTTCCCACGATGTCGACACGTATGGCTGGCCAGCCTCGGCGACTGCGCGGCCACGTTCCGCTCCTGGCCAAGGTGGCTGTCCTGGTCGGTGTCGCTGCGCTCGCCGCACTGCTTCTGCAAAGCTTCGTCGTCCAGCCGTTCTCGGTGCCAGGGAACGCGATGACGCCGACTTTCCTTGCGGGCGACCGGATCCTTGTCGTGAAGTCGGGCGTCCTGGCGAGTCCGATCCGGAGCGGCGAGATCGTTGTTTTCCGCCCCCCGGAGCACTTGCCATGCATGGGCGGAAGCCGCGGTGGTGATCTCGTCCTACGGGTCATAGCGCTTCCCGGCCAGACGATCTGGTCTGTCGACAACACGGTCTTCGTCGACGGGCGGCCGCTTCCCGACCGGGAATGGTACAACCCGGACTTCGGACAGCTTGGCTCAACGCCGATCGCCAGCACCGCGCTCGGGCATGGTCAGTACTTCGTCATGGCTGACAACCGCTCGGATGCCTGTGACTCGCGGGCCTTCGGACCTATCTCGCAATCGTCCATCGTCGGCGAGGGGATCGCCATCGTCGGACGCTATGGCCATGTCTTCTTCCGTACGTTGTGAGGCAGTTCGGGGCCGCAGTGGCAGCGCTCGGCGTGGCGCTGGTTGTTGCCGCATGCGGGTCCGCCGACCCGAGTCGCAGCGGCGTGGCGTTGCTGCCGGCTCCGAGCGCGAGAGGTCAGGAGTGGAGCTGGACCGCCGGCTGCCGAGTTGGCCCGGCCGCGGGCGCGGGATGCCGGGCGGCAGCCCCGGTCCTGGGCTTCGCCCAGGTGAACGGTGACGAGTGGAACCTCGGTGGCAAACAGAACGCAGGCTCCCTTGACATTTCGGTGACTTCGCGCGGCGCCGTGGCGATGGAGGGACGCTTCGCCCGCACCTCGCCGTGCACGCAGCGGACATGCATCGCACCGAACGCCTTTACCTGGGTGCGCGGCTATCCGGATATCTCCTATGGCATCAGCCAGTGCCATGCCGGCACCTCGCCGCTCCAGTCGCCGCGACTGCCGCTGCCGATACGAGTGGACTCGATCCCGCACCTGATCGGCGTAACGGCCTATTCCGCCGACACCGCAGGCGTCACCTACGACATTGCCTACGACTTGTGGCTGCACCAGACGGGCACCAAGCGGCCGTGCATGTCCGACGGTTCGCTTGAGATCATGGTGTGGACAGACTATGACGAGCAAGCTCTCCTGCCACCCAGCTTGCAGGTAGGGACCGCGAGCATCCCGTTCGCGGTGGATCGGGTCAGCCATCGCGGCGCGCACGCGTGGACCATCTACGCCAGCAACATCTACCGGAGCGGGCGGACGGCGCCGTGGGGCGGAACCCTGTGGTTTATCCCCAGCCGAGCCAACATCGTCGGCAACGGTCAAGTAAGTGTCGATCTGAGCGCGGTGCTCTCAGCCGCCGGGCTCCTGCTGCGTGACAGCTACGGCTGGCCCAGCCTCCGAACGCACTACTGGCTCGACACGGCGCCCTTCGGCGTCGAGTTCGGGCCGGCCGACGGCAATCCGGTGGGCTCGGGTCCGTCGCACTTCTCGGTGCAGATCTCGGCCTACTGCCTGGACGTGCGCAGCTCGGTGCCGGATGCCACCTGTCCATGAGACGCGGCTATGGCTTTCCCAAACCTTGCCAAATATTGGCGGCCGGCTTTTTATATCTGTTCGTGAATATTTGACGATGACGATCTGGTTAATGAGGCGATCTGATACGGTTCTTGTAAAGATGTAACGACATCTGGAATGGATGTCGAATGTCCGTGCTAATTGGCTGCTGAATTTCAGGAAACTCGTCGACTGCTGCGATTTACTTTGACGGGGCAGACGTAGTAGGGGCGGCAATGAGGCGGACTTCCATCTTCTTGGCTACAGCGGTTTCGGCGATCATCGGGCGCGGACGCACTGCAAGGAGGGCGGGCTTCAGCGTCGGCCGTTTTCGACGTCGGCTCGGGGCAGTGGTGATCACGGCTGCCATTTCACTCGTTATCGGTGGCTCCTTGACCGGCGCGGCGAGTTCGCGACCCCTGGCCGCGGCGCCGGTGGCTATCCCCTCGCCGGTGGCGGGGGGCTGGCAGCTCAATGGCGCGGCCCAGGTTGTCACTACCGCTTCGCCGCCCGACCTGCAGCTCACGCCGGCCACCAACTGGCAGGTGGGCTCGGCGTTCTATCCCACCCCGGTGGCCGGGGCAGGCATCACGGCGTCCTTCGACGTCTTCACCGGATCGGGCAGCGGCGCCGACGGGCTCACCTTCGCCCTCGCCGACGCCAGTGCCGCCAAGCCCACCGCCTTGGGCGTGATCGGGGGCGGAGAAGGCTTCTCGGGGATCGCCGGGATCGCCGTGTCCTTCGACACGTGGAAAAACACCAACGACCCGTCGAACAACTTCGTGGGCATCGCCACCACCAATTCGCCCCAGCAGAGCCTGAACTACGCGACCACCAACGCGTCCATCCCGGCCCTGCGCAACACGGTGCACCACGTCGTGGTGACCACGGACGCAACGGGCATCAGCGTGACCATGGACGGCACCCAGGTGCTTGTCTACGCGACCAAACTGCCGCCCCAGGTGCTGGTCGGGTTCACCGCCGCCACCGGCGGGTTCAACGACATCCACCAGGTCCAGAACGTGCGCATCACCACCGGCCCGCCACCACCGGCACCGGCGGTGACCAGCGTGAGCCCGTCCTCGGGCCCGACCACGGGCGGCACCCCGGTCACCATTACCGGCACGGCGCTAACCGGAGCCACCAGCGTGAAGTTCGGCAGCACCGCAGCCACCGCGATCACAGTGAACAGCGACACCTCCATCACGGCCACCTCCCCGCCGGGCCAGGCCGGCGCCGCCGACGTGACCGTCACCACCGCCGGCGGCACCAGCGCCACCCACCCAGGCGACCAGTACACCTATGTCAGTCCGCTGCCCACGGTCGTCATCGTCAATCCCGCCTCCGGGCCGGCCGGCACCCCGGTCACCGTGAGCGGCACGAACTTCACCGGTGTGACCGCGGTGAACTTCGGGTCAGGCAACAAGGCCAGTTTCACTGTCAACAACACGACGACGCTCACGGCCACCGCACCGCCTGGAACCGGCACCGTCGACGTGACTGTCACGACGGCAAGCGGGACAAGTAAAACCCTTGCCGACGATCAGTTCACTTACGTGGCAGGGCCGCCACCAGGTACGCTCCCCTCGCCGGTGGCGGGGGGCTGGCAGCTCAATGGCGCGGCCCAGGTTGTCACTACCGCTTCGCCGCCCGACCTGCAGCTCACGCCGGCCACCAACTGGCAGGTGGGCTCGGCGTTCTATCCCACCCCGGTGGCCGG
>DATMMA010000515.1:0-10993 GCA_035570295.1 Streptosporangiaceae bacterium
GACGGCCGCGGCGGCGGCTTCGAGGAAGACGCGCGCTCCGCCCTCTTCGACAACCTGATCACCGGTCGCCGGGCCTTCGGTCAGGGCAAGCTGGAACGACGGTGCTCCTGCACCCTGCTTCACAATACGAAGGCCTGTATCAACGGGTAGGTCCGGCTGCGACGTCAGGCCGCGGATCGCAGAGACGGCGCTCTCGGTGATCGTAAGCATGGCCAACTCCTCCCCACAGGTTCTGGCAACGGGCTCGCTGTACCCACTCTCGGAACGACCGAACCCGCTCTGCCAGGGTGCTCGGCTTGCTGCCCGTGGCGCGGCCGGTGTCGAGGCGCGAGCCCAACCAAGGCGGCTACCTCCGAATAGGACCGGCCCGGCACTTTCCGGACGTTGCAAAGCTTTGTGGACGAACTGCCGACCGGCCGGCTGAAGGAAGAACTCGGGGACTTCCTCGGCTACAGTGCCAGCCGCTGTCCCTCTACCTGCTGCAAAGCCCGGCGGTCGCGCCGATCCTTGGCGCCATCCGTCGGCGTCTGGCGGGCCGGCGCTCTGCCGCGTGCTGGTGTTAGCGTCCTGCGGGCCGGCCGCGCGGGCGCTGGCTGACTGCCTGCAGCCAGGTCAGGAGGGTCTCGAGGCCACCGGTGAATCGGTGGTCGCGGCTGTCGGCCCAGACGTGCTGGCCGAGGGACGACAATCGTCACCTGCATCTTGGCGGCAATTCCACGGACCTGCGGCGCGGACGTAAACCCGCGGCTGACCTCAATGACCGGGCGGCGGGACGGCAGAGATGACCTGGGCCGCTTCGCGGATCATGGCCAGTTCAGCGGCGATGCTGCGCAAGATCTCCGCCAGCGCGAGCGTGGCGTGCACCTGCGCCTTCGCGACCTCCCGGCCGGACATGGTCCCGGCGCCCTGAACTGACTCTCCAACCAGTTGCTCAGCTATCCAGTCGTGGTCTATGTCGGGCATGATCACTCCTCGCTGGCGATATCTTCGTCAAACCTTCCGTACACCTACTAGCGTCTTGGCGGGCGGGAACTGCGGCAATCTCCTGCCTGGACGATTGCGGCCCGCCGACCTTAGGTACGTGGTTCTCAGGACGTCGGGAGAGGTGCAACTCTGTGATCGGGCTCTCGATATTCGAGCGCTGCAATGCAGCTTGACCGGCCGGGTTCTTGGTGAGATGACCTAAGCATTGCCCGCGGCGCATTGTCAGAACGTGCCGCTCCGCGGCTCGAGGCGATCGAGGCTGGCGCCACGCCGTCGTGAAGTTTGCGCCCGAAGCTGGCTTGGCCTCCAGGTGCCCTAGGTAATCTCGGACCATGGTCGTTACCGTCGTCGATGCCGGGCCAGGCAAGATTTGTCGTTCTGCCGAGGTACAGGCGTCTGCTACAGAGATTTTCGAGATCGTGGCAGATCCACGGCGACATGGCGAGCTGGATGGCTCGGGAACGGTGCTGAACACCGTGGCCGGACCGCAGCGGCTCAGTCAGGACGCCAGGTTCTCGGTGAAGATGAAGCAGTACGCAGTGCCGTATCAGATCACCAGTCAGGTCACCGAGTTCGCTGAGGGGCGCGTGCTGGAATGGCGGCACCCGCTCGGTCACCGGTGGCGCTGGGAGCTGACGCCGCTCTCTGAGCACTCAACCTTGGTGACCGAGACGTTCGACTACAGCGAGCTCGGCGCAGCTAAGGCTGCGGGTCTGAAGCTGTTTGGAAGCCTGAAGCACAACGCGTCGGGCATCGCAGCCACTTTGCGCCAGCTACAAGCGCGGTACCCGGAGTAGCCACCCGCGCGGAAGCTGATATCTGCACTTGCCCGCGGCGTCATGACGCCGTGGACGCTGATCGTCATGGTGCGCGGGAACTAGCAACTTCGCGACTTGCAGGCGTAGTTCATGGGGGAGCCAAACGGGGAGCCAGCAACCGCAGGCACAAGGCCCCGGCAGGGCGGCTGAGCTTGCTCCAAGCCAGGCCGATCTCCGTGGCCGGATGGTCGCCGAGCTGCGGCCGGATTACCCCTCGGACTGGCTGGCGATCGTGGCAGTGGTCATTGACCGAAGGGACACAGGGCTGCGGCACGGACGTCAGTCTGGCTGACCGGGTACCTCGTAGACCTGCGCGGCGTCCCTGGCGAGATGCAGGGTCTCGATGAGTTGCTTCTGGGTGAGCAGCTCATGGGTTTCCATGCTCTTGAAGGCGCCCGTTTTGGTCATCGCTTGTTCCACCGCCTCGGCGGTGATCGAGTCGGGAGCTTCGAAGATGGAGTATCCGTCATGGGACCCCACCTGCCAGTACAGGCATTCAAGGGACCCGCCGACGGATTCCAGCGTGCGCTGTACCACTGCGGTCTGGTCGCCGTCCAGGCTGTTGATCATGCGTGCCCAGGAGCCGCTCGTATAAGTGAAAATCGCGATGTATTTCGGCATCATTTCCCCCTTACGCGGATTGGGGAGGTGGGCGCTTGGCTTTGCATTCCACGGTGCCACGGCCGCACTTAAGCTGCCAGTTGATCTTGTTGCGCGTCCTATCGCCAGCCCAGCGACCGGTCAATGGCCAGCTATGCCCAAGAGACGGTCACAAGCCCTGGCCCCCAACTCGTGCCTGCGGTGGGGATCATGGGGAATCCGATGACCACGGCGAACACGGCCGAAGTCTGGCGTCGGCTGAGCGGCCCTCAGCCGAGCATCGGGAGCGGCATCAGCGCGCCGGGCAGCCCACGCCGGCCGGCTCGCGCGCTCCGCCTGCCTGGCCGGGTTGGCTCCGGCCTGGTTTATGCCCGCTCGGCTGGCGTGCCGCCTCCGTGTCTCGACGAGTCAGCTCAGTAAGCTCAGCTCGGTTGTTACTGGTGTGGTTAAGCCGCAAGCGCCAGTCGGCGCTTGTTTGCGGCTGCCAGGTCAGTGCTTGAAGGCGTCGGCGATTTTGTCTGCGGCCTGCTTGACGTGGCCTGTGGACTTCTCGGCGCGTCCTTTGGTTCTGAGCCGCCGGTTTCCGGTCAAGCTGCCGGTGCTTTGCTTGGCGTCTCCCTTTGCCGTCTGGCCCTTATGCCTGATCTTCTTGAGGATGCTCACGGTGTTTCCCTTCGGGGGTCTGCCTGTCACGGTTAGCCAGGCGGTGAATGCATGCCGCCGGTCAGTGTCTTCGCAGGAACGTGACCCCTAACACGATGATGACGATCACCACAATCGTTCAGAGACCGATCCCTGAGTGACTCCTCTCTAAGTAGTCGCGCCGGCCGACTGCCTCACGGCGTCGGCAAATGCGAATTCGGCCAGCGTCACGGCGGGAACAGGCAATCACGAGCTCTCCAGTCCGCTCGCACGGCCAGCGGCGGGCTAGCAGCCGCGCGCCGCTTGCGCCCGGCTGGTAGGTCAGGGCGTACTGGTGAAGATCGCCTGCTCGTCACCCGCCGACAGCTCGCCGTCCGTGCCGGTGTCGACGTAGACAGCCTCGAGTTTCGCGATCTTGTGCCGTCCGGTCGGTCACATCGTAACCATGCCATTCCCGGATATCAGCACCTCGAACATGCTGATCTGCCCCCCTTCCTTCGGGTGCCGCGCCCGGCATCCGGGCAGCTAAGGCCAGGCGCAGTTCGCGATGCCGGTCAGTGCACGGGCATCGGGTTGGGCATGATCGCCGGGCAGCGCGCCGCATGGCTGAGCGACGGCACAGTGTTCGCGGCGGCGTTCGGCCCTGCTGGGCATGCCTGCCGGCTGGGGATCAACCAGCTGGCCGCAAGCACGGCCGCCAGGCTGATCCCAAGGAGCGGAAGCACGATTACGCGGCGCCGGATCCGCTGCAGACGGCCCGGCACCTGCTCGGTCAACGGGATCGCCTCGTACCGCGTCAGCCTGGCAAAGAACGCGAACCGCAACCCGAGACCGGGATCCTCCGCCACGAGCGCCTGTTCGATCCGGTCCAGGGCCCGCTGCTGGCAGCCAGGCAGCCTCATCTTGGCTCTCCTCGCCGGCCACGCGCGTGCCACATATCGCTGCCACTGCGCCGGTGATAATCGTCTTCGGCACGCTGCCTGAATGCAGTCCGTCGGCGTGCACGGCTTCACTGTCCGCCGGGATTGCTGAGATGGCGTGCCGCTGCATGCGGGGAGCCCGGCCTGCCGCTGTACTCGCGGACCCGCAGGATGGATGATCGCCGCAAGGCATGGCGTTCCTCCTGCGTCGTTCCGCCCCAGATGCCGGCCTGCCCGGTGGCCAGGGCATAGGACAGCCACGTGGCGCGGACCACGCAGCAGAAACAGACGGCCTTGGCAGCGAAGACCTGCGCCAGCGCCGGGCCGGCCGCAGCGATGGGAAAGAACAGCTCGGGATCTTCGCCCTGGCAGGCACCCCGCGGCATCCAGCCGGGGGAACCGCCGGCGAACTCTGATTTCGGCATGGCAACTCTTTCGGGAACTGCGCAGGGCGCGCGGACGGGGGCGGCGGCAGACAGCGCCGCCGCGGGTGAGACTCGCTGAGGGGACGCCCCTGGATCACCTCTTATCGCGGCGCGGTACGCCGCCGGGGCAGCCCGAGAGCCGGAGCGCCCCCGGCGGCTGTTAGCGGTGTGCGAACCAGCCGCGGCGGCTGGGGGACTGGCCGCTGATGAGGTGGTAGGCGAGCAGCAGGATGGCCGCGCCGGCGATGGCGGTGAGCCAGGTTGACAGGTTGAAGAACCCCTGCACGTTGTGGATGTGGAAGAGCTTGGTTGCGATCCATCCGCCGAGCAGTGCGCCGGCGATTCCGATGATGTAGCTGAGGATGAGGCCCTGCTGGCTGCGGCCGGGGGACAGCATGTTGGCTATCACGCCTGCGACCAGGCCTAACATGATCCAGGCGATGACGCTCATACCTGACTCCTTAGCCAGCTGATCAGATGAGGTGGGCGGTAAGTCAGTCATGCAGCCAGATCGCGATGGGAGAGAACTTGGCCCATGATCTCTCGCGTTTGGTCGGCCGGACCGTCGTGCACGGCACAGTCCGGCGCACAGACACGAAAACTCCGGGCCCCCAGTGCGCGTCCGCGAACATCGCGAATGCGGCTACCGAGGTCCGGAGCAACGCCTTTAGGCTACGCGCCCTTCCCTTTTCGCGCAAAGACGAGTCAGGCGGCGTGGCTTGCTTCATAGTCCGCCACCGCCGCCTCACCGCGACGCATTGATAGCCGGATTTCGCCAGAGGGAGGGCTGGCGCTGCGGCGTCGATGATCATCTGTGTCAGAAGCCGGGGCATCCCGGACAATCATGATCGCATCGACGAATCGGGCGCACGTGTCAGCCGCCGTCGGGGCAGGCTGAGCTGCCCCGTTTACTCAGTCCAGCAGAGTTCATGGCCAAGTGGATAGAAACGGTCGCGGGTCGGTAACCTTTGATGACGGCCAATGAGACAGCCGGTGCTTCTGCGTACCCAGCTAACACTGGACTTCCCCGCTCTCAGGGCGCAGCGCCCGTCAGGTGGGAGGCATCGAGATGGCACATACAGACCCCAACACAGCCGAAGACCGGCTGCGGGATATCCAGTCGATCACCGATGCCGCGCTGTCCCAGCTTGATGATGAGGATCTGCTGACCGAGCTGCTCACCCGCATGAAAGACATCTTGCAAGCAGATACCGCTGCGGTCCTGCTGCTAGACAGTCCGTCGGGCCAGCTGATCGCGACCGCGGCCGCAGGCTTGGAGGAGGAGGTTCGGCAGGGCGTGCGCATCCCGGTTGGCCAGGGTTTCGCCGGGCGGATCGCTGCCGAGAAGATCCCTGTGATCCTCGACCGCGTCGATCACACCACAGTGGTCAACCCGATCCTGATGTCGAAAGGGATCCGGTCCATGATGGGCGTGCCGCTGATCGTCGGCAGCGAAGTGATCGGCGTGCTGCACGTGGGCTCGCTCACCCCGCGCGAGTTCACCAGCGACGACACCGAACTGCTCGAGCTCGCGGCGGACCGGGCAGCTAAGGCGGTTCACTCCATCACGGCCCGCGCCGACCGCGCCGCGGTGACCGCACTGCAGCGGGGTTTGCTTCCGTCCGCGCTCCCCGCCGTTCCCAGGGCGGAGCTAGCCGCCCGGTACATCGCGGGCCAGGGCTCGGTGGGCGGTGACTGGTACGACGTCTTCACCCTGCCAGGCGGGGAGCTGGGCATGGTGATCGGCGACGTCGCTGGCTCGGGGCTTCACGCAGCCGTCATCATGGGCCGGATGCGCAGCGCGCTACGCGCCTATGCGCTCATAACCTCCGATCCGGCCGAGGTCCTCGACCAGCTCGATCGCAAAATGCAGCACTTCGAACCCGGGGCGCTGGCCACCGTGCTGTACGCGATAGCCGACCCGACGCTGGACCGGCTGCACATCGCATCGGCAGGACACTTGCCCCCCGTCGTCGCCCTTCCCGGGCAGCCCGCAGAGCTGGCCGATATCTCCTGGGATCTGATGATCGGCGTCACTCCCGGCGTGCAGCGACAGGTAACCACCATGAAGATCCCGCCAGGCGCACTGGTCTGCCTCTACACCGACGGGTTGATCGAGCGTCCTGGCGAGTCGATTGACTCCGGCCTGGCACGGCTCTGCCAGGTGGTCGAAGCTGAGCCAGCGCACGCCTCCTGTGCAACCGTGATGGCCGCCCTGGTCGGCAGCGAGCCCGCCCGTGACGACATTGCACTGCTCACCTTCAGGCGCCAGCTCCTGCGCTCTGACGGCAGCAAGTAGCTGCCGTCGCGGATGTTTGGGGCCTGCCATGAGGGAACGTGCCCTGGGAGATGGCCGATGCGAATGAATGCCTCAACTGCAGGCTCGGAATATGGCGCGTGGCGCGGCTGCCTTGGGCCCTGACCGGCGAGCACCTGGTGCAGTTCGGGGCCATGTAGGCCGCTTCGGCTGGGCGGGCGTACCAGCTCTGGTGCGGTACACGCGTCCGGGCGCTCGGCCGGAGGCCTCACCGTATGCTGAATCGGGGCAGAACGGCGGCCTGAGCGCATATGGGGCCGGGGTCCTTGGGGAGGTGGTTGGCGCATGGCGACGGGGAAGGCAGCGCAGGGCGACACGACGCCAGATACCACTCGTAGCCAGGGCGCTTTCAGCCACCTGGCCTTCTTTTATCGTGACGAGGCCGTTTATTTGACGCAGCTTGCTGCGTTCGCGGATGCTGGCCTTGCGAACGGCGAGCCCGTCTTCATAGCGGTACCTGGGCCCAAAGGCGGCTTGCTGCGGGAGCACCTCGCCAAGTCTGGAGACCTACGCTTTGCGGACATGGTGCAGCTTGGCCGCAACCCAGCGCGGATCATCCCCGAGGTACAGGACTTCATCGACGGCCACCCCCGGCAGCGGGTCCGCTATATAGGCGAGCCGATCTGGCCGGGCCGCTCTGCCGCCGAAATCTGCGAGGCGACTAGGCACGAGGCCCTGATCAATCTCGCGTTCTCGGAGGCTCTGGCGACTATCGTGTGCCCCTACGACATTGCGGGGCTCGCACCCTCGGTGGTCGGAGAGGCCGGACGCACGCATCCCGCCATTCTCGCCAATGGCCGTGCGGCGGCAGCCGCGCGCTACGCAGGCCCCGGGAACTTCCCGCCCGAATGCGACCGCCCGCTGCCGGCTCCGCCAGCATATGCCGAGGCCCTCGACTACGAGACCGACCTCCGGCAGATGCGCAGCTTGGTGGCGGACCACGCCTACCGTGCAGGCCTGCCTGATGAGCGTGCCAGCGATCTCGTGCTCGCGGCCAGTGAAATCACCGCGAACACCCTCCGCCATACCGGCGCTGCCGGAACGGTGCACATCTGGCATACCGAGGCCGAAGTGCTCTGCCAAATCCAGGATCAGGGCTGGATCACCGACCCGCTGGCCGGACGCACCCGCCATGCTCCCGACGCCCGCGGCCACGGACTGTGGGTCGTCAACCATGTATGCGATCTTGCCGAGCTGAGAACCGGCCGGGGCGGCACCACCATCCGCCTGCATATGCGCATCCGGGACAGATGACCTCGCCGGCCAAGCCCGGTTGGAGCGAGGCGCGATTCTGCAGCCCTTCGGTCACACGAGTGTCCTCTGCAGCAGCGGCGGTCTGGCCTGCTCAGTTTCGTGACTGAGCAGGCCGCGGGCGTGGCGGAGGCGGGAAGTCGGCGGTCGCGCTGTTGACAAAGTTCGCTGCCACGTCGGTGAGGCGCTGGTTGCTGTTGCGGGCGTAATCGCGCAGCAGGCCGAAAGCCTGATCCATATCCATGCCGAGACGCTCCGCGAGCTTGCCCTTGGCTTGCTCAATGACGACGCGGCTGTTGAGAGCTCGCTGCAGCTGCTCTGCCACGGTCTCGGTGCGGCGCACATTCCGCTCGTGCAGCAACCCGATGGTCGCAACATCGGCGAGTGCCTGCCCGATGCGCAGCTCTGCCGGGTCGAACGGGGCCGGATCGACGCGGAACAAGTTCAGCGCGCCGATGACCTGGTCGCGGAGCCGCATCGGCAGGGCCTCGACTCTCCGAAAACCCGCCTCGGTAGCTGCCATTGCAAACCGGGGCCATTGCTGGGCGGGACCGGTGAGGTCGGCGGCCGTCACAGGCTGGCCGGTGCGGAAGCAGTCCAGGCACGGTCCCTGGTCGTTCTGCAGCTGGAACAACTCCAGCAGGCCAGCCGCCTCATTCGACGATGCTGCCAGCCGCAGCTCACCGCGCGGGTCGGCGAGCGTCACGCCGGCAGCGGATGCGGAAAGGAGGGCGACGCTCCGGTCGGTGAGCATGTGCAGGAAGTCGATCACGTCGAAGTCGGCGACCAGCGTATCGGCAAGATCGACAAATGTGTTAGATAGTAGGTAAGTGTCCATTCTTTCGGTCACCCTCTCGGCCGGGCAGGGAGGCTGGTCGCGGTGGTCCGGACGAGCGGCTGGCACAGGTGGGTTGTGATCACGGGTCCCCGTCCTGGCGTAGGTCCGGGTGCAGCCGCAGCCGACGGGCGACGATGTCGCCCGCCACATCGGCAAGCCGCCTGTCCTGAGAGTAAGCGTAAGCACGGAGCCGGGCGAAAGCTTCCGCCGCAGACACCGCGAGCTGCACTGTCAGCATGCCGGTTGCCTGATCGATCTGCGCGCGATGCAACGCCAGGTCCGGGGTCTGCCCCTCCAAGCTGGTCCCAGCTCCACGATCGGCATCGCTGTCCGCGGCGTCAAGCAGCATCAGGGTCGCGATGTCGGCAAGGATGAGCAGGTCGCCCAGAAGGCCGTCGGGAAGGGAACCAGCTGACCCGCGGTACAGGCCCATCACTCCGGCACGGATTGCGCCGGCCATAAGGGGGAACGCGAATACCGCCTCGGCACCGAGTTCGCGCGCTTCCGGCGCAAACGCCGGCCAGCGACGAACAGACTCCGCATCGCCCAGATCCGAGGCAAGGACTGGCGCGGCAGATGCCAGCACGTCGATACCCGGCCCCTCCCCGAGGGTCAGCTGGAGCTCTGCCAGTTGCTCACAGACCAGATCGGTCACGCACATCACGAAATCCGGCTGCCCATTAGTGCTAGCAGCTACCCACGCTCCCGTCACCTGAGCTCGCTCGCCCGCGACCGCGCAAACGTCAACGACAGAGACACGGCCGCCGCGCGTGGCAGCATGCGCGGCAAGCTTTCCCCACACAGCCTCCGACCGCCGGTCAGCCATTGCTGTATCCGCGCAACATCGTCACTCGGCAGATTCCGGTAGGGCGGGCGGCCAAGAGGACACCCGCTGAGAATTCATGGCCCGTCCCAGGGCCCGGCGCATCCGGCAAGGCCCGTCGCGAGCGTCTCCGCTCAGCGGGGTCACGCGATACTCGCGCAGCCCGTGACGTCCAGTTCTCCACGCAGCGCCGCCAGCACGTGATCCTCACGCTGGCGAATGCTGAGCTTCACACCAACCATGAGCGCCGCCCTCTGCCTCAGCAGCCAGGGCAGGGTCTCGACCCAGCGGCTCGCCACCAACTATGTAACAGGATCCTACTCGCAAACCGCATTACTACTCCGGCGTCCGGAACAACCACCCGCCAGGCATGGTGCCTTGGTCCCGGCAGCCGCCCTAGGTCAACTCATCAGAGCCGAGGCGGGAAAGCCGAACTGCCAGGTGAAGCGTAATCGGCCCGCAGCAGGGTAGCCATGGTCGCGGCCACGACGTGCGAGCCACGGATCGCTATGAGTCATGAACAGTGCGGGCGGCTATGACGGCGCGGGCCAGCACATCGACCGCTTGACCGGGCGCGACAGCCTGCTGCGCTCCACTGACATGGAGGGTCTCAATGCCGCGAGGATCAAGCCCGAAACGAGGGCGGCAGTACGAGCACATCAAAGCGACTGCGCGCAACCGCGGCGAGAGCGCGGAGCGCGCGACCGAGATTGCCGCGCGGACGGTCAACAAGGAACGAGCCAGGTCAGGGGAGTCCCGCACGGCGAACAAGACCTCGACCAGCGACATATCAGCCGCCCGTCGCGGCGGCCTGCGATCGCACTCGGGGCCGGGCGGCCGTACCAAGGAGCAGCTCTACGCCGAGGCAAGAAAACGCGGTAGAAAGGCCGCTCCGCCATGACCAAGGCCCAGTTGGAGCGTGCCCTCGCACGCTAGCTTCCAACGCATAGCCGCCGAGGCCATTCACCTGGAACGTGATTCAGTGGCGCTAGGGGCTCGCTCAGGGCCGACTAGCAGCATCCGCCGATCGTGTCCGAGGCTGTCGGTCCCCCATGTCAGGCAACCTCGGGTGTGTCTGTACAGCCCATACCCGATTGCGCTGCGCACGGCCGCGCGGCGGTCAAGAACCAGGCTGGCGCCCGCCCCGGCCGCCGTTGCCGTTCCGCGCTGGCGCCGGCTTTCACCGTTTTGCGCCTGGCGCCAATCGGAAAGCGTGGCTGCATCGCATCATGCTCAACGCCTTCATAAAACGGCTATCGGAAACGCCAGCGCGAACCCGTTCTGGCGGGCATCGGGGCTGGAGAAGAAAACGCAAGGATATGCGCTGGCCGGTCCCATGGCGACGGCATCGCCGTCGGCGGAAGAGACAATGCTG
>DATMMA010000516.1:0-8602 GCA_035570295.1 Streptosporangiaceae bacterium
GCCGGCGAGATCACGTAGGCCGCGGCGGAAGCCCGCACGACCCGCTCGGTCATGTTGCCCTTGCGACGCTCCTCGACCAACTCGACCAGACCGTGCTGCTCAAGGGTCTTGACGTGGTAGTTGACCTTCTGCCGAGCAAGCCCAAGCCGCGCCCCGAGTGTCGTCGCGGTGTGCGGGTCGGCCAGCTCCGCGAGCATCCGGGCCCGGATCGGATCGAGCGAGACCTCCGCGGCCGCGGCATCCTCGATCACTGCGACATCTTGCATGCCATGACCCTGTCACCGACAGTTATAACTGTCAAGACGATAAGAACTGTCTGGGAGAATTTTCTCTCCCGTGCTCGCCGTGGTCACGCGTCGCAGCTTCCGCGGGCACCAGCCAGCGCCGGGGCGCCTCCCTGGCGCCGGTCGTCACGCAGACAACCGCGCTTCCCCCTCCGGCGAGCCGCACACCGCCTCGACCGCGGACAATCGCAGGCGCAGCGCCGACGCGAACACCGCACAACCCGCGAACAAAAGGGCCAGCGCCGCGTGCGCGGTCCAGGAGATGCCGAGCAGTTCCCGCGGCCCAGACCAACGCAACCGCGCGCGGCACCCGCGCGAAGCCGAGCAAATCCGCAAGCCAGGCCGCACGGCCGCGCGCGGCGCACCAAGACTTGGCGCCAGCCGATACGAGAAACTCGCTGTCCGCTACCTCGGCACCGTCGGCATTGCCGCCATCAACGAATGGCTACCCCGGGCTGCCGTGCTCGCACTCGCGCCCGCCGCGGTCTCGATAGCGTCAGCGCTCGCCGCCAGCTCCCGCTGCTGCGGCGGGGTCGTCGCACCAGCCCGCCACTTGTTCCGCGGCTGTGCAAGAACTGTGGGTATCCGGTGGATAAGAGACGATCGCGGGGGATAACAATCGCCGAGCTGTGGATGGCAAAAGAATCTTGAAGAGATTACTGGAAAGGCCTTGCGTGGCTGTCGGTGCACGCAGTAGAAAGTCATTCACCACCTGAACAGCAGGCCACCTCGGGGGCAACCCCGAGAGTTTCTGCGAAGCCCGGGGGACCGGGTAGCGCGGACGGGCTGTTAGCTAGGTGGCGGTCTGGCAGTGTCTCGATCAGCCGAGGAATCGGCAGGTCAACGGCGTGCTGAGACCTTGTGAGGCCCCTGCATCTCATACATGCAGGGGCCTCACGGCTGTTGGCGAGGCGGGTACAGCCCGGCCGCCAAACTGACCTGTCGCAGCCCCATCGTGCTTGCTAGCAACAAGCTAACGAGCCAGCATAAAAATGCCGGATAATCCAGTTAGCGACAAAGTGTCCGGGCGGCTGGAAAAGAATCATGGAATTGTTTGGGAAAGCTCTTGCGCGCGATGCGCTGGCAGGCGTAGAAATTCATTCACGGCCAAGAAGGTCCCGTTCCCGGAGCAATCCGCGGACGGCGCAGAGCGGCGAGCCGCGCTGCGTCGTTGGGGCCAACCCCTGGCAGTGCAAGGTGACGTGGATGAACGTCGGCAGGGCAACCGGCAGACGGTCGAAGCGCACCTAGCTGGGGCCCCTCCGTCTCATACATGGAGGGGCCCCAGTTCTGTTTGCGGCTCAGTCTGTTTGCGGCTCGGTCTGCTGCGGACCGGTCTGTTGCGGACGAGTCTGCTGGCGGCGCGGTGTTGTGCTGCCGGGTCGTCCTCTGCTGCCTACTGCTCAGTCGGCATAGCGGCATCAGGGTCGGGCCTGTCATAGTGACCGGCGTGGACTTTTCGCAGCCGGACGAGTCGCCCGGGCTCCGGACGGCGCGGCTGCTGCGCTGGCAGGCGGACGCGTGCCGAGAACTCGGCAGCCCGCTCTACGGGGACCTGCTCACCAGCGCCGCCGATGATCTAGTCGCAGGCGGCCCGACAGCCGAAATCCTCCGCGCTCATTTCACTGACCGCTTGTCAAGCGTGCTCGCCCTGCGTTTGCTCGGCGGTGTGCACGCGCTAGCGCTGTCCGGCAAAGCGCCGGATCTCGCCGCGTTCTACCCCAGTTGCGGGGGGACCGCCGAGGGCGAGCCAGGTAGCCCGCGAGCGTGGGCGGCGCTCAGACGTGTCCTGGCCGAACAAGGCGAGACCGTCCGCGGCTGGCTCGATTGGCCGCCGCAGACTAACGAGGTGGGGCGAGCCGCTGCATTGCTCGGTGCTCTCAGGCATATCGCCGCAGAAGCGGGTTTGCCGATAAGGCTGGCAGAGGTCGGCGCGAGTGCTGGCTTGAACTTGCGTGCCGATCACTTCTTCGTATCCGGGCCGGCTGGCCGGCACGGAAACCCGGATTCACCGGTCGTGCTGACCAACGGGTGGCTGGGCGCCCCGCTGCCGCTGAGCCGGATCGAGGTCATCGAGCGAACTGGCGGAGACATTGCTCCTATCGACCCGCTGACCGACCACGGCCGGCTCAGGCTCACTGCATACGTCTGGCCCGACCAGACCAGTCGGCTGAGCCGTCTTCGCGGCGCTTTCGAGGTGGCCCGGCAGGTTCCGGCTGACATTAGGGCAGAGCCGGCGTCGGCCACGGTCGCCAGACTGAAGCTCGAGAGCGGTAGCTGGACCGTGCTCTGGCACTCGATCTTCCGCCAGTACCTGAGCGACGTTCAGCGAGCCGAGCTGGCCGCCGGCGTCGAAGCGCTGAGCGCGACCGCCACTGACAGCGCGCGGTTCGCCTACGTCTACCTTGAGCAGTCGCGGGCAGGCGGTTGCCCGGTCACGCTGACGACCTGGCCCGGCGGGCATCGGCGAGTGCTTGGTACGGCTCCAGCGCATGGCCTGCCGGTTCGCTGGCAGGATCCGTGATCCCAAGGGGGTCTAGTCGCAGCCCGCGCGGCCCAGTTGCTGACGTGTTGACGCAGTGGCCGAACGACGGGCCGCAGAAACCGCGCTTGCGCTAACTTCGGTTCGTGCTGAGCATCTTTCTCGCCTGCGACGATCCCTATCAGACGGCGCGGCTGATGACCGACGAACTCGGCTGGCAGCTGGAGTTCGCCACGCCGGCTGACTCTGACGACCGCCTCGCGTGCGTCGGCCTTGGCGGCGCTCAGGTCATGCTGGGTACCGCTGAGGAGCGCTGGCTGCCCGCGGCGAGTCGTGAGCACCGCGGCGCCGGCGTCACTGTGTACGTCCGGCTACCGGAGACGAACGACATCACCGCGATTCATGACCGGCATGCCGCTGGCGGCGTGGTCACTCAGACCCTGAGCCGGCGTTCGTGGGGCGAGCTGGCATTCGACGCGGTCATTGCCGGCTACCGGTTCCTGATCAGCCAGGAGCCCGTGCCCGGCGACCTCTAATCAGCGCCGGTAGCGTCAAGCACGATGCCGAGCTCGCGTTCCAGGCCGCTGGTGCCGACGTCGATGACCCGCAGCGGTAGCCCGAACCGGCTGGCGATCCGCGCCGCTTGCTGGTCCAGTGCCGTGTCGCGGTCCTGTGCCAGCCAGACAAGCTTCCTGTACTGCCCGAAGTAGTCGGCCCACAGCTGCGGATGACGGTCGAGGCCAAGCCCCGCTACGACCGTCCGGTCGAAGCTGCGGATCAGGAAATCGGTCAGCAGGTAAGTGCCCGGTTCGCGCTCGAACAGCGCAGGCACCCGGTCGGCTCCGCCCAGTACGTCATAGCAGTGCAGCCCGCGCAGCCTGGCGATGCCGAGCCGGGAGCAGAGTTCGTCCAGTGCGCCGTAGCTGCCGCAGTCGGCGTAGCCGAGCGCGACCCTCAGGCCGCGCGCTCGCAGGAGGCCGGCTAGCTCGGCTGCGGCGGGAGCTATCCGGTCCGGCCGGTTGTGCAAGGCGGCCGGCAGCGGGTGCACCTCGACCGGCCAGCCGCGGCGCGCCGCGATCTCGCGGACCATGCTGGCGATCGCACCGCAGGCGATGACGGCGAGCGTCGGCGATGCTTCACCAGGGCGGGAACGGGGATTGCCGGGGGGACTGCCATCAGTCCGGGAACTGCAACTGGTCGATGAAGGCGTCGTTGAACCCATCGCGGTCGGAGAGCTCGACATATCTCACCTCCCCGAGGAGGGCGAGAGCTGCCGCGCGCTCGCGGACTGACAGCAGTGCCATCTTCGCGCCCTCGCCGGCCACGTTGCCCGCGCTGACGACGCGGAGAACTGGCAGCTTCGGCACCAGGCCAAGGGCGATCGCGCTGGCGGGTGACAGATAGCTGCCGAACGAGCCTGCCAGCAGTACCTGCTGGATGTCGCGAGCGGCGAGTCCGGCCTCGTCCAGGAGTACCTGCCAGCCGGTCGCGATTGCCGCCTTGGCGAACTGCAACTCACGGATGTCACGCTGCGACAGGTAGATAGAAGCCGAGACATCACCCGGCTCGCTGAGCCAGTGCAGCACGAATACCCGTTCCTGGCCGAGCATGGTCAGCCGGCGCGCCAAAGCTGGCGCGAGCTCGGCCGCCACCTCGTCCGGTACGAGGCGGCCGGAGCGATCGAGCAGACCTGCCTTCACCAGCCCGGCCACCGCGTCGACCAGGCCGGACCCGCAGAGGCCGGCTGGCTGGCAGTCCCCGATGACGGCCAGCATCACGTCGTCGTCGCCGATCGAGACGCCTTCGATAGCGCCGTCCGCCGCCCGCATTCCGCACCGGATCGCGGCCCCCTCAAACGCCGGGCCGGCCGGCGCCGCGGTGCCGAGCAGCCAGTCGCGGTTGCCGAGCACGATCTCGCAGTTAGTGCCGATGTCGATGAACAACCGGGTCCGGGCGTCGCGGTTCATGCCAGCGGCGAGCAGCCCGGCCGTGATGTCGCCACCGACGTAGGCCCCGAACGCCGGGAACACGAACGCGCGCGCCCGCGGATGGGCCGGCACGTTCAGGTCGGCCGCGAGCACTTCAGGCAGCTGCCGTGCCGTCATGATGAACGGGGCTACGCCGAGAGGCTCGGGGTCGATGCCGAGCGCGATGTGCGTCATTGTCGCGTTCCCCGCGATCGCGATCTCGGTAACGTCGGCCGGATCGGCGCCTGCCTGCGCACACACCTCGGCAGCCAGTTCGCCAAGGGTTTCCCTGGCGAGTGAGCCCAGTGTCTCCAGCGCGCGAGGATCAAGCATCGTGGCGCTGATCCGGGTGATCACGTCGGCGCCGAACGGCTGTTGCTTGTTCAGCATCGACGCCACCGCCAGGGGCGTCCCGGTGCTGAGGTCGAGCAGCGTCGCGACGACCGTGGTGGTGCCAAGGTCGAAGGCAATACCGAGCAGCTGCCCGGTGGTATCGCCAGCCTGCACGTCGATAAGCACGTCGTCGATGATGACCGCGGTCACCTTGAAATCGGCAGCCCGCAGCCGGCGGCCGAGGCTGCGCAGGACAGAGAGGTCAACCCGCAGCTCGAGGTCATCCAGTGCGGCTAGCACACGCTCGATGTCGGTCTGCTGATCAGCCAGCGACGGTTCAGCCAGTTCCAGGTAACGCTTCTGCGCAGCCGGCCGCAAGATGACCTGGCGGCCGACGCCGACAGTGGCCGCCTTCGGCCTGGTTTCCAGCGGCGGCACCTCAATATGCACGTCAGCGTCGGCCATCGCGCGGCATGCCAGCCGCCAGCCGCCGCGCAGCTCCTCAGGCGAGAACGCGCGAGCGTCGAGCGGCGAGACCGGCGTACTGCCGTCCAGCACACGGATCTTGCATTTCTTGCACGTTCCGTGGCCGCCGCAAGTCGAGTCGATCGCGATGCCATTCCAGCTGGCCGCGTCGAACAGGCTGACGCCCGGCGGCACACGCACCCGCAAGCCAGCAGGCTGAAAGTGCAGCTCGACCCTGGCGGGCGGCCCGGCCCCGGGCTCTGCCGCCGGGTCCGTTGCTGTGTGGTGGATCGCTGTGTTGTTCACTGGGCTTCCGGCACCGTACTTGCTGATGCGGTGCTTGCTGATGCGGTGCTTGCTGATGCGGGCGCCTGGCGAGCACTTGCCTGCCGGGCCCGGTGCGCGGCGATCCAGGCCGCCCCCCAGGGATCGCGGTTGGTCAGCAGGTCAGCCGCCTTCACTGCTTGCACCAGCTGGTGCGACCGGGCGTCCATGATGGCGCTGGTCAAACCGGCGGCGATCGCCATCGGCAGGAACGCTGCGCCGATCGCGCCGCGTTCGGGCATCCCGAACGAAACGTTTGACGCGCCCAGCGTCATATTCACGCCTAGCTCTTCCCGGAGCAACTCGATCGTTTCCAGCGTCCGCAGCACCAGCGAGGTGTCCGCGCCGACCGGCATGGCCAGCGGATCAATGACGATGTCCTCGATCGGGATGCCGTACTTGGCGGTGGCCACGTCCACGATCTTGCGAGCGAGCTCAAGCCGCCGGGCTGGCTCTTCCGGGATCTCCTCCTCGTCGTTGGGCAGCGCGATGACGGCCGCGCCGTAGCGCTTGACCAGCGGCAGGATCGCGTCGAGCCGGTCGTCCTCCGCGGTCACCGAGTTGACCAGTGCCTTGCCCCGGTAAACGGCAAGCCCGGCCTCAAGCACCTCGACAATGGAGGAGTCGAGACAGAGCGGCAGATCGCACCGGGACTGGATCAGCCCAACCGCGCGGGTCATCAGCTCTGCCTCGTCGCAGAGCGGGGCGCCCATGTTGACGTCGAGTACCATCGCGCCGCCGGCTATCTGCTCGGCTACGTCGATCTCGACCCTGGCCAGATCGCCCCGCCGCAGCTGTTCCTGGAAGATCTTGCGGCCGGTCGGGTTGATCCGCTCGCCGATGACGCAGAACGGGTTCTCCCCGCCGATCCGCACCTCGCGTACCGCGGAGGACAGGACTGTTTCCATCGAAGCTGGATCCGTTCGCTAGTTGGCGGAGAGGTTCTCGGCGATCGAGGCGGCAGGGGACCCGGTCAGGCCGGCGCGACCGCGCGCCGGACCCGCAGTAGTTCCTTGGCGCGGACCACAGCGGCAGAGGCGTCGGAGGCATACCCGTCGGCGCCGACGACGTTCGCGTACTCCTGGGTGACGGGTGCCCCGCCGACCATCACGATGACCTGGTCGCGCATCCCGGCCTTCTCCAGCGCGTTGATGTTGGCCTTGAACATCGGCATCGTTGTCGTCAGGAACGCGGAGAAGCCGACGATGTCCGGCTGGTGCTCTCTGATGGCGTCCAGGAACTTCTCCGGCGCTACCTGAACGCCGAGGTCGATCACCTCGAAGCCAGCGCCTTCGAACATGATGTTGACGAGGTTCTTGCCGATGTCGTGTACGTCGCCCTTGACCGTGCCCATGACGATCTTGCCGATGGTCTGGGCTCCGGTCTCGGCCAGCAGCGGCCGCAGGATCTCCAGCGCACCGGCCATCGCCTTCCCGGCGATCAGCATTTCGGGCACGAAGAAATCACCCCGCTCGAACCGCGCGCCGACTTCCTCGAGGGAGGGAATGAGCGCCTCGTAGAGCAGCGTCTCCGGGCCGAGGCCCAGCTCGAGCCCTCGCCGGGTCAGGCTGAGCACTTCCGGGGCGTTGCCGACGAGAGTGAAGTCATAGAGCTGGCGCAGTAGCTCGTCTGTGGTCACGAGGCACCTTCTTCTTCAGTCTTCTTCGGTTGCGAGGACGACATGCTGGATTCGCGAACGGGCCGCTCGTGGCCGAGCAGCGCGGACAACGAGCGGGCCGCGGCCATGCAGCTGCGTGCGGTCAGCGGAATAGCGGCGGCAGTCTGCCGGCTAGCAGGCCCGGACACCGACAGCGCACCGACCACGATGCCGCCGTCTGCGAACACCGGCGCGGCCACCGCGACCAGCCCGGGCTCCAGCTCCTCGATGGTCACCGCGTAGCCGCGCTCGCGCACGGCAGCGAGGTCCTCGGCCAGCGCGGCACGGCTAGTGACGGTTCGATCCGTGCGCTGCTCAAGCCTGCCCTTGGGCAGTTCGGCGGCACCGAAG
This sequence comes from Streptosporangiaceae bacterium, assembly GCA_035570295.1. Taxonomy (GTDB): domain Bacteria; phylum Actinomycetota; class Actinomycetes; order Streptosporangiales; family Streptosporangiaceae; genus JAJYUU01. The sequence continues at coordinate 7,864 of DATMMA010000516.1, forward strand.
GCGAGCAGCACCTTGCCAAGAGCGGCGCAGTGCAACGGGACCGTGAGGCCAACCCAGTTCGTGCCGCCGATCAGGTACTTACTGTCCACCTGAGCGATCTGCTCGACCAGCCCGCCGTCGCGAGCCACGCCTAGGTTGACTGTCTCACCCGTCTCCTCGCCCAGTTCGGCGAGCACCGGCTGGGCCACGCTGACCAGGTCGGCCTCGGCCCCGCCGCGCCACGCATAGGAAACGAACACCTCGCCTGGCGAGAACCGGCCGGCTAGGTCGCGCCGGACCAAGCCGTTGCGCTCCAGCGCAGTCAGCAGCCTCGATGTGGTGCTCTTCGCCAGCCCGCTGGCGGCGATGAGCTCGGCGAAGGAGACCGGGTCGCGATGCCGGGCAACCTCGATGAGCAGCTGGGCCGCCCGGTCGACGGCCTGAGTTCCGGTCGGAGATGTCACGGCAGCTGTCTCGCTTCGGAGTGTCTCGCTTCTGCGCCATTCTCTTGAGTTCCATACTACGGAACATTGTTCTACGATGTGATCCTAGATTCGGGATTTCAGACTGGTCAAGGTGGCGCCATTCCACTGTCGTTCCGGGGCACCGTCGTTCTGGGCCGACGGCGTTCTGGGTCGACGGCGTTCTGGGTAGCCCTGTCGTTTTGGGTAGCACGGTCGTTTTGGGTAGCACGGGCGAGGTGGCAATGTTCCGCAACACGATGCCGAGGTACGAGATCCTGTCGCCGGACGCGATCGCG
>DATMMA010000517.1:0-16225 GCA_035570295.1 Streptosporangiaceae bacterium
AGCAGATCGGTGAACGTGGCCATCTGCGACCGCTTGCCTGCCGCTTCTTCTACCCGTGGTTCGATCGGCTCCGGGCCTGGCTCCTCCGGCGGCGCCGGCGAACCCAGCACCAGTAGCGACCTCCCGTCCCTGGACCAGCGCACCGTCGAATTCAGGGACGTGGGATCCCCGCCGAGAACGTCACGAACCCTCAGCCCTGGTACCTGCGCCGCCGTAGCTGCCTGCGCGTCGACCACCCAGACGGCGATATGGTCCGGCTCGTCGACCGTGACAGCGAACCGCCTCCCGTCCGGTGCCCACGATGGCATGCTGACCGACTTGCCCTCGGGCAGGTCGATCCGGCGCGGCTCACCGCCCGGCAGCGCGATCACCGACAGCCCGGTCAGGCGCCGGATGCGCTGACGGCCGCCCAGCGCAGGGTCAAGTCGCAGGCCCGCCAGCGACAGGTACGGTCGCGCCAGGTGCGCCACTGGCGGGTGCGATTCGTAGTGCACGAGTGCGACGAACCTGCGGCCGGGTCCGAGCAAGGCGGCAGGCCTAGGCGGCGCATCGATGATCGAGACGATGTCGTTCGCCGGGATCCGGTACGCCACGCTTTACTCCCTTACAGTTCCAGGCCGGGCACAGTGAGCATAATGCCCCGGTGCACGACCGCACTCTGCTGGCCGATCGGGGCTAGGCGACCGGGCCGGTCAGCCGGCGCCGTCAGGACGACCCGAGTGAGCTGGTGCGGCCAGGACCGGCCCCGGACTAGCTCGTTCCCGGCGAAGTAAGGGACGCGGCAGGTAGCGGCGACGGCTCGGCGCGCAGCAACCTGGCGGCCCACGCCGGAAGCCACCAGTTCCAGCGGCCGAGGAGCGACACGATCGCAGGCACCAGCAACGATCTGACCACGGTGGCGTCGAGCAGGATGCCGGCCCCTACGCCGGTCGCGAAGATCTTCAGGAACGTGAACGGTGCGGCAGCCAGCGCCACCATCGCGAGGAACAGGATGAGCGCGGCCGACGTGACCAGGCGGCCGGTACGGCCGACGCCGGTGATCACCGCCCGGTTGGTCGAGCCGGTGGCGTCGTACTCCTCGCGCATCCTGGTGAGAATGAAGACTTCGTAGTCCATCGACAGGCCGTACACGAAGGCGAAGACGAAGAGCGGTATCCAGCCGGTGATAGCGCCGGTGGCGGGCAGGCCCCAGATCGCTCGTGAGCCATATCCGTCCTGCCAGACAAGGACAAGGACGCCGTAGACCGCGCCGACGGACAGCAGGTTCGCCGCGATGGCCTTCAGCGGCAGGAGCAGGGACCGGAAAGCGCGGGCGAGCAGGACGAAGGTAATCAGCGCCAAGCCGGCCAGCACCCAGGGGAAGTCGCCGTACAGCGAGTGGATCTGATCGACAAGGCCGACCGAGTACCCGCCGATAAGCGCGCCAGGCTCGGCGGAGCTGACCGCGGCGCGCACAGCGGCTGCTGTCGTCAGGCCGGCTGCTCCGGCACCGTCGGCAACCGGGAAGACCTCGACCAAGGCGCTGCCTTGCCGCTGCCAGGCCGGCCCCGGCGGTGCAACCGCGAACCTGATGCCAGGAACCGCTGCGGCGGTCGTGACCACCCCCGCGGCGTCGGCCCGGCCCGGCACGTATATCTCGATCGGGGCGAGCACCCCGACGGGAATCCCGGCTCGCTGGAGCATGACGACACCGTCGCGGGCGGGACCTTTCTGGGACAGCGAGTTCACGCTGGCGTCACCGACATGCATGCCGAGCGCCGCGACGCCGAGCGCGACCAGGACCGCAAGGCTGGCCGCCGCGGCCGGCCACCGCAGTCGCACGACAAACCGGGCCCATGCGGTCCACCCCCGGCTCGGTGTCCCCTCGTGCCGCAGCCGCGGCCACTCGAGCCGCGGCCCGATCCCGGCAAGGACCGCCGGGACGAGTGTCAGCGTCACCGCGACACTGATGAGCGGGATCAGCATGCCACCGAGCCCGATGCTGCGAATGAACGGGATCGGCAGCGCGATGAGCGCCAGCAGACCGAGTGCGACCGTGACGCCGCTGAACACGATCGCACGGCCCGCGGTGTCCATGGCGCGGCCGATGGCAGCCTTGTTGTCGCTGCCGTGCGCCAGTTCCTCCCGCCACCGGGTAATCAGCAGGAGCGAGTAGTCGATAGCTACGCCGAGGCCGATGAGACCGACGAGGAACTGCACGACGAAATTGACGGTCAGCAGGTAGGTCAGCCCGAGTATGGCCAGGAACGCGGTCGTGACGGAAGCGGCCGCGATCAGCAGCGGTACGACCGCCAGCACAGAGGCAAAGACGAAGGTAAGCACTGCCAGCGCCCCCAGAGCGCCGATCAGTATCTCGTCCAGCAGGCTCGGCCCGGACGCAGAGCCGCCTGCGGTTGTCAGCGGGCCCAGCCCTGTGACCCGGATCTGTGAGCCCGACGGCAGGTAGTGCAGCATCGTCGCCTGCACGGCAGCGGGCTGAACCGTAGGGCCGGCTGCTTGCACGCCGTTCCCGGGGGTGAAGATCAGCCCGAAGGTTGTCCGCCCGTCAGCGGAGACGAAGCCTCGAAGCCCGGTAGTTGCGAATGACACAACGCGGCTGCGCCTGGTGCCCGCGGGAACGCCGACCGTCGACGCGGCGGTGAACGCGGCCTGGAGTTCGGATCGCGCTTTCGGCTGCTGAGCGGTCATGCCTGCGGGCAGCCTGATGACCGGCACCAGCGGCGAGTCGCTGCCGCCGCTGCCGTAGCGGGCGAGGATGGCCGAATCGGCGATGTCGCTGCCGGTGCCGGGAATCTCGAAGCTCTGGCTCAGGTGGCTGCTGAGCATGCTTGACGCGTAACCGCCGACGAGCAACGCCAGCAGCCAGAACACGCCGATCAGCCGGCGGCGGCGAAGTACGAACTGGGTGAGCTTTGCCATGCGAATCAGGTGTCCTCACCCTGATGCCGTGGTGTCCGGCCGCTCACTGTATCTCAGGGCGCTTCGTATCCGCGCGCCGCTTTCCGGCGCGCACCGCTGATCGGCGACCGTGCGCCTACGGGACGGCGGGCCGGCACCGCGAGCGGATCGCGCTCGCGGCGCCGGCCTTGTCGCCGGGACCGGCTAGTACCAGCCGCTCGCAAGCTCGTGCGCCCAGGCAGCCGCAGGCGAGCCGTACCGTCCCTTGATGTACCGCAGGCCCCAGCGGATCTGAGTCCTGGCGCTGGAGCGCCAGTGCCGCCCGGCGGATGCCATCTTCGCGCCGGGAACCGCCTGCGGGATGCCGTACGCGCCCGAGTAGAGATTCTCCGCGTGAACTCTCCAGCTGCTTTCCCTGGCCCAGAGCGGGTCCAGGTACCGGAACTGCCGCTTCGACCAGTGGAATCGGCGCAGCAACCGCCTGGCGATCTGCCGCGGGGTCAGCGGCGGCCTGACCCGCCTGGCCGCGCCGCTGGTCATCATGGCCGGATTGCTGCCCGGCTTCGATGCTGTTGCGAAGAAGGCATCAAGCTGGGCAGGCTGGCCGGCTGACGAGGAGGGTTCAGGTCCGGTCTGGACCGGCGCCAGTGGCCGGACGAGGCCGACTGGCCTGGCGATCGCGGCTGGCTGACCGGCGGGGCCTGCCGACCAGGCGCCTAGGGTTCCGGCCACCGCGGCCACGATGGCAACTGCGGGGCCAGTTACTGCACGATGGAACTTGACTGACTTGACGGAGCTTGGTGTCCTGAAATGGGACAAGAGGAACCTTTTGTCGGGCGCCCTGATGGCGCTCGGCTTCCACCCGGTCTCTCAGGCCGGCCCGGATTAGCGGCCGGCAGCGCGCTGACGTGTCGCGGGTGCAGGGCGACGTGGCAACTCAGAGGTAGCCGTCACGCACGCAGGGTGCTGTCGAACGCTTACTTTGCCTGATCTTGAACTGCATGGCATTAGAAATGCCAAAGAAAACGGTATGAGGTAAATCACATGTTTACCTGATTGTTATTTCAAGAATTGCGCCAGCTAAGACCTAACGTGCCAATTGCTATTGTTTCGGACGTACTACTTGATCCGAGCAGCTGCCGGATGGACACGCCAGGCTCGCTGGCTAGTGTGCGATGGGTGCAGACGTCACTGGCGCTCTTCACCCGCGATCTTCGCATACAGGACAATCCAGTCCTCGTCGCGGCCTCGCAAGCCACCGTGGTACCCGCCTTCGTCATCGACGACGACATAATCTGCCGATTCCGGGCACACGCAAGCAGGCTGGCCTTCCTCACGGAGGCACTGGCCGACCTCGATGAGGGCCTGCGGCAACGCGGCGGAGCCCTGGTAATCCGGCGCGGCCGGTGGCCCGCAGCGGTACTGGCGCTGGCCCGGACGACGGGCGCGACGACAATCCACGTGGCAGACGACTACTCCGGTCACGCACAGCGGCGGCTGGCGAGCCTGCGCACCGCCGCAGCCGCGCATCGCATCCAGGTGGTCCGGCATCCAGGTGTCACGCTGGCCGAGCCAGGTCACCCGGCTCCAGCCAGCGGTCGCGGGTATCGAGTATTCGCACCGTACTACCGGCGCTGGCTGGATTCGCCTCGCCGGCCGCTGGCGGCACCACCGGAGCAGATCAGGCTGCCGGCCGGGTTGGATCCAGGGCGGCCGCCTGCCCTCGGAGAGCTGACCACTGCACATCCGGCCGCGGGCCGCGCGGCCGGCGGCGAGCGCGCAGCCATCGCGAGGCTACGGGCCTGGGCGGCTAGCGGCCTGGCGGGATACCCGGCCGGCCGCGACCTGCTGGCAGCTGGCCACGTCTCGGGACTGTCGCCATACATCCACTTCGGCTGCCTCTCGGCCCTGACCATCGCTGCCAAAGTGGCAGGCCAGCCCGGCAGCGAGGAGTTCCTGCGCCAGCTAGCCTGGCGCGACTTCTTCCATCAGGTACTGGCTGCATGGCCGGACGCGGCATGGCGGGACTTCCGGAGCCGGGGCGACCAGTGGCGGGACGATCCGGAAGCGCTGCAGGCTTGGCAGGCCGGCCTGACCGGTTATCCGGTGGTGGACGCGGCGATGCGGCAACTGGCAGCCGAGGGATCCATGCCGGGCCGGGCACGGATGATCGTTGCGTCGTTCCTGACCAAGGACTTGTACCTGGACTGGCGGTCCGGCGCTGCCCATTTCATGCGCGGGCTGACCGACGGCGACGTCGCGTGCAATCAGCTGAACTGGCAGTGGGTCGCGGGAACGGGCACAGACACCAGCCCGCACCGGATCTTCAACCCGGTACGGCAGAGCCAGCGGTTCGACGCCCACGGCACGTACCTGCGGACGTACCTGCCGGAACTGGCGGCGTTGCCGGCTGAGCACATCCACAACCCCGCCGCCTCAGCGCGGAAGGCCTGTGGCTATCCCGCACCGATCGTCGACCACCGGGCGGCCGTCACCGAGTACCGATCCCGGCGTGCGACGGCAGTGGCTAGGCCGTCTTCGAGGTGCCCGGCCGGAGTCAGCCGGTGGTGAAGTAGCGGCCGTGCTCAAGGTCGGCGATCAGGCCGGTGTGGACCGGGCGCACCGGCTGGCGGGAACGCTGGTAGCGGCTGCGACCGCAGTGCCATGCTCGGTTTGCTTGGTTACCGGTAGAGATAATCCCGTAGGTGCTGCTCAGCTAAGCAGCAGATTTCGATCATAATATGTACCGAGCGGCTCTCATCAGCTGAATTATCCGTACCTTCTGTGCGCTGCCATGAGCATCGCTAAGTAGGCCGGACCCTGATACGTCCGCTGACCCGATGGTGTTTGATAGACGTGGTTGCATTCGTATTTTGCGTACGCGACACAGGCCGGCGGTGGCTGGGCAAGGCGGGACTGTCTGACCCAGCCGACGGCGCCTGACGTCGTGGCGACCCAGGATCCTCGTCCGTGGATCCCGGAGATCACCCAGTAGGAGAAGGCACATGCCTCAGGGCACCGTGAAGTGGTTCAACGCCGACAAGGGCTACGGGTTTATCGCCCCGGACGACGGCAGCGCCGACGTCTTCGTGCACCACTCCGCGATTCAAGTTGATGGCTTCCGCAGCCTTCAAGAGAACCAGCGGGTCGAGTTCACCGCCGGCCAGGGCGCTAAGGGCCCCCAGGCTGAGCAGGTCCGTCCGCTCTAACCAGATCCGGCCGAGTCGGCCGGTCACCGTACGCAAAGCTGCAAGCTCTGCACGATGGTAAAGGGGCGGTCCCGGTTCGCCGGGACCGCCCCTGCGCATTCCGGGACCTAAAGTAGTGAAAGTCCTTTGCAACCCGTGTTATTGATACTTGAAATAAAGTATCAGGCTACATTCAGCTGTCGCGGCGGGAATACTTTATATAAACGGCCGGCTACGGCGGAAATCCGCGGACCCGGATTTGGGCGGCGGTGCCGATGCGCTCGCGGCGCCGTGTAGCCGCCGCCGAGGACAGGTATTGTCACGGCATCGGGCGGTGCCGGCCGCCGCGCGGCGTGCAGACTGAACGGGCCGGCGCGATCGCGGAAGGCTTGCTCATGACTCGTGCCCTGCTCAACCGTGCGCTGGCCGGGATGGGAACGACGATCTTCGCGGAGATGTCCGCGCTGGCTGTGGACACCGGCTCGGTCAACCTGGGTCAGGGATTTCCTGACACAGACGGGCCGGCCGAGATCGCGAAGATAGCCGCCGACGCAGTGCTCGCGGGGCGCGGCAACCAGTACCCTCCTGGTCCGGGCATCCCGGAGTTGCGGAACGCGGTGTCGGCGCACCAGAAGCGCTTCTACGGCCTGGACGTTGACCCCGAGACCGAGGTGCTCGTCACAGCGGGTGCTACCGAGGCAATCGCGGCGGCAATGCTGGCCCTGCTCGAGCCGGGTGACGAAGTGATCGCGTTCGAGCCGTACTACGACTCCTACGCGGCGTGCATCGCGATGGCCGGAGCCGTGCGGGTGCCGGTGACCCTTCGGCCGCCCGCCTTCAGGCCCGACCTGGACCGGTTGCGCGATGCCATCACCAGCCGCACCCGGCTGATACTGCTGAATTCCCCGCACAACCCCACCGGCATGGTGGCCACCCGCGACGAACTCACCGCCATCGCCGACCTGGCAATCGAGCACAACCTCCTGGTGGTGACCGACGAGGTGTACGAGCACCTGGTCTTCGACGGCCACCACATCCCGATCGCCACCCTCCCCGGCATGCGCGAGCGAACCGTGACGATCAGCTCAGGTGGCAAGACCTTCTCGTTCACCGGCTGGAAGATCGGATGGGTTACGGGAACGCCCCAGCTTGTCACCGCAGTACGGACCGCCAAGCAGTTCCTTACGTTCGTCAGCGGCGGCCCGTTCCAGTACGCGATTGCCGCCGGGCTCGCGCTGCCCGACGCCTTCTACACAGACCTGACAGCGAACCTGCACCGCAAGCGAGACCTGCTCGCGAGCGGGCTGCGGGCTGCTGGATTCGAGGTATTCGTCCCGCACGGCACCTACTTCATCTCCACCGACATCGCACCGCTAGGCGAGGCCGACGGGCTGGCGTTCTGCCGCAGGCTGCCGCATCGCTGCGGTGTCGTCGCGGTTCCGAACGTCGTGTTCTATGACGACCAGCCAGCGGGCCGCAGCCAGGTCCGGTTCGCGTTCTGCAAGAGAGACGAGGTTCTCGAAGATGCAGCGGCGCGGCTACTGACACTCAGCCCCCGCTGAAGTGCCAGCAAACAGCGGCGCCGGCCAGCCTAACTAGGATGGTCGTCTGCTCAGTGGCTCGCGCAGGCGCGTCGCTTGGATTCGGGAGGGCACCGTGACCCCAGCGCAGAACAGCAGTCCGTCAGCCCCGGGACCCGCTGCCAAGATCTATCGAGCCCCGCGGCAGGAGAAGCCCTGGGGCCACGAAGTGATCTTCGCCGGCATCGACGGCAAATACGCGGGCAAGATCATCCATGTGACAGCCGGCCACGCCCTGAGCCTGCAGTACCACCTCCAGAAGGAGGAGACCATCAGCGTGCTGTCCGGCGCCGCGCTCATCGAGCACGGGCCGTCAGCAGACAATCTGAGCAGTCAGCACTTCGGGCCCGGCGACACGATCCACTTGCCGCCGGGCGCGGTGCACCGCATCACGGCGATAACCGACCTGACCTTCGCTGAGGCATCGACGGCTCAGCCTGGCTGGCGCGAGGACGTGGTCAGGCTCGAGGACAATTACGGCCGTACCGGTACCAGCGCACCCTGACCTTCCGGTGACCGACGGCAACGCCGCCAGGTAAGTCCTTGACCCGCGCCCTAGCCGGCGCCCGCGAAGCCGCATCCAGCTCAAGAAATATTCGCACCCACTGGTCGGGACTGACATAACCAACGACCGCGCGGCGATCCACGCCCGCTGCGGAGCACGCCGCCGCGACTTTCTCCGCGGGGTAAGTTCGCCGCAGCGATGCCTGCACCGAACCGCCGACTCCGGAGAATCCCGCCTGAACCAGCCGCCGGTAGGCTGCTTGCCGCGCCCGCCCGATCAGCGGTTCAGGCCTGCGCTCGAGCCGCAAGATGGCCGCGTCAACCCGCGGCACGGGCCGGAATTCAGTCCTGGCAATGGTGCCCAGAAGCTCCCACCGAACCTGCGGCCAGGTGCTGACCGTTAGCTGGCTCCACCGGCCATACCCCCCGGTCCGCTTTCGTGCGTACTCAAGCTGGGTGATCAGCGTAGCCGCGGTCATCCGGGACGCATGCAAGCACCAGTCGATGATCGGCGAGGTTAGCGAGAACGGCGCGTTTCCGACCACCTGGAACGGCCGGCTCGGCTGCCGGGCGGTGAGGAAATCGCCCATCCTCACCCGGACGTTCGGACGATCGCCGATCCTGGCTATGAGCCGGTCAGCCAGCGCCCTGTCGATCTCGTAAGCGATGACTTCGCCGGTCATGGCGGCGAGCCTGGTCGTGAGGATGCCCTCCCCGGCGCCGACTTCGATGCACAGGCCATCCGCGTCGAGGTGGACGGCCTTAAGGAACTGCCGGGCGGCCTCCGGGCTGCGCAGGTAGTTCTGGGACAGCTCGCGTCGCCGCCTGTCAGCGTCGGTGCGCCCGCCCCCGGTGCCGCGCGCTGGCCGTCCGCCGCGGGAAGTTTCAGGCCGGAATCCGCCGGCACCCCGTCGGCGGGACGGCCGGGCCGCCGAGCTGCTGCGGTCCTGGCCGGGCGCCGAGTTCATCGGTCCAGGGTAGCCGTGGGTGTTGCGGGGCCGGACCAGATGGTGCCGGCCGCGGGGCGGCGGTGACTTGCGTCCGCGGGATGGTTGCGGCCTCCAGCACCGTCAGTCCTCGGTACTGCTGCGCAATCTCTTCAGGTGAGAGCGGCGTTGCTTGTCTGCCAGCCGTCGCTCTTTAGAGCTTCGCGTCGGCCGCGTCGGCCGCCGTGGCGGTCGCGGCGGCGCTGTTGCCTCGGTGAGCAGCGCGGTCAGCCTTGCGGCAGCGGCCTCCCGGTTGCGCAACTGCGACTTGTACTCACTGGCAGCCACTGTGATGACGCCTCTGGACAACCGGCCCGACAGCGCAGCCAGCGCGCGGTCCCGCAGCACCGGCGGCAGCGCCGCCGAGCCAGCGAGGTCAAAGGACAGCTCAGCCTGACTGTCGGTGGTGTTCACGGACTGGCCACCAGGGCCGGATGACCGAGAGAACCGCCAGGAAAGCTCCTCTGGCGGGATCATGATGCCACGCACCGTAACCTCAAGTGTCACGCTGCGTCACTGCTCACGGCGCGGCGCCGAGGTTGACGGGTCGCGGCGCACTCGGGATGGCGGCATGTTGCCTGCCTATCACATCGTGACGACCTTCTCCCGGCACCGCTCAAGGCGCGGCCGGGGCCGACGGTCTCGCCCTGTCTGGTGCAAAGGTCCGGTCAGCCTTGGTAGCCTCGCGGTCGCGAGAGGCGGACAGAGTCAGGCGCGGCGCGGCTGGAGAGGGCAGACATGAGCGGCTTCAGGAAGTTCCTGTTGCGGGGCAACATCATCGATCTTGCGGTCGCGGTCGTCATGGGCGTGGCGTTCAACGCGATCGTCCAGGCCCTGGTTAACAACATGATCACGCCACTGATAGCGGTCCTCATGGACAACCAGGCCCCCAGTCCGATTTCTGCGCCAAGCGCGTCGGCGACCAGTGCGGCCACCGGGACCAACGCGCCGATCGCCGTCAAAGGAGCCAGCGGCCTGTCGTTCCACCTCCGTGACACTCAATTCACTTACGGTGCCGTCATCAGCGCGGCCATCTCGTTCCTGGTGATCGCGGCGGTCGTCTACTGGCTGATCGTGGCGCCGGCTGCCAAGATGACGGCCCTTGCCAACCGGAACAAGGAAGCTGCCGACCGGCCGTGCCCGGAGTGCCTGAGCATGATCCCGGTCGCAGCCAGGCGGTGCATGTACTGCACGTCTGAGGTCGCTCCGGCGCCATCACCGAGCGCTACGCCGCAGCGGCGCCCCAGGCACGGCTTCCTGCCTGCCGATTTACTGTCGCCCATCCAGCGTTACAAGGGTCAGCCAGACGAAAGCACTAACCCTGAACGCTGAGAACCTTGTCCCGCTCGTGCGCCTGTCCCCCCGGCATCATTTGGCATCGGCGTAACAGCTGACGACGGCTGTCATCATCGGGAAGCTCACCTCGGTCGCGCCGAAGACGAGCCTGGTGGCCCCGGCGGCGGCAGTCTCGATCGCGGCCGCTACCTCACCCGCCAGGCTCGCAGGGCAGTGCACGACCACCTCGTCATGCTGGAAGAAGACAAGCTGGGGGCGTCCAGCGGTCAGCCCACCCCCGGCCGGCGGCGCGCCGTCCGCGGCTGCCATCGGACTCATCGCGGCCAGCTGGGTGCGCAACAGGGCCAGGAGCACTAGCGCCCAGTCCGCGGCACTGGCCTGGACCACGAAGTTGCGGGTGAACCGGCCGCGAGCACGGGCGGCCGCGCCGGCCGCCGGGTCGCGCTGCTCCTCTGGATCGCCCGCCTCGCTGGTCAGCGTCCGCCAGGCTGCTGACGGCGGCGGGCACGTCCGGCCGAGGACTGACCTGACGACCCGGCCCTCTTCACCTGCCCTGGCCGCGCTCTCCACGAGAGCCGACGCCTGCGGGAACCTGCGCCGCAACAGCGCCAGCGATTGCCCGCCGTCACCGCCGGTACCGCCGTACATCGCGGACAGCAGGGCAACCTTTGCTTTCGCGCGGTCCGCGCCGATCGCCGCGGCAACGGCAGCGTACAGATCGTCGGAGTTGGCGGCCTGCGCGAACGCTCCGTCGCTGGCCAGTGCGGCCAGGATCCGCGGCTCCAACTGGGCGGCGTCAGCCACCACGAGTGCCCAGCCCGGATCGGCAACAACGGCCTGACGCAGCAGTTTGGGTATCTGCAGTGCCCCGCCGCCACGGGACGCCCAGCGGCCGGAAACCACGCCGCCGACGACATACTCAGGCCGGAACCGGCCATCTGATACCCAGCTATCCAGCCAGGACCACCCGTTGGCGGCGTGCAGTCTGGCCAGTTCCTTGTACTCCAGGAGCAGCCCGATCACCGGATGATCAATCTGCCGCAGCTCCGCGGACCTGGTGGACCGCACCCGGATACCGCTGGCGGCCAGCGCGCGGAGCAACTGCGCGGGCGAGTCCGGGTTGACCGGCCTGACCGCGCCCAGGGCTGCGGAGATCTCAGCTGCCAGCTCGGCCAGGCGAGCCGGTCGCAGCTGCGGTCCGGCAGCCGCTGGCGGACGCGGACCGAGTTGCTCGGTGAGCAGCCGGTCGTGGATGTCTGCCCGCCAGGGCAGCCCGGCCGCGCTCATCTCACCTGCGGCCAGCCCGCCTGCTGACTCGGCGGCTGCAAGCAGGCCGAACTTGGCGGGATCAGCATCCGCACCGATACCCCGCAGCTGATCGGCGTGCGCACCGACCAGGGCAGCCAGGTCATGCCGGCGGGCAGTGGCGGCATCGCCGCTCGGCTCGAACGGCAGCTGAAGAGGCTGCCGGGCGTCAGCAGGCTGTTCCGCCGAGTCCGCAGACTGACCTGCCGGGCCGTCACGGGCGGCAAGAAGGGCCCCCGTGAGCTCGATGTCGTGACAACGGCGCACCGGTACCGCTGCCCGCAGCAGCGCCGGATACAGAAGGCGCGTCGAACGCCAGACCCAGCGGACCGCGCCGGCCCGCTCCGCCGAGGCGACGGCCGCTGCGAGGTCCGGCACGTGCTGCGGCTGGCCCTCAGCCGTGCCGTCGTCGCGGAGCCAGGCCAGCAATCCGGCCGTGCCGTCGCCAGGCACCACAGCTATCCGCACATGCAGATTGTGCTGCACAGTGCTGACACCGGCCGGCGCCTGTGGCACCGCAGCGCCAGGCGATGCCCATGCCCGGCCGCGGCGGCCAAGCGGTATAGCTCGACTACGAACGGTCCGGCGCGATCATGGATCTCGGCTGTCTTTACCCCGGGGTCAACGGCCGGGCGCTAGCCTCGCGGCCGCTTGCCCGTCCCTTCGCCGGTAGCGCGCCCTGGCGAGCTGGGCCGCGAAGTCTGCCGGGCCTGCACAGACTTCGACGGCACCACTTTGGGCTGCACAGGCTTCGACGGCACCGCTTTGGGACGCACGGCCCTGGGCTGGGCTACACGGGGCTGCCGCGTCTCAGGCCCTGTTCCGGACTGCTCCGCGGCGGACTGCTCCTCCCTGGACCGAGCGGGACCGGACCGTCCCGCCTCACGCGCATCGCCACTGACGTGGCGGGCCTTGGACTGACGGACACCGGCTTGCCCGCCTTTGGACTGGGCAACCCTGGGCTGGACGGCGGCGGACTGCACTGCCTCCGGCTCGCCGCCAGTGGGCTCGCTGTCACGGGACGGCCCCTGCACAGCGGGACTGGCATCGGCCAGCACAGCCTCGGGTTTGGTGGCACTGGGCTGACCCGCACCAGGCCCTCTTCCGGGCTGCTCCGCGCCGGACTGGTCCGCGCCGGGCCGCACGGCACTTGGCCCGGCGGCACTGGCCTGCGTGGCACCGGATTCGCCGGCACCGGCCGGCTCAGCCTCAGGGCGAGTGCCGAACAGGGCAGGCGGTTCCTGCTGACCGGGGCCGGCCTGGTACTGCGGCGGAACGCCCTGGTACCGCGGACCGCAGTAGCCAGGTCCCTGACTCGGCGTCGCGTCATAGCTGTCGCTCGCGGGCGCCGGGGCGGGCATCGGCTCCTGCCACTGGTCGGCTGGCTGCTGCGGCCGGCGCGGGAACGCTATGACGCCAGGCTGCTCGACAGCTGGAAGATGGGCGGTTCCGGCTGGCTCACCGTGCTCCCAGGATCCGCGTGGGCTGTCCGCCGCGGCGTCGTCCGGATCAACTCGATCACCGCCAGCTCGCTCGTGGTGAATCGCTAGCGGGTCGGCCTGGTAAGGCACAACCTCCGCATCCTCGGCATCGACGTCCTCGGCGCCGTCCGCGGCGTAGGCAGCGTTTGTGTACGCGGTATCGGCGTAGCCAGTATCGAGATAGGCGATGTCGGCGTAGGCAGGGCCAGCACCGGTACTGTCGGGCTCCCCCGTGCCGATGCCGGCAGAGTCAGCGCCGATTGTCCTGGCGTCTCGCTCCGCTACTGGCTCAGCGCCCAGTGGCGGTGCCTGGGCAGGGACACTCACCGCTCCGTCGAACGGCCGGCCCTGCGCGGTCGCCGGGCTGGCCGACGCGGCGAGCCGCCAGTCCGGCCGGGCAGTTACCTCCGCGTGCACTGGCCCGTAGCAGTCGTGGCCAGCCAGCAGCGCGGCTAGCCGCTCGGCTTCCTCCGCGCCCACCCCGAAGACCACCCTTGGCTGCCCCCATGGCTCCTCTAACGAGTAACCGACGTAGCTCGACACTGGCGGCAGCGGATCTGTGCCCAGGCCGTGCATGACCCGCCAGTGACCCCACGCCCGCTCCAATGCCATGGCCGCCCGCTCGGCCCGCTGAACCAAATCTGGATCACGCATTGTGCGTACCTCCCCTCCAAAGCACCGCACACCTCCGCCCGCAGGCGGTCCCCCTGGAACGCTGCTTACTACCGCGCCAGACGCAGAGTTTGCTCGTCACGGCGACGTACGACGTCAGCCCCAGCCGCCGCGGCTCCGGCTTAAGGCGGCTGGTTCCCCAGTATCGCGGTGGCCCGGCGCCTCGAGAGGTGATTACGAAAAGTTATTGAGAGACTACGAATAGCTACCGACACCTGGTAGGCCCGCAGCTGATGATGTGACCTGAGATTCCCGGAAGAGCAAGTACCGTGCCGCTCGGTCATGATCCGTCCGGTACGGAGATGCGCCCGGTCCGGCAGAGACGCAAGGCAGGCCGAGACGGGCAGCGGCAGCTACGGTTGCCGGGACGTGCGGGCGCCCAGCTGACTGAGTGTGGCCTGACGACTGGGCCGATAAGTGCCCGTTCCCGGTCTTGAAAAGATCTTGCTGGCACTCCTGGCAACTCTGCCGAGGAGGCCGGATCGACCCCGGCTTCAGCTGACCGATGCTCACTATCGCATCGAACGCTTAGCGCGCCCCCCGATGCGGTGTGCTGGCCGCCGGGGTCGACCCCCCCAACTGCTTAGGCAAATGGCCGCTGGCTGATCGTGCACCATTGCGCACCAGCCGTTCCGGCGCTGTGCTGCCGGACCGCGGCCATGCCTCACTCTGAGCGCTGCTGCGGGATCCCCGCCAGAAGGGCGCGGACTTCGGTCTCCCGGTAACGGCGGTGCCCGCCGAGTGTCCGGATCGACGTAAGTTTTCCTGCCTTTGCCCACCTGGTAACTGTTTTCGGGTCAACCCTGAACATCGTCGCGACTTCGGCTGGCGTAAGCAGCGGCTCAGCCTCTGGTGTACGTGCTGACATGTTGACGGCCTCTCCTCCTGGACCGGTACTTCGATCCGTACCTACTTCTCTTGCTGTTCGTGGCTTCTAGCGAAGCCTGCCTCGGATGTCCTATATAGTCCGCTCAGACCATATTGCCATCACCAGCGGTAACGCGTCGACAACCGGGAGCAAAGATTCTTCGCGAGTCGCCACGACGCCCCCGTCCGCGACCTTGTCACGCTGCGTGATTCTAGCGACACGCACCGTGGCATCGGCGGCGGATTCGGAAAAGTCATCCGCGCCTCCCATCGAACACTTAGATTCGATTGCCGCCACGTCCCGTCCGCTCCCGCTGCCGGGTCGCCGATCTCCTCCAAGTCGGCGGGCCTACAGGGGCGGGGACTATGCCATGAGCCGACGCTGGCTCACAGGCTGCGACTGCCGGATATCCCCCCTCCCGCCTCCCGCGGCCGACCGCGCGACCCGGACTGCCGGTCAGCACCCGCCGCTCTGCGGGCGCTGCGATCACCGGACATCCGGATCGCACGAACTGCGTTGTTTCTGTGCAACCGGCCCGACTCTTGTGTTAATCCCCGAACTACGGCCAGATATCTGCTTCGAGAATTTTGACCGCAGAGTAGCGCGGTGTCCCGACGCTCCGTAGGCGATCCGACACAAATCCAGGGTCCGCTGCTCCGAAACCGGCAGAAACTCTGGCGTTTGTCGCGCATAGGCAGCATGACCAATCGTGACATGCCATACCGCTCTGGGCAAAGCCCTACGCGCGGGTAGGATCCGCGCGAGTCTCATCCGACCGCGAGCGCCGATATAGGCTTGTTGCCGATCCTGCGTCAACGAAGACGCGGGCCGATCGCGGGAGCCCATCAGGTGACCACTGTCTTCGGCGCCGGACACGAGGGGCCGGCCGGACACGAGCAAGTTGTGTTTTGTCAGGACGCGCAGTCGGGACTGCGCGCCATCATCGCCATCTACTCCACCGCGCTCGGGCCCGCGCTCGGCGGGACGCGGTTCTACCCGTACGCCAGCGAGGACGCGGCCCTGGCGGACGTGCTGAATCTGTCCAGGGCGATGGCGTATAAGAACGCTCTCGCCGGGCTAGATCTCGGTGGCGGCAAGGCTGTCATCATCGGTGACCCGGACCGGCTGAAGTCCGAGCCCCTGCTGCGCGCGTACGGCCGATTTGTCCAGTCGCTGGGCGGCCGGTACATCACCGCCTGTGACATCGGGACCTACAGCGAGGACATGGACGTCGTGGCGCGCGAGAGTTCCTTCGTCACCGGCCGGACCGTGCCCAACGGCGGGGCCGGGGATTCGTCCGTCCTGACGGCGTTCGGCGTTTACCAGGGCATGCGGGCCGCTGCCGAGCACGTCTGGGGCAGTACCAGCCTTAGTGGCAGGACGGTGGGCATCGAGGGCGTCGGCAAAGTCGGCCATCGGCTTGTCGATCACCTGATCTCCGATGATG
>DATMMA010000518.1:0-4696 GCA_035570295.1 Streptosporangiaceae bacterium
CCTAGAGCTGAGTCTGAGCGTACAGCGGACCACGGACGGGCAGCCTGGCGCACCGCGCTGAACTCTGACGGCGCGGAGTGGGTCAAAGCCGCCCAGGCTGGCGAGTCCCGGGTGCCCCTGGACGGGCGGCGGCCTCCAGCGTCGCTACGGCCGCCTCCAGCGTCGCTACGGCGTCCTGGGTGAGCGGCTGGCTCCGGCGGGCGCTGGCTCATGACTTGGTTGTAGCTGGGCTGCTCCCAGCCGGCCAGGTCCGGTGGCGGCCCGGCGGCCTGCGCCCGGATGGGCCACGTCGCGGTCTCCGTCACCGCTCTCCTCCGTTTGCTAACCGGAAAGGCATTCCGTATAGTTCCGGAATAGCGTTCCGCTTAGATCAGGGTACGGCATCTAGTGGAAACGCCAGTTACGTCTCGTCCGCACAGCTCAGGAGAACCCGCATGCGCTACCGCACTCTCGGCCGGACCGGTATCAAGGTCAGTCCCTACGCGCTCGGCGCGATGATGTTCGGCGCCGTTGGCAACCCCGACCACGACGACTCGATCCGCATCATCCACAAGGCACCGAACGCCGGGATCAACTTCATCGACACCGCCGACGCCTACTCCCGCGGCGAGTCCGAAGAGATCGTCGGCAAGGCGCTCAAGGGGCGCCGCGACGATGTCGTCCTGGCCACCAAGCTCCACCTGCCGATGGGTGATGATCCCAACCAGGGGGGCAACTCAAGGCGCTGGATCCTGACCGAGGTCGAGAACTCGCTGCGCCGCTTGCAGACCGACCATATCGACCTCTATCAGATCCACCGGCCAGATCCCGACACCGATATCCAGGAGACGCTGTCCGCGCTCTCGGACTTGATCCACGCCGGCAAGGTCAGGGTCATCGGGTCATCCGCGATGCCAGCCTCCGACATCGTCGAGGCCCAGTGGGTGGCCGAGCGGCGCGGCCTGGAACGGTTCCGCACCGAACAGCCGGCCTACTCGATCCTCGATCGCGGGATCGAAGCCGAGGTCCTGCCCGTCGCCCAGCGCTACGGAATGGGCACGATGGTGTGGAGCCCGCTCGCGCAGGGAATGCTCACCGGCCGCATCCGCAAGGGCCAGCAGACCGACCTGCGCCGCGCCACCTTGTTCAGGCACATCACCGACGAGCAGCGAATCGACGTCGTCGAGCAGATCATTCCGCTCGCCGAGAAGGCGGGGCTGCGGATGACGCACCTCGCGATGGCGTTCGCGATTTCTCATCCCGGCGTGACCAGCGCGATCATCGGGCCCCGCACGATGGAGCAACTGGACGATTTGCTCGCCGGAATCGACGTTACGCTCAGCGACGAGGTCCTGGACCGGATCGACGAGATCGTCCCGCCCGGCACCAATGTCGGCACCCTCGACATGGCCTACCGGCCCCCAGCCATCCAGCGATCGGACCTTCGCCGCCGCCCTGCCAGCGAACGCGCGGCTGCCTGACCGAACTCGCTGCGACGCATCCGTCGTCCTGGGCGGGAGTCCTGCCTGGCTAGCCGGGCAGCGGAACGGCATAGGTATCGGTGTCGGTACGCTCTGACAGTGCCCACGAGACAGTGTTTGCAGTTTTCCGCACATAGCGCGGAAAACTGCAAACGCTAAGGCGCGGGGCGGGGATCGGCATGGAGCGGCTGCCGCGGGAGTTCTTCGACCGGCCCGCCACTGAAGTGGCGCCTGACCTGCTCGGCTACGTCCTCTGGCACGACAGCCCCGCGGGCCTGGTCGCCGTCCGGCTAGTCGAGGTCGAGGCCTACCAGGGTGCCAGTGACCCGGCCTCGCACGCATTCCGCGGGCAGACCGCGCGTAACGCGGTCATGTTCGGGCCGCCCGGCCACGTGTACGTCTACTTCACCTACGGCATGCACTTCTGCGCCAACCTGGTCTGCCAGCCGGCTGGTCAGGCCGAGGCGGTGCTGTTGCGGGCTGGCGAGGTGGTGGCCGGGGCGGACCTCGCGGCGCAACGGCGGGTTCGGGAGAACGGCCGGGAGCCTGGTAACGGCAACGGGCCTGGTAACGGCAACGGGCCTGGTAACGGCAACGGGCCTGGTAACGGCCGTCCCCTGAGGGCCGTTGACCTTGCCCGCGGTCCGGCCAGGCTCTGCCAGGCGCTCGGCATCGATCGCGGGCTGGACGGCGCGGATGTCTGCCAGTCAGGCTCGGCGCTGGGGATCGGGCCCGCGCAGCAGCCCGCGCTGGCTGCGGCCGTGCCGGCTGCGACCGCGCCGGCTGCGACGGGGCAGGCCGTCATCAGCACCGGACCCAGGGTCGGAGTCAGCCAGGCAGCCGACCGGCCGTGGCGTTACTGGCTGGCCGGCGACGAGCACGTTTCCCTCTATCGTCCGTCGAAGCCCAGATCGTCGCGGCAGAAACCGGTTACCGGCCTTGGCGCGGGGGATGGGACGATGCTCCGGTGAGCGACATTATCGACGAGCTGACCTGGCGCGGCCTCATCGCCGTGTCCACCGACCTGGATCACTTGCGCAAGGCGCTGGACACCGGGATTGTCACGTTTTACTGCGGCTTCGATCCGACGGCGCCGGGGCTGCACATCGGCAACCTGGTCCAGTTGCTCACCATGCGACGGCTGCAGCAGGCGGGACACCGCCCGATCGCCATTGTCGGCGGCGCGACCGGCCTGATCGGCGACCCGGGGGGCAAGTCGGTCGAGCGCGTGCTGAATCCGCGCGAGCTGGTTGCCGAGTGGGTCGAGCGCATCCGCGCGGAGGTCAGCCGGTTCCTGGACTTCAGCGAAGGTCCCACGGCGGCGACGGTGGTCAGCAACCTGGACTGGACCGGCCAGCTGTCGGCGATTGACTTCCTGCGCGACATCGGCAAGCACTTCCCGGTCAACCAGATGCTGTCTCGCGAGGTCGTGCGCGCCCGGCTGGAGTCGGCCGGCATCAGCTACACCGAGTTCAGCTACCAGATCCTGCAGGCCAACGACTTCCTGGAGCTGCACAACCGGCACGGCTGCACGCTCCAGCTCGGCGGCAGCGACCAGTGGGGAAACCTGGTATCCGGCGTCGACCTGATCCGGCGGGTTACCGAGCACACAGTGCATGCGCTGGCTACACCGCTGATTACCAAGCCGGACGGGACCAAGTACGGCAAGACCGAAGGCGAGGCCGTCTGGCTGAGCCAGGACCTGATGAGCTCGTACGCGTTCTACCAGTTCTGGCTGAACCGGGCCGACGCCGAGGTGCCCGGCTTGCTGAGGGTCTTCTCGTTCCGCTCGCGTGCGGAGATCGGCGAGCTAGAGCGGGAGATCGCCGAACGGCCCGCCGCCCGACGTGCGCAGCGGCTGCTGGCCGAGGAGCTCACGGTCCTGGTGCATGGCGAGGCTGAGCTGGCGCGGGTGCAGGCGGCGAGCGAGGCGCTATTCGGTCAGGGGGACCTGCGCGGGCTGGATGCTGTGACGCTCGCGGCTGCGGTAGCCGAGGTGCCGCATGCCGAGGTCGATGCCGCGCCGGACGGCGGAGCTGGCGCGCTGCCGCCGGTGGCTGACCTGATGGCGGCTACCGGCATCGTGCCCAGCAAGTCGGCGGCCCGGCGGGCGATCGCGGAGGGCGGCGCCTACCTCAACAACGAGAAGGTGACCGAGCAGGATGCCGTCCCGGCTGAGGCCGACCTGCTGCACGGCGAGTTCCTGGTGATGCGGCGGGGCAAGCGCACGGTCGGGGCCGTCCGGGTGCGTCGCGGCTGATCTGCGCGACCCGGCTCGGGCATGGGCCGGCAGTGCTTGCGGCACGGCCAGGCCGCGGTCAGGTCTCGGCGCTCGCCCATGCTGACGATCAGTTGATGGCCGGGGTCGTGGAGTGGCAGGCGGCGCGCCGAGCGCCCCGCTAGCCCGCCGCGATCCGCCTGGCACCAAGCAGGCTGCTGCCGAGCTGGGCGGATTCGTGACGCAATATTTATCTGACCGGGAACTGGGTTTTGCGGCCTGATCCGTTGGCCCGGCTGGCCGGAAGATGGCCCGCCGCGATCCTCAGCAGGGATCGGCGCTCAATGGCTCTTGCCGATTATTAGGCAATTAGAGTGGCATTCCTCACAACAGGCCGGTTGCAGCCGATATAGCGGCTCTGGTCGGCTTGCGTACGGCGGGCACTGCGGCCCGGCACGGCTGGGCATCCGCATCGGCGCAGGTCACAGCGCTGCTGTGAGCGTGACGGGCATCAGCAGGGCGCCGCGGGTGCGCGGTAGGCAGGCTGGGCGAACGGCCCGATTTGACTTGAGAGCCCGCGCTGCCTAATGTTTCGTCCTGCCCCACGACGGCGGGGCCCGCAAGGGCCTCTGGGTTCGGGGGGACAGCAAACCCCCGTGAACTCGTGGTAGCTGGATGCCGAACATCAGGCATCGGGCCGCCCAGGTGCGGGTATGCTGAATGTACCGAAAGCAAGAACAGCCCCCGCTGACCGACTTGACAGCCTCTGGCCGATCAGGTAAGTTAGCAGGGTTGCCCCGGAGGCGGTCGCAAGACCTCCGATGGTGAGCGTCCGCTCCTTGAGAACTCAACAGCGTGCTAAAAGCCAGTGCACATGCACATCCTCGTCAATGGAGGACAGAGCTGATTTTTCGGCGATGTTCACCGACGATTATTGCCAGATCGCCTCGTCGGCTAAACGCCTCCGAGGCATCTCTTCAAGTCTGCACTCCGCTGGCGCCT
This sequence comes from Streptosporangiaceae bacterium, assembly GCA_035570295.1. Lineage (GTDB taxonomy): Bacteria > Actinomycetota > Actinomycetes > Streptosporangiales > Streptosporangiaceae > JAJYUU01. Next base: position 4,681 of record DATMMA010000518.1, read on the forward strand.
TCGGGCACAAGCGGTT
>DATMMA010000519.1:0-23794 GCA_035570295.1 Streptosporangiaceae bacterium
CGGCGGCTGCAGGAGCTGAAGCTCGCGCTGGCGAAAGCCATCGGTGAGCTCGCGCAGAACCTCGGCCGGGCGCCGACCGTGTCCGAGCTAGCCGAGCACCTCCAGATGAGCGAGGAGGAGGTGCTGGAGGGCCTGGAATCCGCCAACGCCTACTCGACGGTGTCGCTGGACGCGCCAGATTCAGGCGACGAGGACGCGCCAGCAGTTGCCGAGTCGCTCGGCATGGTCGATGACGCGCTAGAGGGCGTGGAGTACCGGGAGTCGCTCAAGCCTCTGCTCGAGCAGCTGCCCCCGCGCGAGAAGCGGATCCTGCTGTTGCGGTTCTTCGGCAACATGACCCAGTCCCAGATCGCCACCGAGCTCGGTATCTCGCAGATGCACGTGTCCCGGCTGCTAGCCCGGACACTGGCCCAGCTGCGCGAAGGCTTGACGAGCGAGGATTAGCCCCGGAGTGCTCGTTCCCGGAGTTAGTCAGGATTTTCGTGCCCGGCCGGGAGTGAGCAGTTCGATACTCGCCGGCGCCAATAGCGCGCCAAACCCGGTGATAGCCACCACAATGGCCGGAATGCCCAAGTCGAGTCGCGGCGCCTGAATCATGTAAATGGCGAGGATCCCGGTAAACAACTGGGTCAGCATCGCCGGGGTCCTGGACCAACGGCGGCCGCAGCTCAGGCCGCGTGCCACGTAGGCCAGCGCGACCGCGGTCGCGATGCCGATGAGAGTGATCGCAACGCCGCTGTCGCGATGGTAGGACTTGCCCGTCAGCGCATCGACGCCGGCGATCAGCGCGGCGACTAGCACGCCTACTGCCTCCACCGCCTGCACGACAGCAGCGATGCGGACCGCTGTCGGCAGCTGCCGCGGCCCGGTAAGTGCCTGCGCCGGCCCGGACTCCGGCGCCGCAGGCACGGCCGCGGCGGACGCCCTGCGCGACTGCCGGGCCGGTTGTGTGCGGGGCTCTGGCGACGACGCGGCTGATATCTGACTAGCCTGGGCCCGTGCGCGCGCTCTTGATCGTGAACCCACACGCCACCTCCACAACCCGCGGCCGACGGGATGTTATCGTCCGAGCCCTCGCGTCTGCTGTCGACCTAGAGGTCGTTGAGACACGTTACCGGGGTGATGCCACCAGACTGGCGTCGACTGCGGTGTCTGACAAGTTCGGACTGGTCATGACCTTGGGCGGGGACGGCACCGTCAACGAAGCAGTGAACGGGCTGCTGGGCGAGGCGGACCAGCCAGCCGGCCGCCGCGAGCCGCCGCCCGCTGCCGAGGACCTTCCTGCGCTGGCCGCGCTGCCGGGCGGGAACGCGAACGTGTTCACCCGGTCACTCGGCCTCCCGGCCGACCCGGTGGATGCAGCCGGCCGCCTGATCGCCGATTTGGCCGCAGGTAACGAGCGGTACATCGGACTCGGTACTGCGAACGGGCGGTACTTCACCTTCAACGCCGGCTTGGGGCTCGACGCAGAGGTCGTGCGAGCCGTCGAGGGCCGGCGTGCGGCCGGGCGGCGGCTGACTCCGGCTTTGTACGCCTGGACTGCGCTGAACCAGTACTACCGCGTTACTGACCGTCGAACTCCCGCAATCAGCATTGCCGAGCCGGCCGGCTTCTGCCCGGCGCCGGTCTATTCCTGCTTTGTGTCGAACTCGGCGCCGTGGACCTATCTTGGCAGCCGGCCGGTGTTCACAAATCCCGATGCCAGCTTCGACAGGGGACTCGACCTTCTGGTGCTTCGCAGCCTGGGGACGGTCGCCACCGCGCGCACGCTGAGGCAGATGCTCGCGGAGCGGACCCGGCCGCCGCGCGGCCGGTCGGTTCTGTCTGGTCACGACCTGCCCAGGATCGAGTTGCGGGCGGGTCGGCCGGTCGCGTTCCAGCTGGACGGCGAGTACGTGGGCGAAGCCGAGGAAGTCAGCTTTTGCTCCGTGCCTGATGCGCTGCGGGTCATCGGTTAGCGCACGTTAAACCGTGCCCGGATTGGCTGACTGCTCTTAATAAAGTCTTAGATATGTAACTAAAGGCCTTATACCGCCTGTGACGGGCACCACTCTTCGTACCTCGGGCACCGCCACTCATCCCGGCCATGTGACTGAGATGACACCGAAATCCTGCCGAACCTTTGCTGAAGCCTCTTGCGATTGATAGCCGACCTTGAGAGGGTTATAACGCTCCTGGTGAACGGTATGCCGTGGCATGCCAAGCGGGGTCGGCGACGTGAACGTGGGCGCGGCCGGGCCTGGACTCCGAGGAGCGAACGGGGCGCAAGCCTCGGCGTGGTGCAAGTCGGCGAGATTCGGCGCCTGTTGACACCGCGCACCCTGGTAGATCATCGGTGTCGCTGGATAATCACTGTGGCGCCGGGGTACGCACAGCATCGCCGATTTAGACCGTAAGCCGGGATCAAAATCGTACGTAGTTCGCATAGACTATAGCTCGTGAAATGATTCACAAGCGCGACAGCAGCCCAGGCCCGGGCAGGACCTGAGGCGCAAGGAGGAGTGGACTCATGGACTGGCGTCACCATGCCGCCTGCCGTGACGTGGACCCGGAGCTTTTCTTCCCGATCGGGAATACCGGGCCTGCGCTACTCCAGATCGACGAGGCCAAGCAAGTGTGCCGGCGGTGCAAGGTCATGGAGCCTTGCCTGCAGTGGGCACTCGAGAGTGGCCAGGACGCCGGTGTCTGGGGCGGACTTAGCGAGGACGAGCGGCGCGCGGTCAAGCGCCGTAGCAGGGTCGCGGCTCGCGCGGGAGCCTGAGGACGAGCGGCGCCGCGTCCCCGATGGGACTGCGGCGCAGCTTATCCGTACACGCTTATCCGTGCCCCGCCAGCGGCCTGCCACGGCATCGGCCCGCCACGGTGTCAGCTGACCAGGGTGTCAGATGATCACGGTGTCAGCCCAGCACGGTTTCAGTTGACCACTGTGTCAGCCCACCACGGGCGCTGCGTCAGGAAGCTGAACTTCCAGCGGCACCTCCACGAGCACCCTAGTCCCGCCGCCTGGCCGAGGCGCGATCTCCAGGCGGCCGCTCAGTTCTGTTAGCACCAGCGTCCGCACAATCTGCAGGCCCAGGCTCGATGTCGAGTCCAGGTCGAATTCGGCAGGCAGGCCGACCCCGTTGTCGGACACCGTGACTGTCAGCTTGCCAGGGCTGCGAACGGCGGAGATCTCCAGGGACCCGGAAGCCGTGCCCTGACCGGACCGGCTGAGGCCGTGCTGAAGCGCGTTTTGCAGCAGTTCGGTCAGCACGAGCGCCAGCGGTGTCGCGATCAGAGCGGGCAGCAGACCGAACTCTCCGAGCAGCTGCGGCGTCACTCGCGCTTCCGGTGCCGAGACTTCGCCCACCATCATGGCCACCCGGTCGGCGATCTCATCAAAGTCCACGATTTCGTCCGGGACTCGGGACAGCGTCTCGTGCACCATCGCGATCGAGCCGACCCGGCGGACCGCCTCGTCCAGCGCAGCCCTGGCCTCCGGCGCACGCACCCGCCTCGCCTGCAGCCGCAGCAGAGCAGCTACCGTCTGCAGGTTGTTCTTAACCCGGTGGTGGATCTCCCTGATGGTCGCGTCCTTGGTGAGCAGCTCGCGCTCCCGGTGCCGCAGCTCGGTCACATCCCTGAGCAGGATGAGCGCGCCCGCCCGCTCGCCATCCACGATCAGCGGGATCGTGCGCAACTGGACGACCGAGCCATTCGCGTCGATCTCAGTCTCAGCGGGCGCGCGACCGCTGGCCGCGACCATCAGCGAGTCATCACGAGGGACGCGGCCAGCGCAGAGCCGGGCAGTCAGCGGGCCAAGCTGCTTGCCGACCAGGTCCGCGGTCAGCCCGAGCCGCCGGTACGCCGACAGCGCGTTCGGGCTGGCGTAGGTCACCTTGCCGGACCGGGTGAGCCTGAGCAGGCCGTCTCCGACCCGAGGGGACCTGACCAGGACAGGCTCCTCGCCCGGCGCCGGGAACATGCCGGCCGCCACCATCTGGGTGAGGTCATCGGCTGCCTTCAGGTACGCCAGGTCCAGGCGGCTCGGCGTGCGGGCGAAACTCAGGTTGGTCGATCGCTCGATCACTGCGACGATGTGGCCATCACAGATCACCGGAATCGTCTCGTGCCGGACGGGCACCCCGCGAGTCCACTCCGGGTCGCCCTCCCGGCACACCCTTCGCTCGGTATAGGCGGCTGCCAGCAACGGCTGCTCGGCACCAGGCCGGACCATGCCCACGATGTCATCGGAGAGCGCGGTCGGAGCAGTTGTCGGGCGTATCTGGGCAAGCGCGATCCAGTTGGTGCCCGCCTGGCCGGCATCGCCGCCCGGCTGCCCGGCCTCGCCGCCTGACTGACTGCTGCTGCTGCCGAGCGGCGCCCACAGCACGAGGTCAGCGAAGGACAGGTCCGCCAGGAGCAGCCAGTCGGAGATGAGCGCGTGCAGCCAGTCGAGGCCCGGTCCGCGGATCCCGGCCAGGCCGGCCAGGTTAGTCAGGGTCGGCACCTATCAATCATCGCAGGCCGCGCGCATAGGCTCTCCCATCCATGCGGGTACCGCCGCAAAGCGGGCACGCGACTGGACGGGCTACGTGCTGATAGCGTCGCGCCATGAGCCAGGATGAGCGGCAGGCCCACGGTGGCGCCCAGGCGGTCGCAGCGGCGCAGCGGCACGGTGTGCAAGCCCTGTTCACGCTGTCAGGCGGGCACATCTTCCCGGTCTACGACGGCGCGGTGCGGGCTGATCCGCCGATGCCCATCGTCGATGTCAGGCACGAGCAGACTGCGGTGTTCGCCGCCGAGGCCATGTCCCGGCTGACTCGCACCCCGGGTTTCGCCGTCCTCACTGCGGGGCCAGGCGTCACCAACGGCGTCAGCGCGGTCACGACAGCGCAATTCAACGGCTCGCCGCTGGTCGTACTGGCCGGGCGCGCTCCCGACGGCCGGTGGGGTTCAGGCAGCCTGCAGGAACTCGATCACCCGCCGCTCCTGGCGCCGGTCACCAAGCGGGCCTGGACGGTGCACTTGCCCGGCCAGGTCGGCACGGCGACCGACGAGGCATTCGCGCTGGCCAGCTCCCGGCACCGAGGGCCGGTCTTCCTGGACGCGAGCCTGGAGGCGCTCTACGGGACTGGCAGCCTGGCAGGCGCGGAGACTCAGCCGCCGGCAACCGGCGCGTCCGGCCGCGATGGTGCGGACGGGCCAGCAATGCGACACCAGCCCGACCCGGACTCCATCACCGCGATCGCCCGCCTGCTTGCCGACGCGAGCAGACCGGTGCTGATTCTGGGATCGGACGTCTGGCTCGATGGTGCCGAGCATGCCGCCCGGTCGGCAGCCGAGGAACTGCGGCTTCCGGTCATCGCCAACGGCCAGGGGCGCGGCATCCTGCCGGCCGGGCACCCGTTGCTGGTCACTCGGGCGCGGTCGGTGGCGCTCGGCGAGGCCGATCTGGTTCTGGTAGCGGGCACTCCGCTGGACTTCCGGCTCGGCTATGGCAGCTTCGGCGGCAAGAACGGGACTCCGCCCGCACGGGTCGTGCATCTCGCCGATTCGCCGGAACTTATAGCCACGCACTGCCAGCTCGCCGGATCGGCTGCTGGGGAGCTTGCGGCGATCTTCAGCGGGCTGGCGGACGCGGCTGGCAACGGCACTGCAGATAGTGCGGCCTGGACGCAGGACTGGCTGCCCCGACTCCAAGCCATCAGCAAGCAGGCCACGGCCGATGACACTGCCCTCCTGGCCAGCAACGCGAATCCGGTGCACCCGCTGCGTATCTACGGAGAGCTGGCCTCGCTACTCGCGGAAGATGCGGTGATCATCGGCGACGGCGGCGACTTTGTGAGCTACGCGGGTAAGTACGTCGAGCCGCAGCAGCCGGGCGGATGGCTCGATCCGGGTCCGTACGGCTGCCTGGGCACCGGTCTCGGCTACGCCATAGCCGCGCGGCTGGCACGGCCCACAGCGCAGGTCGTGCTGCTGCTTGGCGACGGCGCGGCCGGGTTCTCCCTGATGGACGCGGACACTCTGGTTCGCCACGGCCTGCCGGTCGTCATGGTCTGCGGCAACAACGGCATCTGGGGACTGGAGAAGCACCCGATGCAGGCGCTGTACGGCTACGACGTCGCCGCCGACCTGCAGCCTGGTTGCCGCTACGATCAGGTCGTCACCGCTCTTGGCGGCGGCGGCGAACTAGTCACCGACCCGGCTGACATCGGTCCCGCGCTTCGCCGTGCATTCGACTCGGGTATTCCGTACCTGGTCAACGTCGTCACCGATCCAAGTGACGCCTACCCGCGCTCGACAACCGGCGTCTGACGACGCCGACGACCTGCCGCGCTGCCGGCTACTCGACGACAGCGATCAGATCACCCTCCTGGACGACATCGCCTTCAGCCACCGCGAGCTTCGTCAGCGTGCCGGATCCCTCGGCGAGCACCGGGATCTCCATCTTCATGGATTCCAGAATCACCAGCGTGTCACCGTCAGCGACGGTGTCTCCTTCGGCCGCCACGACCTTCCAGACGTTCGCCACCATCTCCGCGCGAACCTCGCTCATGTGCCCTCCTCGCTGTCAGCCGTGGCCGGCCGTTACGTTGCATCATCACCGCTCGCGCGCTATCCGGCGCGCAGTCGGCCAACCAGCCCGGTGTCGTAGTCACCGGAGGAAAACTCCGCCGACGCGAGCAACTCGCCGTGGAACTCCAGGTTGGTCTTGAGCCCGCCGATACTGAACGCCGCAACCGCTGCCCTCGCTCTGTCGAGCGCCTCCGCCCGGTCCGCGCCGTGCAGGCACAGCTTGGCCAGCAACGGATCATAGAACGGGGTCACTGTATTGCCGGCGGCGTACCCGGCGTCCACGCGCACGCCTGGCCCCGCCGGCTCGTCCCATTCGTTGATCGTCCCTGGACTTGGCAGGAAGCGCTTGCTGTCCTCGGCGTAGATCCGTAGCTCGACCGCATGCCCGGAGCGGGCCACGTCCTGTGCCGGGAAGCTGATGTCCTCACCGGCAGCGATGCGGAACTGCTGCTCGACCAGGTCGATGCCCGTCACCAGCTCGGTCACCGGGTGCTCCACCTGCAGCCGCGTGTTCATCTCCAGGAACATAAAGTCGCCGGTCGCGACATCCACCAGGAACTCGACTGTGCCGGCGCCCAGGTACTTGACGGCCTGCCCTGCCTGCACCGCGGCGGCGAGCATCCTGGCTCGCAGCTCCGGGCTGATGCCCGGCGACGGAGTTTCCTCCGCCACCTTCTGGTGCCGCCGTTGCACCGAGCAGTCGCGCTCGCCCAGTGCGAGCACGCGGCCATCGGCCAGGCCCAGTATCTGTACCTCGACATGCCGGGCCCGCTCGACGTAGCGCTCGAGCAGGATGGCCGGGCTGCTGAAGAACCGCTCAGCTCGCGACCTGGCAGTCTCAAAGCCAGCAGTCAGCTCCGCCGGACCGGAAGCCGCGCTCATGCCGATGCCGCCGCCACCCGCAGCCGCCTTGATCATTACCGGATAGCCGATCTGCCCGGCCGCAGCCAGCGCAGCGGCCACATCTGCCACCGGCTCCCTGGTGCCGGCCGACACCGGCACGCCCGCCTGCTCCATCAGGTTCCGGGCGTTGATCTTGTCGCCCATCTGCTCCATCGAGTCCGGGGACGGGCCGACCCAGGTCAGTCCGGCCTCCAGGACGCTCGCGGCGAATGCCGGGTTCTCAGCCAGGAAGCCGTAGCCGGGGTGGATCGCGCGAGCGCCAGTGCGCTCGGCGGCAGCCAGTATTGCCGGGCCGTTCAGGTAGCTAGCGGCTGGCTGCGCCGGGCCGATGAGAACCGCCTCGTCCGCCTCGCGTACGAATGGCAGGCCAGCGTCGACCTCGGAGTAGACAGCCACCGAGCGGACGCCAAGCTTGCGGGCGGTGGCTATGACCCGCCGGGCAATCTCGCCACGATTGGCGACCAGGACCGATTCGAGCACGATCGGCAGCCTACAGGCGTGACGGGACCCTTCGCGCCGCCACCTCCGCCAGCACGGCTACCACGCCAGCGTCGTATTCCACCGGGTCCAGGCGCATCCGCTCGAGAGCCGCCGCCGATCTGTTCCGGTCGGTCGAGCTGCCGACCATGTCATCAAATGCGTTAGCCGCTTTGATGATCATGCTGCCAAGTGGCGGGGCTGGTTCATGGCCGCGCGCCGGCCGGCTCTCGTACCGGACCAGCTCCGCTACGTCATCAAGCACGCCGGCGGTCCGGATAACCTCAGCGCCCAGCTCCGCGATGCGCTCCTGATCGGCCGGGGAAACGAGCAGTGTCGCGCCGCCGGGTATCGGGTCGCGCAGCGAGAGCTGGCCGATGTCGTGCATCAGTGCCGCGTACTCCAGCGCGAGCAGCTCTGGCTCGGCCAGGCCCAGGCCGCGACCGACGGCTACCGCCAGCCGGCTGACGCGGCGGGAATGGCCGGCCTCCACGTAGCCCGCTACCTCGGTGACGCGGGCCAGGGACCGGACGGTCTGCAGGTAAGTGGCGCGGATGCCGGCGTAGCGGCGGAAGGCCAGCTGGGTCACCAGCAGCGGTCCGATGAACACCAGGAGCTCGCCCAACCCCACCCGCTTGGCGCCGAAGACCGCGATGATGACCGAGGCACCCACCGCCAGGCCAAGCGGCCACTGCAGCCGAATCTCGTCTCGCATGGCCACCGAGAACCTGGCGCCCACGTCATCAGCCCGGATCAGCGCCCCTACGAGGGTGTCGACCAGCCAGCCCACGAGGAACACCAGCGCGATGACCGAGAACTGGAAAACCCAGTTCACGTCCTTGTGGCCGAAGCCGGCCGAGACGATCGGCCGGAAGATAAATGCTACGCACGACACGGCGACCAGCCGCGTGCACATGCCAGTCAGTCCGGCTGACCGGCCTGCTGCGATATGCGGTAGTGAACCGACGGTCATGCCGATCGCCGCGACAGCGACGACCATGAGCGCGTCGTACGTAACGCGTCCGTCCGGCTTCGGGAGAGCCAGCAGCATGGCATAGGCCATCGCGCCGACCATCGCGATGGGCGCGGCCTCACGCCCGCCCGGCAGCGCTAGCCTGAACAACTCTCCGAAGGCGATGAAGCCGCCAAAAGCTAGCGCCGCCGGGAAGTTGACATGGACAGGATGCAGCGCCACCACGCCGGCGAATGCCGCGATTACCAGCATTGCGGCAGCTGCCATCAGCAGTATCCGGCCAGAATCGAGCGCCTGCCAGTAGGCCATCCGGGCCGGTGCAGTGCGCCTCGCGATCGTTCCGCCGGTCACGGCTCCACCACGCGCAGCGGCGCCGTCGGGTCGTCGTGATCCTTGACGGTCACGGTTGTCGGGTCAGGCGGTTTGGCCGCAGGCTCAGGCAGCTGCCAGGTCCCCTTCTCGATCGCTGCGATGAATGCCTCCACGACGACTGGGTCGAACTGCGTGCCGGCGCCCTTGCGCAACTCGCCGAGCGCGAATTCGATGCTCTTCGCCTCTCGGTACGAGCGAGTCGTGGTCATCGAGTCAAAGGCGTCGGCGACCGCGATCACGCGGGCGAACTCGGGGATTTCATGCCCGGCAAGACCCATGGGATAACCACGGCCGTCCATGCGCTCGTGGTGGTGCATGATTCCGTTCAGCGCCTCGAAGAGGAAACCGATCTCCCTGACGATCTCCAGGCCGCGCATCGGGTGCAACTGGATCGCAGCGAACTCGTCCTCGGTAAGCGCTCCGGTCTTCTGCAGGACCTGCGTCGGCACGCCCAGCTTGCCGACGTCGTGCAGCATGCCAGCGAACTTGATCGCCTCGGTCCGCTCGGTACTCATGCGTATCTGCCTGGCGATCATGACAGCACCACGGGAAACGCGGTCACCGTGACCGCGCGTGTAGTAATCCTTGGTCTCTACTGCCTGGCAGAGCGCGTCCATGGTGGCGGCGTAGGCACGCTGCTGCTCGGCGAACTGGCCCATGGCCCAGCGGGCGACGAACAAGGGCACCAGCACCAGCGCCGCGGCGAACCAATTCATGATCGCCCACAAGGACGCGATGACCAGGCCCAGGCATGCGTAGCCGAGATCGGACGCAAGCAGCAGCGTCAGGCTGGACTCCAGGGCGTCGCGGCGCCACATCCCTCTGCCCCGGTTGAGCCGGTGCACCCCCCAGATCAGGCCGTGATTGGCGAGCACGTGCACCGTGGCGGCGGCAGCGAACGGCAGCAAGATCGTCCGGAAATTACCCGAGTCCGGCAGCCCGGGCACAGCATGGCAGGCTAAGTACGCCCAGCCGGCGGCAAGGCCGGACAGCGCGTACATCGCGCCGTTGAACAGTCGTTCGGCGAGCCGCAGATGGCGTTGCAGGCTCAGCAGCGCGGTCGCTCCGACCAGCGCGGCAGACACCGGGCCGAGCAGCACCACGGCGGCGAGTGTGGCCGACGAGCTGGGGGACCATCTGGTCTGGCGTGACGTCATCGGGGTCGCGCCCGAGTCACAGACCAGGAACAGAGCCTGTAGCGTGAGCAAGGCCGCCAAGGGACGCTGGAGAGCAGGCGAAGGCGTCCAGAAGTGCGCCTGCATCATCTCCCGGTCGCAAGCCAGGATCGCAGCGGCAACAAGGACGGCCGCGGCACTCACAACCAGGCCGATGTAGAGCCGTGCGGCCCGGGAGACCATGCCGTGACCCCCTCGCTGCGGCCGTGTCCAATTCCGCTACCAGGACAATCCTGATATCCGGTCGAGCGCCGCGCCCTTCACGGCTGGCCGGCGTATCTGACTGGCGTCGCAACTTACAGTAACGCGCGCAGCGTCATCGTAGCGGCGACTCGACGACAACGTCGTGAGTGCCTACGGACTGGCCGGCGGGCTGGCGCCCTTACTCGGCCAGGACCTCAGTCTGCTCGATCTCCGCCCGGACAGCGGCGATCCGGCCTAGCACTTTGGTCCGCAACTCACCGGGCACCGCTTCGTGCCCGCAACAGTTGTGCACTAGCCGCTTGACGAGTTCCTCGAGGCCGTACTCGCGCAAGCACGGCCCGCACTCGTCGAGGTGCTCGCGGATCTCGGCAGAGCCGCTGCCCTCCAGCTCGCCGTCGATGTAGGAGTACACCATCGCAAGTACCTCGGTACACGGCACTTCGTGCGGCTTCCCGCAGCTCATTGCGCGTCCTCCCGTGACGCCTCGCCATCGGAGGTCGCCGTGGCCGGTGCGGCTGGCGTGGTTGCGAGCATGCCTCGCTCCGCCGCGTAATCCTGCAGCAGGTCGCGGAGCTGCCTGCGGCCGCGGTGCAACCGCGACATGACCGTTCCGATCGGAGTGCCCATGATCTCGGCGATCTCCTTGTACGCAAAACCTTCGACGTCGGCCAGGTACACCGCCAGCCGGAAGTCCTCAGGCAACGCCTGCAGGGCCTCCTTGATATCGGAATCCGGCAGGCGCTCGAGTGCCTCGCTCTCGGCGGACTTAAGGCCCGACGAAGTATGCGAGGCGGCTCTGGCGAGCTGCCAGTCCTCTATCTCTTCGGTACCGGACCGCTGTGGTTCCCGCTGCCGCTTCCGATAGCTGTTGATAAAGGTGTTCGTCAGGATCCTGAACAGCCAAGCTTTTAGATTCGTACCAGTCTGAAACTGGTGAAACGACGCATAAGCCTTGGCAAAGGTCTCCTGCACCAGGTCCTCGGCGTCGGCCGGATTGCGGGTCATCCGCATCCCGGCCGCGTAGAGCTGGTCGAGGTACGGCAGCACGTCGTGTTCGAACCGATCACTGCGCTGCTCGAGTGTCTCGGGGACCGAACCCACCCCTTCCGGAATCGAGGGCTGCAGCCGATTAGCCTGCAAGCCGCCTCGCCGGGAGGATACAACGCCAACGCCAACCAGATCGCGCGCGGCCACCCTTGAGCGATCTGGCCGCGTCTGACAGGTCGTAAGAGGCATGGTTTATGGAACGCGGAGCCTGTCGCCTTCATTCCGACCCCTTGGCCGGCGCCATCTCCCGTGCGCGGTCAACCGTGCGCCGTCTGCCCCGGCGCCGCCGCTGGCAGGTAGCCCGGCGCGGGCCAGGCAGCCTTCCTCACCGGCGCATCCGGTCCAGCTTCCCCTGGCAGGCCACGCACCTGGCCGCCTCCGGTTTGGCCTCCAGCCTGCCCTCCGCAACTGGCCCGCCGCAGTCCACGCATGTTCCGTAGGTGCCAAGGTCGATCCGGTGCAGTGCGTCCAGCACGTCGGAACGCTGTCTTCTGGCAACCGCGAGCACCGCCTCGGACCGGTCGGCCTCGGACAAGTTGGCGCCCGCGTCAGCCGGGTCCCGGGGGTAATCGCCGGACCACGTCTCCTGCTCGCCCTTTCCCTTGAGCACCGTGATCGACCGGTCCAGCTCGCTGCGAATCTCTTCAAGCCGCCGACGCGCTGCGATGACATCCATGCGATCCCCGCCTCCTTCTGCACCTGGCCGACAGCACCACCGGGGAACGGGGCCGCGCTGCCTGGCCATCCAGCTGGCCTAGAACAGCACTCCAGTGCCGTCGTCGCCCAGATCACGAGCCGTTTGCGTCGCGGCGGCCGGCTTTCCGGTGCGCGGCGCCGCGGCAGTTAACGGCCCGGCCAGGCCTACCGACACCGGCTCGATCAGCTCCGGGCCGTTATTGCGGACCGAGTTCACCGCGGTCGAGACCGGCCACGTGGTGAGGGTGCCGACCATGGCAGGGGTAAGCAGCGTCTTCAGGTCGGAAACGTCGTTGTTCGCCGGGTCGAGCCAGTCAGCCCAGCTGCCCTGATCGATGATCATCGGCATCCGGTCGTGGATCATGCCAATCTCGTCCGGCGCGCTCGTGGTGATGATCGTGGCCGTCCAGAGCCAGGCGTCCTGATCATCCGAATTCACCGCGGGATCGCGCCACAGCTCATAGAGGCCCGCGAAGGCAAGCGAGCGGCCGTCCGTGCGGCTGATATATACCGGCTGCTTCGCCGCGCCGGGCAGCTGCTGCCACTCGTAGTAACCGTCGGCAGGCACCAGGCAGCGGCGCTTGGCGAACGCGCGCCGGAAGGCCGGCTTCTCCGCTACGGTCTCGGCCCTGGCGTTGATCATCCGGCTGCCGATCTTGACGTCCTTCGCCCAGAACGGCACCAGGCCCCAGCGCATCACTCGCAGCTCGCGCTCTGGCTCTCTCGTGCTGGCATCCCGGCTGACGCCACCGTCCGCGCTGGCCGCTTCGTCGTCGTCCGGCCTTGCAGCCCGGTCGACGACTGTGTAGACAGCCTTGGTCGGCGCCACGTTGTAGTCCGGCTTCAGGGGCTCGGCGACCTGGTCGCGCTGCACGCTGAACTCCTCGAGGAGCTCAATGCGCTTACGCGCCGACGCATACCGACCGCACATATCCTCACCTGACAGCCCAGCCAACCGACCCGGCCAACCGCCGAATCCGGCAGTTCATATCCCAGATCCGGCTATGCCAAACCTTGCGGAGATATCCCGAGTGCTTCCCGCCCCGTAGATTCGCGGTGTCTGATTGTCGCTCCGCGCAGCCAGGCACGTCTAGACGGTTACCGAGCCAGTAATCTCTTGAGACATGCAGGTTACCGGCCAACCCGACGTCGACTGGCAAGCGCCAGCCGCCATGACAGCGGTGCGGGCCAGCATCCGGCTGCCTGGCTCTAAGTCCATCACCAACCGCGCTTTGATCCTGGCGGCCTTGGCGGATGGTCCTACCACGATCACCGGGCCGCTGCGTGCCAGGGACACCGACCTGATGGCCGGAGCGGTGACTGCGCTCGGCGCATCGATTGACGATCCCGGCACTGTGCAAGCCGGGAAACCGACGTGGACAGTCACGCCAGGCAGGGCGTCGGGCGCGATCACTGTCGATGTCGGCAACGCCGGCACGGTGCTGCGGTTCGTACCTCCGGCCGCGGGCCTGGTGACCGGCGACGTTCAGTTCAGCGGCGACCCCAGGGCCGCGCAGCGGCCAGTCGGCGAGTTGCTGGCCGGGCTGCGCCAGGCCGGGGTGGAGGTCGATGACGGCGGCCGCGGCGCTGTGCCCTTCGTGGTGCGCGGCGGCGGCCGGGTCCGCGGCGGCGCCATCACTCTCGATGCTTCCTCGTCATCCCAGCTGGTGTCCGGGCTGATGCTCGCGGCGCCACGGTTCGAGCAGGGCATCCAGATCACTCATAACGGCACGCGGATACCGTCCGCGCCGCACATTGCGATGACTACGGCCATGCTCAGCGCAGCTGGTGCGGACGTGGAGTCGTGGAGCTCCGGCAACGGCACATTCCCGGCACCCGATTCCTGGCGGGTTCGGCCGGGACGGCTGTCCCCCGGCACGATCGTGGTCGAGCCCGATCTGTCCAACGCGGCTCCGTTCCTGGCCAGCGCGCTGGTGACAGGCGGGACAATCACGATTCCCGGCTGGCCGGCCGTCAGCCTGCAAGCGGCTAGCCAGATCCTCGACGTTCTGCAGCAGATGGGCGCGACGTGCCAGGCCACCAATGACGGCATGCGGATCACCGGCACCGGCCGGATCCGCGGCATCTCCGCCGACCTGCGCGATATCAGCGAGCTCGCGCCCGTGCTGACGGCGCTGGCCGCACTTGCGGACGGGCCATCGGAGTTCACCGGGATCGGGCACATGCGGCTGCATGAGAGCGACCGGCTGGCAGTACTCGCGGCCGAGATCGGCGCGCTAGGCGGCCAGGTCGCGGAGCTCCCGGACGGGCTGCGCGTTGTGCCGCGTCCCCTGCGCGCCGGGCCGGACCCGTTCGACAGCCACGATGACCACCGGATGGTGATGGCCGCCGCCGTGCTCGGGCTTGCGGTGCCCGGCCTGCGCGTGCGCAACGCCTCGACCGTCGCCAAGACCTTTCCTGCTTTCCTCACGCTGTGGCAGCAGATGCTGGAGCAGGCAAACTGAGCCCGGCAGCAAGCCACTCCAGGCTGGACGAAGACGATGTGCGGGTCCGGCCGGGCAAGGGCTCGCGGCCGCGCACCAGGAAACGCCCGGCCCACCAGGATGCGGTAGACGCATTCGTCGTCGGAGTGGATCGCGGCCGGTACCGCAGCTGGCTTGACGGCCGGACGGTGACCGCGATGAAAGCCAGGGAACTGGGCCGCGGCAGCATCGTGGTAGGCGACCGGGTCAGCCTGGCCGGCGATGTCTCCGGCCTTCCCGACACCCTGGCCAGGGTCGTGCGCGTCCGGCCCAGAACCTCAGTGCTGCGCAGGTCCGCCGAGGACGACGACCCGACCGAGCGGGTCATCGTCGCCAATGCGGATCAGCTCGTGATCGTGACGGCGCTGGCCGACCCGGAGCCGCGGCCACGGCTGATCGACAGGTTCCTCGTTGCCGCCTTCGATGCAGGCATTGAGCCGTTGCTCTGCCTGACCAAAGCCGACCTGGCCGCTCCCGATGAGCTCATCGCCGCCTATGAGCCGCTCGGCATCCGCTGGATTGCGCTCAGCCGGCCGTTCGGCGGCCAGCTCGACGAGGTGCGCGCGCTGCTGGCCGACCGGATCAGCGTCCTCGTCGGCCACTCGGGCGTCGGCAAGTCGACCCTGGTCAACGCGCTGCTGCCGGATGCCGACCGGGCCGTCGGATCGGTGAGCCCGGTCACCGGGCGCGGGCGCCACACCTCCTCTTCGGTAGTGGCGCTGCAACTGCCCGGCGGCGGCTGGATCATCGACACGCCTGGCTTGCGGAGTTTCGGCCTCGGCCTCATTGCTGCCGACAAAGTGGTATCCGCATTCGGGGAGTTCGCCGACGCTATCGAAGGGTGCCCGCCCGGCTGCAGCCACCTCGATGCGGGCTGTTGCCTGGATGAGTGGGTCGCGGAGCACGGCGGACCCGCTGCCGCCGCACGGCTGGACTCACTGCGGCGCCTGCTGCGCAGCCGCGAGGGGCTGGACCCAGCGGAGGCGGCCGAGCCCTAGCGGCCCTGGCACCGCGCCGGGACGCAGCCAGCGAGGCTGACAGGTGCCAGTTACCGATCTCAGGCCCCGCTTCGGGCCACGGTCGGCAAGCCATGCTGCCTGGCGGAGTGCGCCGAACTCTGCGAGCGGTCGATGTCATTGCGGTCAACTACCACGTTCCCGGCCAAATGCCCTTGAATTTTGACCGCGCCGGCGACGCACTGAGAAACCATGCCGCGAACTGTCGCCGATCTCCGGCCTGGCGTTGGCGAGTACCTGGCTGTTGCCGATACCGTTGCCCGGGATGGCAGGTTTTGACGGCGACCTTGGTTTCGCGCACGTCCTGGCGGACGCCGCGGACGACATCACCATGCGCCGCTTCCGGTCGCTGGACCTGCGGGTCGAGGCGAAGCCGGACCTGACCCCGGTCAGTGACGCCGACCTGGCCGTCGAGGAATCCCTGCGGAACGTCGTTGGCCGGGCCAGGCCGCGGGACGCGATGCTCGGCGAGGAATTCGGCCGGACCGGATCCAGCCAGCGGTGCTGGGTGATCGATCCGATCGACGGCACCAAGAACTATGTCCGCGGCGTGCCCGTATGGGCGACGCTGATCGGCCTGATGGACGGTGACAACGTCACTGTCGGAGTAGTCACCGCGCCCGCACTCGGCCGCCGGTGGTGGGCCACCAGGGACGGCGGCGCCTGGACAGGCAAGAGCATGACGAAGGCCTCGCCGTGCCGGGTCTCGCACGTTTCGAGTTTGTCCGACGCGTCACTGTCCTACTCGGACCTGTCGACCTGGGAGCAGGACGGAAGGCTGAACGAATTCCTCGGCCTGAGCCAGAAGGTCTGGCGTACCCGGGCGTACGGCGATTTCTGGTCGCACATGCTGGTCGCTGAGGGCGCTGTGGACATCTCGGCCGAGACCGGTGTCAGCCTCTGGGACGTGGCCGCACTTCAGGTCATCGTCCAGGAAGCGGGCGGAGCCTTCACTGACCTGGCCGGGACAGCGCGGCCCGACGGCGGCAGCGCCGTGTGCACGAACGGTCTGCTGCATGCTGAAGTCCTCAGCCTGCTCGCTGCCGGAGACGGGGACTTGCCCTCGGCGTGATTCCGGCGGATGCTGGACAGCACCGGCAATCACAAGCGCACAAGCAAGCCCGGACGGTTCGCTGCGGCAGTGTCGCCGTTTGGCCAACTCTGGCCGTCACCTCCTTCCGGTGCGTTTTCGGGCGCTATGGGGCGTGAGAGGAGCAAGGCAGCATGAATGTAAGGGACGGGATGACGAGGGTTGTCGTCAGCATCGGGCCCGCCCACACGCTTCGTGAGGCAGCCCAGCGGATGTCAGCTCAGCGCGTCGGCGCGGCCGTGGTGGTTGACCAGTCGCAGCCCGTCATCGGAATCCTGACCGAGCGCGACGTCCTTGATTCGGTGGCAGCGGGCCAGAACCCGGACGCCGAAGTCGTCGGCGATCACCGTACATCCGACGTGGTGTTCGCGTCGCCAGAGTGGACGCTGGAGCAGGCCGCGTCGACTATGACAAAAGGCAATTTCCGGCACTTGATCGTGCTAGAGGACAACGAGGTGGCCGGCCTGCTGTCCATGCGCGACATCGTCCGCTGCTGGTCAAGGGCCGGCGTCGGCGCCGTTCGCGTTTCAGCCTGATCCCTGCCGGGCTCGTCTCGGCACGCCGCTCACGTTCGGCGACGTCACTGGCAGCAGCAAGGCGTGCCCGCGCTCCCGCCAAGGGATAACTACCGGCCAGCCGAGAGCATCAATCGGCTGCGAGTACCGCCACCGTCTCAGCCAGCCGCATCGCATAGCCCGCTTCGTTGTCGTACCAGGCCGCGACCGTCACCAGGTCGTCGTCGCTTACCGAGGTCAGTGGCAGATCGACGACGGACGACTTGGTCTCCCCGACGATGCGCGCTGACGCCCAGCCCTCATGCAGGACGCCCAGGATGCCTGCCAGCGGCCCGGTGGTCGCGGCGTCAACGAACGCCTCGTTCAGCTTGGCTGCCGTCGTCAGGGTGCTGACCCTGACGGCCAGCTCGACAATGCTCCCGGTGCGCACCGGCACCCGGTAGGCCTTGCCGGTCACCCGCAACTCGGGCCAGATGAACTTGAGCGCCTTGGCTGCGCCAGACGAGCTCGGGATGATGTTCTCGGCGGCCGCCCAGGAGTCGCGCCGTTCCGGCATCGGCTGGTCGGTGAGCGACTGGGTGTTGGTATAGGCGTGCACGGTTGTGAAGAAGCCATCGCGGATGCCTACGGTCTCCCGGAGAACCCTGATAACCGGCGCGAGCGCGTTGGTCGTGCAGCTCGCCATGCTGACGATGTGGTGCCTGCCCGGATCGTAGGTGTCGAGGTTGATCCCAGGGAGCAGAACCGCGTCGCAGTCTTCCAGCGTCTTGCTCGGCGCGCTTACGAGTACCCGGGTCGCCCCGGCATCAAGGTGGGCCTGTGCACCTGGCCGGGTCGTTGCCCGGCCGGTGCAATCGAGGACAACGTCGACATCTAGCGCTGCCCAGTCGGGTGCGCCGTTGCGGGCGTCAATCCAGGAGATCATCGCGTCACCGATCACGAGGCCGTCCGCTTCGGCACGCACCGGGTCGCGCCAGCGACCGTAGTTGGTGTCGTATTCGAACAGCGGAGCCATCGCCTCCGCAGCCGCGATGTCGACGATGACGGACGGAGTGAACAGCTTGGTACTTAGCCCGGCCTTCACCACGGACCTGCCGATCCTGCCGAATCCGACAATCGCAATCCCGGACATCTCAGCTCCGTTCCGTCTCAGATTTCCCGCCCGGCCAGAACTGCCCGGTCGCATCGATCGTAACGATGCGGGCAGTCCTGGCCAGGCGGCAGCACACTCGACGGCAGTTTCGCGCGTCAGGCCCGCCGGTAGCGGAGCACGGCGACCGGCGTGAACACCACGATCAGCAAGGCTGACCAGGCGAGCGCCAGGCCTACGTCGCTGCTTGAGCCGGTCAGCAGCGACCGCACTGCATCGACCATCGGGGTAACTGGCTGGTACTTCGAGAACGGCTGCAGCCAGCCGGGCATCGAGGTTGCCGGCACGTAGCCGCTGGACAGGAAGGCGAACACGAAGACAATCAGGGACATCCCCTGAGCCGCCTGCGGGCTTGGCGCGAACAGGCCCATGACGATGAACACCACGGTGAACACGACGGCGTAGAGCACGCAAAGGCCGAGCGCGGCCAGGCCGTCCAGCCAGGAGCCTGGCAGCCGGAACCCGAAGAGGAAGCCGAACGCCGCTGTCGTGAGGATGGACCACACGTTCGTGGTTGAGTCAGCCAGCGTGCGCCCGAGCACGAGCGAGTACCTCGGGACCGGCAAGGAAAGCAGCCTGTCGGTGAAGCCCTGCGCCCTGTCCTCGGCGACAGCAACCGCGATGCCGCCACCGGTGAACAAGACGATGCTCGCCACGTACGCCGGCACCAGGAACTCCACGTAGCTGATCCCTGAGCCGGCGTGGATCGCTCCGCCGAAGACGTAGCGGAAACTGAACAGGAACATCGCGGACTGGACGACGCCCATCACGATGAGGCCAGGAGTCCGGACGTACTTGCGCAGCGCCCTGAGCGCCACCTGGCGGGCCGCGGGCACGATGCCCGGTGTCCTCACAGGCCGGCTGATCGCTGGAGCCACTACTGCCTGGGCCACTGTCATCGTTCGCTCCCATTCATCGATGCGCCCGCAACAGCCGGGCTGATCTTCGCTTCGTCAGTGAGTGTCAGGAAGACCTCGTCGAGCGTCGGCCGCCGCAGTCCGATCTCGTCGACCGCGATCGCGGCTTCCTCCAGACAGCCGATGACTGAAGCCAGTTCCGCGGGCCCGCCCGGGGCCGGAACACTCGCATGCCGCCCGCCCGGCTCCAGCCGGGCCGAATTCGAGGTGACTCGCTCGAGGATCTGAGCCACCGCGCCCAGCATCGCTGGCTCCGTGACCGCCACCTCGATGACGTCCTGCCCGATACTCGCCTTGAGCCTGCTCAGCGTGCCGGATGCCACGACCGCGCCGTGGTCGATCACGATGACCTGGTCAGCCAGTTCGTCGGCTTCGTCGAGATAATGCGTGGTCAGCAGGACGCTGGTGCCGTTGGCCCCAAGGTCGCGGATGGCATCCCAGACTTCGCGTCTGCTGACGGGATCGAGGCCGGTGGTCGGTTCGTCGAGCAGCAGCAACCGTGGGCCGCCGACCAGACTGGCGCCGAGGTCTAGCCGGCGCCGCTGACCGCCCGAGTAGGTGCTGGTGCGACGGTCAGCGACTTCGCCGAGGCTGAGCCGCTCGATCACTACGGCCGCTGTCCGCCTAGCTGCCTTGTGGCCATGGCCGAACAGCCGCGCGGTCATCTCCAAGTTCTCCCGGCCGGTCATCGTTGGCTCGACCGCGGCGAACTGGCCTGCCAGCCCGATGTCTCGCCGGACGCCAGCCGGGTCGCGGACGACATCCCGCCCGTATACCCGGAGGCTGCCGGCAGTCGGCCGCACCAGCGTCGCGACCGTGCGGACGAACGTGGTCTTGCCGGCGCCATTCGGCCCGAGAATGGCCAGGACCTGGCCCGGCGGAGCAGTGAGATCCAAGCCGTTCAGTGCCGTCACCTTGCCGAACCGCACGGTCAGGCCGCGCGCTTCGAGCAGCGGTGCGGCGCCGGGTTCCGTCGCCATGCTCATCGTCATCTCCTCAGCTATGTCGCTACCGCGAGCCTGCTCCCGCGTGAACGCGACAGACGAGTTATGTCGCGAGTGATAGTAACCTAGTTACTAGTTGTACTGCAACTCACCTCATCGAGACTAGTCGCTGTGCTACTTACCTACCTACCGAACTCCCGGCCGCGACAGGCGTCGACGCGTTGCTACTAGTGCGGCGGAAACTAGTAGAATGATCGGCGTGGAGGAAACGGAAACCGAGGTCCGCTCATCACCGCTCGCGCTTGCGGTGCTGAGCCTGTTGCACGCCACGCCGTTGCACCCGTACGCCATGCAGCGGCTGCTCAAGGAGTGGGGCAAGGACAACGTCATCAACGTCGGCCAGCGCGCGAACCTCTACAAGACCATCAAACGGCTGCTTCAGGCCGGGCTCATCGCCGTCCGGCAGACCGAGCGGGACCAGCAGTACCCGGAGCGAACCGTGTACGAGCTAACCGAGGCCGGCCGCCGCACCGCTCACGACTGGCTGACCGACATGGTGGTTCGCCCGCGTAACGAGTTCCCTCAGTTCCCGGCCGCCTTGTCGTTCCTGATGATGCTCACGCCGGACGAGGCCCGCGCCGCGCTGGAACAACGTGCGAAGGCGCTCCGCGAACAGCTCGCAGCCACTGAGGCGGAGCTGGCGAACCTCGCACCCATCCTGCCGAGGGTGACGCTGATGGACGACGAGTACGCCCGGGCCACGATCAGCGCAGAACTGGCCTGGATTGACGGTGTGGTGGCCGACCTCAGCAGCGGGGCCCTGAGCTGGAGCTACGAGGAACTCGCGGCCGTGTTGGGCGCGCAACTCGCGCCGATAGTGAGCTAACCCGCGCCGTCGGCCGCGCTCGCGGCCGCACCGTCTCGAACGGTCAGGTAAGCGACCGCCTGCCGGTCCTCCCCCAGGCCGGCCTCGACCAGCGGTCGCAGATGAGCAGTGAACACGGCCAGCTCCGCCGGGCTGAGCGCGTGCTGCAGCATCTCACCCAGCGGCGGCAGGTTCGGGTTGCCTGACTGCCGCAAGAACCGGTCCCACGGCGCGGGTGCCCGCTGCTTCCGGACGGTGACCCGCAAGTCCAGACGTACGTCGGCGAAGCCAGCCTGCTCCGCGAGCCGGACCAGGTCCCGGTCGTCGAAGTCCACCATCGGATCCGCCCCGGGCGGCTGGTCACCGTCGAACTGAGCGCCGACCTTCGCCGCGATCTCCGCAACCGGGCTGATGTCATAACCGAAGAACATCCGCGAGCCGCACTCCCGCATCAGCACGTTGATCGGCTCGAACACGCTGATCCGCCCGCCGGGCCGCAGCACCCTGCGGAACTCGGCGAAGGCCGAAGCCTTGTCCGCCACGTAGATCAGCACCGACCTCGTGGTCACCACGTCGACCGAGGCATCAGGAACCGCCGCCAGATCGTCGGCCGCGGCTTGCACGAAGTCGCACCGGCCCAGCTGCCCGGCTTCCGCCGCAGCCGCGTGACAGTGGTCGAGCAAGTCGCGGGAGATATCGGAGAAGATCACGCGGCCGCCCGGGCCCAGCCGCTCCAGCGCGCCGAAAGCGATCAGCCCGTCACCAGTTCCGACGTCAAGCAGCGTGTCGTCCGGCTCGAGCGCCGCCCGGTCCAGCACTTCGTCCCGAACCGGGTAGAGGGCGGACAGCACCTGCTCGCGGTACGCCGGATCGCCGCCGTGCCGGACGTCGAGCAACCAGCGATGCCAGCGATCCCGCTCTTCCGCCACGGCAGCCAGTCTGACCGCCGCCCCGGCGACCTGGCAACAGCCCAGACCCCGCAACCGCTACCCCGGAGCCTGACCGATCGCGAGGTACCTGTGCTCATTGGTGACGAACCCGCGCCGGTCCACGTTCCCGGCGAGCATCTTGTTGAACGTCGCCGCGCTCGCCAGCCCCGCCGACCCGGCTAGGTCGGCATGCGCCAGGTCCAGCGCGTTGAGCCAGAACACCAGCGACTCGACATCGCGGACCACGTACTCGACGTCATACTCGCAGAACGCCACGACCCGCAGCCCGGCACCGGCCAGCGCCTGCGAGTTGATCTCCTGGACGTCGGCTGACTGTCCGAGCGCTTGCCGGACGCTGGCCATGTTCCGCTCGCCGACCTGCTGGGTGATGAAGTATCCACCGGGCTCGAGGTGCGCGGCTACCGCACCTAACTCGAGCACGGCGTGCCGGTTAATTACCACGGGGAACGACCTTGTGACCCCCTCCAGCCGAGCACTGCCGACCCTGAATTCCAGACTCGGGCCCGAGTGCTCTCGCGCGGCAAGCCGGATCATCTCGGGGTCTGTGTCGATGCCAAGACCGCGCTGGAACTTCCCGGCCAGCCTGGCGAACTGCCTCCCGTCGCCAGTCCCGACGTCGAGCACCTCGTCGGACGGCCTCAGGTACCGTGCTACGACCTCGCCGTAGTCCCACGGCACCGGCGCACGGAGCGCTCGCATGCGGGAGAAGTCCCAGCCGGTTCGCGGGCGGGCACTGGCCACCAAGTCATCGAGTTCGTGCTGGGAGTAACTGGCTTTCACGGTCCCCATCGATCGCCCCATGTCGTCTTCCTTGCCCGCCGGTAGGACTCGCCCTTGCTCTTGCTCACTAGCTCGCGGCTGCTGGTGCCGTCGGCGCGGCACAGATCGAGCATGACCAGCCCCTTGCGCTGCTGCGGCCTGCGTACCACCCGGCCCTCCGGCAGGTCCGGCGACTCAGCATCAGGGCGACTCGCCTGCGCCCGGATCGCGGCGACGTAACTGAACTTCTCGTCTTCGTACGCTAGCTCGGCGCCCTTGGCCTGCCGGTGCATTGCCGACCGTTGCAGCCGCGCCGCGAAATGGCACCAGTCCCCCTCGACGGCGAGCGGGCAGTCAAGCTGATGCGGGCACGGTGCGGCGACCTGATACCCGGATGACAGCAACCTTGCGCGGGCAGCCAGGATCCGCCGGTGCCCGGCAGGTGTTCCCGGCTCGACAAGCAGGACTGCCGGCGCGGCACTCGCGGCCAGGATGGTGAGCGCGGCCTGCTGTGCCGGTGTTAGCTCGCCAAGCACGTAACACGCCGTGGCCAGATCAGCAGTCGGCGAGTCGGCCTTGCCATTGTCACTCTCGCCGAGCCGCCACAGCTGCCAGGTCGCGAACCGCAGTGCGTCCGACTGCGCCTGGGCGAATATCGCCCTGCCCAGGCTGATCGCGTCCGGCGACTGTTCGAGCA
>DATMMA010000520.1:0-2132 GCA_035570295.1 Streptosporangiaceae bacterium
GAATCTTGATCTGGACGAGTCATCGGGACATGTGGCCGGACCAGAGCGACAGGTGGACCGGCTCGAGGGCGTAGATGGTGTATTGCTCGGTCAGCATTTCCGCTGCTACCAGCAGGCCAATCAAGCCCAGCAGCCAGCCGATGGCGTTATCGGGCAGGCGGCCGGTGAGGAGGCGGCCGGTACCTGCATAGAGCAAGACGGCACCGGCCAGGACGGCCTCGAAGCCGAGCCACGGTGTCATGCTGGGGTTCAGGCCCGTCAAAGTGAGCGCTGCGGCGAGCACGAGCATGGTGCTCGCGGTAAGCGACCAGGACATCACCGAGGCCCGGCGCTGACCTCCCGGAACAGCCTTGGGGCGGATGTGAGGCAGCCACCGCCATGCGCCAGCCCTGGTACTCACCGGATTGCCGCTCCTCTTGGACGCCATACCGGAATGCGCTAACGCTAGAAGCACAGCGTTCCGGGAGCGTTACGAGCACGCCATGCTCGCTCGAGAGCGGTAGCTTTCCCTGAGTGACCCGTGCCCCCATTCCGCTGTCTGGCCAGACCGTCATCTTCGATTATGGGGAGGTCATCTCGCTGACGCCATCCCCCGCCGACCGGGACGTGATCGCCCGGCTGGCCGGGGTGAGCCCCGATAGCGAGCCGTTCTGGCAGGCCTACTTCGCCCACCGCGACGGCCTCGACCAGGGCAGCGCAGGCGTCGCGGCGTACTGGCAGGCGATCGCCGACGACGTCGGCGCCAGCTGGGACGACGCGCGGGTGCACGAGCTGTGGGCCGCGGACTTCCGCAGCTGGCTGTCCATCAACCCGGGCACTATCGAAGTGCTCGCCGACCTCAAGGCCGGCGGGACCAGGCTGGCGCTGCTGTCCAACGCGGCCCCGGACTTCGGCAGCTATTTCCGGCACGGCCCGCTCGGCGACTTCTTTACGGCCTGCTACGTCAGCGGCGAACTCGGCTTGCTCAAGCCGCAACCCGAGATCTACCAGTATGTGCTGGACGACCTAGGCATCAGCGCCGTCGAGGCCGTGTTCATCGATAACCGCGAGGCGAACATCCGCGGCGCCCAGGCACTCGGCATCACCGGCCACCTCTTCACCGATGTGACCGCGCTGCGCGCCTTCCTCACGTCGCCCTCCTGAGGGCTGGCGCGGGGCGCGGATACGGCCTCAAGGCGGCAGGCGGGGCGCGAGGCCACTCCTGCCCCGCCTGTACTGCCTGCCTCCCTGCTCCCATCTGACCCGCCTCCGGCGACCCGCCCAACGACGTCGTTGCCGCAACGACGCGCACTGTGCGCGTCTTGTAATAACGCGCCGGTTCGGGAGACGGCCCTGTCGCTAGTGGTACGCACCGTGGTGGCCTGCGGAAAACCGGGGGTGCCCGGCCCGGGCTGCGAGGTCCGCGGTCCCCGGCAGGGCCCGCCCGGCCGGTCTCGCATTCCCGGCCCGGCTGTCCCGGTCAGCGGTAGCAATACGCACACCAGAGCGAGACTTTCATGATCGCGAAGGATTCACTACTCCGTAGAGTAGTAAATCCTTCATGATCATGGGAAACAGCCAGATTCCTGACCGCCGGCAAGGCCCTCCAGAACAAACCCACCCCGCACTCATCGCAGCTGTTTGCTAGCGGCCTGCACGTGTACATTGCCGGTCACAGCTCAGCCTGGCCGTAAGCTCTCACTTTTATGCCGGACGGAGCCCCGATGACTGAATACCGTGCTTCATTCGATGCGACCATAAGGTTCAGCAACGGCGGCGACCTGACTGCTCATGGATTCCGCGTAGATGTTCCCTCACCCGGCATCGACGAGGACGGCATTGCGGCGCTGTTTGTGGCCTCGCTCGGCCTGCTGATGACGGATTCGGTCACACTCACCAACGTGGAGATCTTCGCCGAACCGCACAAGGGAACGCGGGGAGGACCGTCGGATCACGGTCGCGGAGGGCCGCCCGCGGGTGACCGGCTTGTCGAACTCAGCCATGTCATCCGCGCCGGGATGATCACCTATCCAGGGCTTCCTGGTCCGGACATCACCCCGTACCTGACCAGGGCTGCCTCGCGTGAGCACTACGCCCCGGGCACCGAATTCGCGATTGACCGGCTTACCCTGATCGGCAACACCGGTACTTAT
>DATMMA010000521.1:0-17738 GCA_035570295.1 Streptosporangiaceae bacterium
CCGCACGGGCACCAGGAAGTCCCGCGCGCCTTCAGGCGTCGAGCGGGTCAGGAACGGGGTCTCCACGTTCACGAACCCGCGCGCGTTCATTATGTCGTAGAGCAGGTACGCGGCCTTCGACCTGGCCTTCAGCGCGGCCGCCATGTCAGGCCGGCGGATGTCCAGGTACCGGTACCTGAGCCGGACTTCCTCGTTCAGCTCCACGCCGCCCTCGATCGGGAACGGCAGCGGATCGGCCTGTGACAGCACCTCGAGCCCGGTCGCCACCACTTCGACATCGCCTGTGGCCAGCTCGGGGTTCTCGTTCCCGGCCGGCCGCCGCTGAACGGTCCCGGTCACCAGCACGCAGAACTCGGCGCGCAGGTCGTGCGCCACGTCCTCCTGGCGCAGGACGACCTGCACGATCCCGCTGCCGTCACGCAGGTCGATGAAGACGACGCCGCCATGATCACGCCGCCGTGCGACCCACCCGGCCAGCCGCACCTGCTCGCCCGCGTCGGACGCCCGCAGGCTGCCCGCATCGTGGCTGCGGATCATCGCTAGCCCAGCCTCTCTCTCGTCATCTCAGTCAGACGTCAAGACCATAAAGGGCCGGAACGCGCCCCTGCGCGCCGGTCCCCCGGCCAGGCCGGTCAGTTGCCAGCCCAACCGGTCAGTTACCGTCCGTCAGCGCCAGTCAGTCAAGCCTCAAAGCCCGGTGGCCGGGCCGCGGGCCGGAGTCAGCCCGCCCAGGAACGGATTGTGCTCACGCTCAGCCCCGATCGTCGTCTGCGGCCCGTGCCCGGCGAGCACGACGGTCTCGTCCGGCAGCGACAAGCAGACCCGTGCCAGGCTAGCGAGGATCGTGTCGTAGTCCCCGCCCGGCAGGTCGGTCCGGCCGATCGACCCCGCGAACAGCAGGTCCCCGCTGAACAGCGTGCCCGGCTCGCCCCTGCCGGGCAGCCTGAAGGTCACCGACCCCGGCGTATGCCCGGGTGCGTGATCAATGACGAGCTCGAGCCCGCACAGCCGCATCGTCATCCCGTCCGTCAGCTCCTGCACGTCATCCGGCTCGGTGAACGTCAATCCCTTGAACAGCTGCTGGCCAGCCCCGAGAGCTAGCCCGCGGCCCGGGTCGGACAGCAGTGCGCGGTCGTCTGGGTGAATGTATGCGGGGATCCCCTTCGCACCGCAGACGGGCGCCACCGACCAGATGTGGTCTATGTGCCCGTGGGTGGCCAGAACCGCCACCGGCCGCAGCCGGTACCGCTCGATGATCTCGTCGATGCCCTGCTCAGCGTCCTGGCCGGGGTCGATGATCAGGCACTCCGCGCCCGGCCCGGTTGCCAGCACGTAGCAGTTAGCTGCGAAGGAGCCAGCGGGAAACCCGGCAATCAGCACTGTGCCTCCTGAAAGTCGGCTGGAACCGACCGCCTGCCGCCCCGGACAGGCCTGGCCGGGCGCTCGCGATGCGTGCCTCCAGGCTACCGAGAATCGCTGCCAGCCGCCGCTGGCCAGGTGCTGTGACCTGTCAGGACACGAGTTGGGAGCGGTTGGGACTCGAAAGGTAACGACGGCATTAAAATTAGCGGCGCAACGGTACGATTCGCGAAGTTTCGCAGAGCGCTGCCCGGGGGCCGGTGCCCTAGGGGCGGCCCGACTGCCAGACCACGCAGACCGCAGGAAACCGCGGATGAGCAGGAGGATTGCACGGGTGGCCACCAAAAAGGAACGCCAGCGCCAGCTTGCCAAACAAGCTCATGAGCGCCGCATGCAGCGGCGGGATCAGCAGGCCAGGCGAGCCCGGCAGTGGTCGGTCAGCATCATCGTGGCCGTCCTGGTCGTAGGCGTAGGGGTCGCCGCGTCGGCGATAGGCGGTGTCTTCAGTTCTGCGAAATCGACCGCCTCGGCCAAGACGAGCCCCCCGGCGGCTTCGAGCACGCCGGCCACTTCGAGCACAGCCAGCCCGCCGGCGTCCGCCACCCCGTCACCGACTTCGACCGCGGCCATGGTCGACGGCAAGTGCGCTTACACCAAGAGCGGGACAGCGGCGAAAAAGGTGTCACTGCCGCCGGCCAAACCCGACACCAAGGCGAGCTACACCGCGAAGTTCACCACCAGCCTCGGCACCATCAGTGTCAAGCTGGCGAGCGCGGCGCCGTGCACGGTGAACTCGTTCGTCTCACTGGCGGATCAGTCCTACTTCAACAACACGCACTGCCACCGCCTGGTAACCAGCGGCATCTACGTGCTGCAGTGCGGCGACCCGCTGGGTACTGGCCAGGGCGGTCCCGGCTATGTCTTCAACACCGAGAACACGAGCTCGCTCAAGCAGGTGACGGCGAGCGGCCAGCAGGTTGGCGTGTACCCCGCAGGCAGCGTAGCGATGGCCAACACCGGCCAGCCGGACAGCAATGGCAGCCAGTTCTTCTTCGTGTACAAGAACACCGACCTGCCAGCCAGTTACACGCCGTTCGGGACCATCACGAGCGGCCTCAGCATCATCCAGAAGGTGGCCAAAGCGGGCAGCGACAACTCCAACGGAACCGGCGACGGGCATCCCAAGGAGAAGGTCCAGATTGACAGCGTGACGATCACTAAGACCTGATTGGCTTAGCTGGTCAGGTACCGAGCAGGAGGTACGCGGTGAGCACCGCAAGCGACCCGTGGGGCCGGGTAGCCGAAGACGGGACTGTCTATGTCCGGACAGCCGACGGCGAGCGCGAGATCGGCTCGTGGCAGGCGGGCAGCCCCGATGAGGCGCTGGCCTTCTTCAAGCGCAAGTTCGACGCGCTGGAGACCGAGATCAGCCTGCTCGAGCAGCGCATGTCCAGTACCGACCTGTCGCCTGGCCAGGCCAAAGCCACGATCACCAAACTTACGGCGGCCGTGAGCGGAGCACACGCCATCGGGGACCTGGACGGCTTGGTGTCGCGACTGGAGGCTCTGGCCGGGACCCTTGAACTTCGGCGTGAGGAGCACAAGGCCGCTCGCGAGCAGGCAAGGACGAACGCGCACGAGATCAAGGAGCGGATAGTCGCTGAGGCCGAACGACTCGCCGCCGAAGCCACCCACTGGAAGGCAAGCGGCGAGCGGATGCGCCAGCTGCTTGAGGAGTGGAAGACCGCGCCCCGCGGCGACCGGGCCACCGAAGCGGCGCTATGGAAGCGGCTGTCCTCGGCCAGGAACAGTTTCGCGAAGCGGCGCAAAGCTTATTTCGCCACCCTGGAGGAGGAGCGCGAGGCCATCCGCGCTCGCAAGGAGGAACTGGCCGCCCGCGCTGAGGAGCTCTCCTCCTCGACGGACTGGGGCGCCACGGCGACCGCGTACCGGGAGCTCATGCGCTCCTGGAAGCAGGCGGGCCGGGCAGACCGCGCGGCCGAGGACGAACTGTGGAGCCGGTTCAAGGCCGCGCAGGACGCGTTCTTCAAGGCGCGCTCGGAGGTCCTGGACGCCAAGGACAGGGAACTGCGCGAGCACGTGGTGGTCAAGGAGCAGCTACTGGCCGAAGCTGAGAAGCTGGTGCCGGCCACGGACGCGCGGGCCGCGAGGGCGGCGCTGCGGAGCATCCTGGAGCGCTGGGAGCGGGCCGGCGCCGTGCCGCGCGATTCTCAGGATCGGCTGGAGGGCGGCCTTCGCAAGATCGAGGACTCGCTGCGCAGGGCCGAGGACTCGCACTGGCGCCGTACCAATCCCGAGGCGCTATCGCGAGCTCGGGGCACGGTTGACCAGATCCGCGCGGCGATCAGTCATCTCGAACGCCAGCTCGCCAAGGCCGAAACCAACGGCGACCACAAGGCGCAGCAACAGGCCAAGGAGGCCCTGGATGCGCGGCGGTCCTGGCTGGCCGAGGCCGAGCGCACGCTCGCCGAATTGTCTAGCTGACTCTGCACGCGCTGGTGTCCGCACGCTGCTCTGCGGGCTGGCACACGTAAGGCGTTGGGCTGGCGTCGGCGGGCCCGAGACGCGCTCGTCTCGGGGTTCCGTGAGCCACGTGACGCCCGCTGCCGCACCGTGCGGACACCAGCACTCCCCCGGTAGGCCGGTTGTCGGCGAGGGGCGCCCGGAAGCCTCGTGAAGGCGACTTCGGCGAAGCGGCATTCGACTCCCTAGTCGGCGGGTGACCACAAAACCGGCAAATCGACCAGCAGGAGTCACCTAGGAACTAGGGTGTCGTCGCTACGGGCCTCAGGACGCCGCGCCGGCTTTCAGGGTTGGCGGGCGCAGGACGCCAAGCGGCCCGCGAGCGCGAGGACGAGGTCGCGTAGTTCGTCCGGCCGTTCGATGACGAACGGCCGGTCCAGGGAAGCGAGTAGCGGAGGCAACCAGTCAAGCCGCTCGGCCCGTAGCTCAACGCGCAGCCAGCGTTCAGTCGCTGCGTCCGAGTCTGCCGCGGCTGCGAGCTCCTCCACGCTCGCGATGCTTGCGGGAAGCCGAGCGCGGATCTGCTCGGCCGTCCCGTAAATCCGCAAGGTCACCTCGTGCCGGTACGCCGCGGTGGCGAACCCTGACAGGACGCGCTGTGCCGGGTCCGGCCCGGCAGGCACGTCGAATGATCCGGGCAGAGTCCTCGCGTCTGCAATGCGATCAAGCCGGAGGGTCCGATCCTCACAGATCTTGGGGTCCGTGCCAGTGACGTACCACCGGCCTGAGTGGCTGACGATCCCGTACGGGTGCAGCATGCGGTCGCTGCGCCCGTCGTGACGGTCGGTGTACCGGATCGAGATCGGCCGGCGATTGCGTACCGCATCCGCGATAGTGAGCAGGACTGCGGAGTCGGGGCTAGCGAACTCGGCGGGCGGTTCCGTGAAGGCGAGCGATCCGAGGACCGTGTCGAGCCGGCGGGCGAGCCGCTCGGGCAACACGCGCCGGATCTTGGCCGCTGCCGTCTCGCTCGACGTGTCCGCTGTGGTCGTCAACCCTGCCCGGCGGCCTGCGACTAGGCCAAGCAGCACGGCGAGCGCCTCGTCGTCGCTGAGCATGAGCGGAGGCAAGCGGTAGCCGCGGGCAAGGCGGTACCCACCGTAGCGGCCGCGCACCGCCTCGACAGGCACGTCAAGGTCGTTCAACTGGTCCACATACCGCCGCACAGTGCGCCCGTCGACGCCGAGGCGCTCGGCCAGTTCGGCAACCGTCCGGATGCCACCCGACTGCAGGAGCTCTAGCAGGGTGAGCACGCGGCCGGTAGGTCGAGACATACTCTGAGCCCTCACCCAAATAGTGGACCGATTCTGTCCACTATATGTTCTAACGTGCGAAGTACCACTCCTCCACAAACCCAGGAGAACACCATGGACTTCGTCTCGATCCGGATCATCACCGGCGAAATCACGCGCCTGGTCGAGTTCTACGAAAAGGCCACCGGGATTACCGCGGACTGGTCCACCGAGGACTTCGCCGAGCTCAAGACCCCCAGCGCCACCCTTGCCATCGGCAGCACCCGCACTGTGCCGTTGTTCGCGCCGGGCTCCTCCCACCCGGCCGACAACCACAGCGTGATCATCGAGTTCCTAGTCGACGACGTGGACCGCGTACACCAGAATCTGACCGGCTTCGTCACTGACTTCGTCAACGAGCCCACCACAATGCCCTGGGGCAACCGGTCCCTGCTCTTCCGCGACCCTGACGGCAATCTCGTCAACTTCTTCACCCCGGTGACCGCGGCGGCCATCAAGAAGTTCGCCCGTTGATCCCGAGGACAGCCGCAAGCGCGGGGGCACTGGGCTCCCAGCCCGAATACGTCTGCCGAGGCCGGGCGCACGCTTGCCGAATTGTCTCGCTAGAGCACCCGGCCGCCGGGACCCGTTGGCTCGGGACCCAGGCCCGCCCGGCGGTCGGTGAAGCTCTCCCATCTCGGTCGTGTTGCTCTCGACGCGCTCGGGCTCGGCTCGTCGAGTTCAGGCTGCGCGGCGGCGGACCAGCCAGAC
This sequence comes from Streptosporangiaceae bacterium, assembly GCA_035570295.1. Taxonomy (GTDB): domain Bacteria; phylum Actinomycetota; class Actinomycetes; order Streptosporangiales; family Streptosporangiaceae; genus JAJYUU01. Next base: position 5,907 of record DATMMA010000521.1, read on the forward strand.
GGTCGCGGCGATGAGCAGCACTGACAGTGCGAGCAGCCAGCCGCCCTCGATCCACTGGAAGGGCCAGAGCCGGCTGGCTGGCTGGTACCTCGTCCATTCCGTATATCCGTGCCGGGCGAGGTAGTGCAGCACGTCGAGCAATGTCTGACCCTTCTGCACATGGACGGCGGTGCCCTTAGGGGCGGAACGGTGCACCTGGGGAAAGGTCCGGTAGAACATCGGCGTGATGACGTGGTTCATCGTGGACTGGCTGACCGTCGTGCCGCCCTTGGTCCACCACTGACTCAGAATCCACGCGGAGCCGGGCGTTTTGTTGAACGCGAGGTTGCTGGTGACCAGCGGTGTCAGGTAGTGCTGGCGCAGGTACAGCGCGGCCGCGACGGCGAGCCCGGTATAGGCGGCCAGGGTAGCGGCAATGGCAGGGACGACGCGGCGGATGAGCATGCCGGCCAGGGCTCCGATCGCGAAGGCGGCCAGCGCCCAGGTAGCGAACACGATCCCGCGCAGATCAAATAGCCCGTCGCCGAGCGAGGACAGCTCGGGAAGGGACAGGGCGGCGTTGCGCGCTGCGAAGTACGGCTGGTAGTACCAGGAGAGCAGCACGCTGAACGCGCCGGCCGCGGCGGTGACAGCGACCGCGAGTGGCACCAGCTTGGCGAGCGTCCAGCGCCACCGGCCGAAGCCCTGGGTCCAGGCGTACCGGAAGGTGCCGGTCTCCAGTTCACGGGCCAGCACCGGAGCCCCGGTGAACGCTCCGATCAGCGCTGGCACTGCCAGCAGGTTGTAGCCATTGGCCAGGAAGTCGTCCATGCCGCTGAACCGGCTTTGCAGGTTATCGCAGCCAGGCGAACTTACCGGGTGGCAGGCGACCGCGGCGGCGTAGGCCTGGTGCAGCCCCAGGCCGACCTTCCACAGGCACACCGCCAGCGCGCCAAGGAACACCGCCACGCCGGCCAGCGTGATTCGGTGCTGCCGCCAGGTGACCCAGGCCATCCGCCGCCACGGCACCGGCCGCAGGCTGGCGTCCTCCTCCGGGCGGGCGGGCGCAGTCAGGGCGGTCATTTCCTTACCTCCGATGGTTCGCCAGTTTCAAGCTTCAGAGTCCGGCCGCGGGCCGGGCCGGGCAGCGCCGCGGTGCCGGGCTCGCGCAGGTAGGCCAGGGCGAGTTCTTCCAGGCCGACCGGATGCGCCTCCCAGCCCGGCGGGACCGGATCGTCAGCGCTGGCCCGGACCAGCAGGTGGGCCTGTGCCTCACCGCAGCTAACGTGCACTACTGCTCGTCCGGCGTACCTGCCGGCATCGGCTGCCGGGCCGGTCAGCATGCGGTGGCTGGCGAGCAGGTCGTCGAGCTCGCCAGCAACCTGGACCCGGCCCCGCGAGACCAGGACGAGATAGTCCGCGACCCGCTCTAGCTCGGCGAGCACGTGCGAGGACAGCACCACCGACACGCCGTCGTCGGCCATCGCCGTCAGCACCGTGGCCATGAAGTCGTGCCGGGCAATCGGGTCCAGCATCGCCACCGGCTCATCCAGCAGCAGCAGTTGCGGCCGTCTAGCCAGCGCCAGGGTCAGCGCGAGCTGGGCCTGTTGGCCACCAGACAGCTTCCCCGCCTTGCGTTTCAGCGGGATGCTCAGCTCGGCCAGCCGGGTTTGCGCGTAGTGCTGGTCGAAGCGGCGATTCAGATTACGGGTCAGGTGCAGCATGTCCGCGACCGACAAATTCTTGTACAGCGGGGTGTCCTGGGCCACGAACGCGATGCCGTCCAGCGCAGCCGGGGACCCCGCGGGCCGGCCGCCGAGCACGCTCACCCCGCCTGCGGACGGCGCCGCCAGGCCGACCGCCAGGTTGAGCAGCGTGCTCTTGCCCGCACCGTTCGGGCCGACCAGCGCGGCCACATGCCCGGCAGGGATCGCCAGTGAGCACTCGCGCAGCGCCCAGGTGGAGCCGTACCGCTTGCCCAGGCCGCTGGTTTCGATGACGTTCATGCGACGCCCTCCGTCTCGCCGCCCGCCCCGCCGCCGCGGGTGCGCGACCCGTTGCGGCGCTCATAGAAATCCCGCAGCGCGCTGGTGAACAGCGCCACGATCCCGTCTTCGTCCAGCCCGGCCTCATCTGCGGCGGCCAGCCAGCGCGACAGCGAGCGGCCGAGCGTGGTCAGCTCCGGCAGCGCGACCTGGCTCAGCGTGGCCTGGACGAACGTGCCCTGGCCCGGCCGTCCGGCCGCCAGGCCCTTGACCTCCAGCTCCCGGTAGGCCTTCAGCACAGTGTTCGGATTGATGGCCAGCGCGGCGACCACATCCCTGACCTTCGGCAGCTGATCGCCCGGCTTGAGGTAGCCAAGCCGCAGCGCGTGCTCGACCTGGTGCACGAGCTGCAGGTAGGTCGGTACCCCGGAGCCGGGCGCGAGCCGGAACTCGACAGGAGACCCGGATTGGCGCCTGCTCTCGGCCGGGGGGCCTCCGGCCTCCTGGACGGGCTCGCTACCGGCAAGGCTTGACTCTTTATCTATAGTCATAAGACAGGAGTACAACAGAACAGCGGCAGGCTGTCAAACGTCCCAGCGCCGTCGAGGTTGCCGCCCCGCGCAGGGCCGATGTCGCTGCGCACAGGAACCGACGTCGACCAACCCAAGTCCGCGCGTCCGGGACAACCCGAGCTGTCCAGCTAAGCGGTCGGCGCTGGGTTCCGCGCCGTGCTCGGCGGGCTGGCGCCGGCTTGCGTTGCGCTAGCGTCGTAGTGCCCGAGACGCGCAGTCCCGGGGCTCCGTAAGCAACGTGACGCCCGCTCCCGCACGGCGCGGAACCCAGCGCTTCCCCAGCAGGCAGTTGGCGGCAACAGGCCCCTGGAAGCCTGGCGTAGGCAACTCGCTACAGCGGCTGGGTGTGGCCTAGTCGCGCCGGATTCTGCGCGCTGCGGAAGCGGGCGCGCGTCACAAGGCGGCGGATTTCGTGCGCTGCGGCAGCGGGCGTAAACGTGGCCGACGGAACCCCGTGACGGCGCGTCTCGGGCCGGATAAGGGCCGGTCTAAGTCGACGTGTGCCAGCCCGCAGAGCAGCGCGCGGAATCCGCCGCCGACAGGCGGCTTTAGCTGGCTAAGTTCGTGACGCGGTAGACGTCGTAGACGCCGTCGATAGACCGGACGGCGCGCAGGACGGCGCCGAGGTGCTTGGGGTCGCCCATCTCGAACGTGAACCGGCTGAACGCGACCCGGTCACGAGTCGTGCTGACAGTGGCGGACAGGATGTTCACATGCTGGTCGGACAGGGTCCGGGTAACGTCCGAAAGCAAGCCGGTGCGATCCAGAGCCTCGACCTGGATCGCCACCAGGAACTGGGAGCCTTCCCGCGGCGACCAGCGGACGTTGACTAGCCGTTCTGGCTGCGATTCCAGCAGGTGCCCGAGGTTGACGCAGTCGGCGCGGTGTACCGACACTCCGTTGCCCCTGGTCACGAAGCCGGTGATCTGATCGCCTGGGACCGGGGTGCAGCACTTCGACAGCCGAGCCCAGACGTCGTTCGCGCCCTCGACCGCGACGCCCGAGTCGCTGACCTGGGTGGCCGGGCGCGGCTGCCGGGTGACCAGGGTAGCCTCGGCCAGATCCTCCTGCGCGCCCTCGACCCCGCCAGCCGACTTGACGAGCTTGGCTACCACTGACTGGGCGCTGACGTGTCCTTCGCCGACCGCGGCGTACAGCGCCGACAGGTCGGTGTAGTGCAGCTCGGTGGCAATCCCGTTCAGCGCGTCCGCAGTGGCTAGCCGCTGCAGCGGCAGGTTCTGCTTGCGCATCATCCGGGCGATCGCGGTCTTGCCTGTCTCGGCTGCGGCCTCCCGCCGCTCCTTGGAGAACCAGTGCCGGATCTTGTTCTTGGCTCGCGCGCTCTTCACGAATCCGAGCCAGTCCTGGCTCGGGCCCGCGTCCAGTGCCTTCGAGGTGAAGATCTCGACGGTGTCGCCGTTGCTGAGCGCGCTCTCCAGTGCCACAAGCCGCCCGTTCACTCGGGCGCCGATGGTGCGGTGGCCTACCTCAGTGTGGATGGCATAGGCGAAGTCGACGGGCGTAGCGCCCTGCGGCAGGGCGATCACCTCGCCGCGGGGGGTGAAAACGTAGACTTCAGCGCCGCCCAGGTCGAACCGCAGCGCGTCAAGGAACTCGGCCGGATCCTCGGTTTCCCGCTGCCAGTCGACCAGTTGCCGCAGCCAGGCCATGTCAGCGGTGCCACCGCCGCCGACCATGTCCTCCTTGTACTTCCAGTGGGCAGCGACGCCGTACTCCGCTCGCTTGTGCATTCCCCAGGTCCGGATCTGCAGCTCAACCGGCTTGCCCTCGGGACCGATCACCGTGGTGTGCAGCGACTGGTACATGTTGAACTTGGGCATCGCGATGTAGTCCTTGAACCGGCCAGGAACCGGGTTCCACCGGGCATGCACCGTGCCAAGTACCGCATAGCAGTCGCGAAGCGAGTCGACGAGGATGCGGATCCCTACCAGATCATAAATGTCGTCAAAGCCGACATTACGCGCAATCATCTTCTGGTAGACGGAGTAGTAATGCTTCGGGCGGCCGGTGACCTGCGCTTTGATCTTGGCTTCCTTCAGGTCTTCCTGGACGTCCTCGATCACTTCCTGCAGGAACATCTCCCGCCGTGGCGCGCGCTCGGACACCAGCCGGGCGATCTCGTCGTACCGCTTGGGGAACAGGGTCGCGAAAGCCAGATCCTCCAGCTCCCACTTGACCGTGTTCATGCCCAGCCGATGTGCCAGCGGCGCGAAGATCTCCAGCACCTCGCGCGACTTCTGCTCCTGCTTAGGCCGCGGCAGGTAGCGGAGTGTCCGCATGTTGTGCAGGCGATCGGCCAGCTTGATGACCAGGACGCGAATGTCGCGCGACATGGCGACGACCATCTTGCGAACGGTCTCAGCCTGCGCGGCGTCGCCGTACTTCACCTTGTCCAGCTTGGTTACGCCATCGACCAGCGACGCTACTTCCTCGCCGAACTCCTCCCGGATCTGGCCAACCGTGTACTGAGTGTCCTCCACCGTGTCATGCAGCAGCGCCGCGCAGATCGTGTCGTGCGGCATGCCCAGCTCGGCAAGGATCGTCGCCACCGCGAGCGGATGGGTGATGTACGGGTCGCCGCTACGCCGCGACTGGCCTGCGTGCAACCGGGCAGCTACCTCGTAGGCGCGCTCGATCTTCCGGATGTCCGCTTTCGGGTGGGTGGTTCGCACGGTCCTGATGAGCGGCTCGAGAACGGGGTTGACCGCTCCCGCGCGCGGGGCGCCGAGCCGTGCCAGCCTCCGGCGCATCATGGCGGCGCCGGAAGCGCCGTCTGGCTGCGGCTCCGCGCTGCTCCCGGTCACTTCCGCGCCCGCAGCCGACCGCCGGGCGACCCGGCCGGCGGCCGCTCGCGCCGCGGACTTCTTCCCGGCGCCTACCGAACTGCGGCCGGCTGTCTTCCGGCTGACCGGGCCTGACTGAGCAGGGTCACCCCGGCCTGGGGCGGCCGGGTCGTCGTCTTCGACCGCTTCCATCGGGCGGGTGTCGCCCGCAGTGCTAGTTCGCTCATCCTGGCCCCCGGCGCTCTGGCCGGCCGTGTCTTCACCTGCGCGGTTATTCGCCGGTGTGGCAGGCGGCGCATCGGGCATGCCAGCGGGCGATGTCACCCCGCCATCCGTCGTGGGCAGCTCCTGGGTGACATCGGGTTCGGCCGTCCTGGCCGTCGCCACGTCACCTGCCACATGCGCTCCTCAAGTCCGCCGTGTCAACAAGTCTATCGGTGGACGATTCGGGAAGTGCCGGGCTCCGTACGTTGCGTCACACAGGCAGGAGCGATCGGACGGCGATACCGGGCAATTTGCCCCGGCCTCCCAGGAATTCGAGCTCAAGCAGCACGACGACACCCACCACCTCGGCACCAGACTGCCGGACAAGTTCGGCGGTGGCCGCAGCGGTCCCGCCAGTCGCCAGTACATCGTCCACGATAAGGACGCGATCGGATGCGTCAAATGCGTCGATATGCACCTCGAGGGTGGCTGTTCCGTACTCGAGCTCGTACGACTGCGCGTAAGTCTCGCCGGGCAGCTTGCCCAGTTTGCGTACCGGTACGAAGCCGGCTCCGAGCGCCAGGGCAACAGGCGCAGCCAGGATGAACCCGCGGGCCTCGATCCCGGCGACCTTGGTCACACCTTCGTGCCCGGCCGCGAGCGCCGTGACGACAGACGCGAAGGCGGCGCCGTCGGCCAGCAGCGGAGTGATGTCCTTGAAGACGATGCCCGGCTGCGGGTAATCGATAACGTCGCGAATGGTCGATTTGAGCAGATCGGTCACGTCGCCGCGAACGCTCCCGGCAGGCTGAGGCACTAGCGTCGCTTCTTCTTGCCGCTGGGTCGCCGCTTCGCTGCTGGCCGCCTCACTGGTTGCTGACGCGCGCCGGGCGGGCGGGCGCTAGCCGCCCGTGCCTGGCCGGCCCCTGCTGGCTGCGCGGCCGCCACAGCCTCGTCACCGGTTACGGCGTCGTCCGGCTCCAGGTCCTCATCGGCCACGTCGGTAAGTTCAGCGTCGCCACGGCCGGGATCCGCAGCGCCCGGCCGCCGCCCGCTAGCGGACAGGCCGACCGCGGTCGCACCGCTGTTTGCGGCCCCGCCGTTTGCGGCCCCGACGTTTGTTGCACCGCCGTTTGCGGCACCGACTGCGGAAGCACCACTGCTGGCGGCACCGACCGCCGCACCGGACTTGGCCGCCCGGCGCAGTGCGCCGCGGCCGCCAGCCTCACGCAGCGCCACCTGCTTAGTCAGTTGCTTGTACTCCGGCTGGCGCTCCTTCAGGTCCGCCAGTACCGGCGTCGCGATGCAGATCGAGGAGTAAGTGCCGGACAGCATTCCGACGAACAGCACCAGCGCCAGGTCCTTGAGCTCGCCGTTACCGAGAAGCAAGGTGCCGACGACCAGGATGGCCGCTACGGGCAGCAGGGCAGTGAGCGAGGTGTTGATGGACCGGACCAGGGTCTGGTTCAGCGCCAGGTTCGCAGCCTTGCTGTAGGTGGTCTTGCGGGTGCCGAGTAGCGGCGCTGTGTTCTCTCTGACCTTGTCGAAGACGACAACGGTGTCATAGAGCGAGTAACCGAGAATCGTCAGCAGCCCGATAATGGTTGCCGGGCTGACCTGGAAGCCGGTCAGTGCGTAGACCCCGATAGTGATAACGATGTCGTGCGCGAGCGCGACGAAGGCCGAGGCCGCCATCCGCCAATCGAAGGCGATCGACAGGTAGAGAACGATCACGATCAGGAACGCGATCAGGGCCTCGATCGCTTTGTGGCTGACCTGCGAGCCCCAGCTGGACCCGACCGTCGTGACTGCCACGTCATTGACCGGCATTTTGAAGTCCTTGGCGATCTGAGTCGCGATCGCCACCGCCTTCGGGTTCAGCAGCTGGCCGGACTGGACCTGCCAGAACGCCGTCGTTCCGTCGACCACCTTGCCTTGGAACGGCTTCACCCTGTTGGCGCTCGCGTCGACCCCGCCGCCATTGGTAACGATCTGCTCGAGCTTCGTCTGGGTCACTTGGGCCGTTGCCGGGACGGTCCATTGCGAGCCACCCTTGAATTCCACGCTGTAGTCGAGCCCGCGGAAGATCAGCGCCAGGATGCTGACCAACAGGATGATGCCGGAGATCGTGTACCAGAGCTTCTGCCGGCCGACGAAGTCGATGGAGACCTCGCCGCGGTACAGTCGCCCGGTCAGGTTGCCCAGCCGCGACATCACGCCTCCCTGGGGGTGGTCGAGGTCCGCGCCGCGGTGGCCGCAGAGCCGGGGCTGGCGGCCGGTCGCCGGCCACCGCGCCATGGTGCCCGGGCGCCGAGCCTGCCCGGATCAAGGCCGGACAGCGGATGGCCCTGGCCGTAGAACTTAGTCCGGGCGAGCAGCGTGATCATCGGCTTGGTGAACAGGAACACCACGAGCACGTCGACGAGCGTCGTCAGGCCGAGCGTGAAGGCGAAACCACGCACGTCGCCCTCAGACAGGATGTAGAGGAGCAGGGCAGCCAGGAATGACACGGTGTCGGACACCAGGATCGTCCGCCGTGCCCGGGTCCAGCCGCGCTCCACGGCAGTCCGCAATGACCTGCCCTCGCGTACCTCGTCGCGCAATCGCTCGAAGTACACGATGAACGAGTCCGCGGTGATGCCGATCGCGACGATCAGACCAGCGATGCCAGCCAGGCTCAGGGTGAAGCCCTCATACCTCGACAGCAGGACAACCGACAGGTAGGAGAGCGACGCGGCGATCGCCAGGCTGAGCACCGACACCACGCCGAGCCCGCGGTAGTACAGGAACGAGTAGAGCACCACGAGCAACAACCCGACCAGTGCCGCGAACAAGCCGGCCGACAGCTGATCCGCGCCGAGCGACGCGGACACCGACGAGGTGAACAGGTTGTGGAAGGACAGCGGCAGGCTGCCGTACTTCAGCACATCGGCGAGCGTCGTTGCCTGTGACTGGCTGAACCCGCCGGTACCCCCGTTAATCTGCCCGCTCGTGGAGATAGCGCTTTGCACCTGCGGTGGCGCGCCCTGCAGCTGCCCGTCGAGCACGATCGCCAGGAAGTCGAGCTCCGATGTCGCCGATCCGGTACTAGCGCTGTAGTACTTCGACGACATCGTGGTCGTGAGCGCACCGAGCTTGCTTGATGCGGGGCTCTTGACATTGAAGGTAACCGCCCAGCCGGTCGTCTGATCCACGGCCTGGACGCCGCTCAGGTCGCTGCCCTGCACGATGGCCGGGCTCATGGCGTACTTCTGCCAGACGTTCGTACCGGGCGCCTTGAAGCAGGTGACGGTCTGCACCTTCGGGTTGTCCCAGTTATTCGGGACACTGTGGTAGATCTGCTGCTTCCAGCCCTCTTTGGCCGTGCAATTGAGCTTGTCGAAGAGCTTCACCGTGGCGGGGGTGAGCGCGGCGGGGTCGCCGCTCCCGTCTGCTGTCGTGGACAGCGTGGGCTTGCCGCTGCCTGACGCACTAGGGCTCGGTGACGCACTGGGACTGGCCGAAGCCGCAGGCGAGGTAGAGGCTGACGTGCTCGGCGAGGGCGTGGAACTGGCGCCGATCTTGCTAGCGCCCACTGCCTGGCCAGACCCACCCGACGAAGAAGGCGACGCGCTCGAGGCGCCCGGACTCGCCGTCGGACTGGCGGAGGACGACGTCGTCGGAGTCGTCGAGGGCGTCCCGGAAGCCGCCGGGTTCGGAGTAGTCGGCGGCGGACCCGTGCTGGTGTTAGGCGCGACGAGCAGGACTTGCCGCAGCCGGAGCAGCGCTGTCTCCCCGACCAGCGTGGCGACCTTCTGCGCGCCGGCGCCGGGCACCGAGACGACGATCTGGTTCGAGCCCTGCTGGACCACCGACGAACCGGTGAGGCCGGTGGCCTCGACCCGGTTCGTCATGATCTGGATCGCCTTGGTCATCGAGCCCTGGCTTACCGGTTTCCCGTTCGGCGACACGGCCCTGAGCGTGACGGACGTGCCGCTGGAAAGGTCGAGCCCGAGCCCGACCTTGAAGCTCTTGTGCCAGTCGGCCGGCTTGAAGATATTGCCGCCGAGCACGCTGAGCGCCATCACGATAAGCAGCACAACCAGGGCGGTCAGGTACCGCCCCGGATAGGAGCTGGGGGTGCTTCGGGGTGCCACGAGTGCCCTTGTCTCTCGCTAGGCCGGGTGCGACGCGGTCAGCGCGGCGCACTCATGCGGCGCGGCTAAATTGTCAGGTCGCTGCGGTTGTCAGGCTTGCCTGACGTCCCGTCGCCGTTCAGATCCGGGCCCTTCTGGTCGCCGTCCAGGTCCGGCTCGGTCTCCCCGAAACTCGGCATCGTCTGAGCCACGCCGTCGGGCTCGTCATCCGGTACGACCGCGGCGATCGCCTGGCGCAGCATCTTGATCCGGGTACCCGGCGCGACCTCAAGGATGACATTGCGGTCATCGCCCTCGATCACGGTGCCGTACACCCCAAACGTGGTGCGGACCCGCGCCCCGTCGATCACCTGGCGCTGGGTGTCCTGCGCGGCGCGCTTGCGCCTGCTCTGCGACCGGAACATGAAGATCATCATGACCGCGAAGATCGCGACGATAATCAGCAGCGAGCTACTACCGCCGCCGGTCTTGGCCGCCGGAGCGCCCGCGAGAAAAATCTGTGTCGTAGTCCCCATGGAGGGGCATCCTTCCGATTAGTTCTGCCCCGGTGGCCAGCATACTGGCCGGTACCGGATCGTACGGACCGGATGGCAGCGCCGAAGTGGCGTGTTTTGAACCAACTGCCGCAGTGTAGCGGCGCCCACGCCACGCACCAACAGGCTACGGCCTATGACGAGTGATCGTGACCAGCCTGCGATCCTGCGTGACAGTTCCGGCTAGGTCTTAAACCCCTGCGGCTAGCCGAAAAGCGTCGCTTCACCCTCGCCGCCGTCATCCTCCTGACCTGACCATTCGATCACGCCGCCAGGCCGGCCTGCCCACGCGGCCCGGCGCGGCACCGGCAGGCCCAGGTGCTGCCAGGCGGCCGGAGTCGCAACCCGCCCGCGTGGCGTGCGCATGATCAGCCCGGCACGGACCAGAAATGGCTCGGCGACGACCTCGACGGTCTCCGCCTCCTCGCCGACCGCGACCGCCAGGGTTGACAACCCGACCGGCCCGCCGCCGAATCTGCTGACCAGGGCGCCGAGCACGGCGAGATCGAGCCGGTCCAGGCCGCTCTCGTCGACCTCGTACAGCTCGAGGGCCGCCCGGGCGCAGTCCCTGGTCACTACCCCGTCGCCGCGCACCTCGGCGAAGTCCCGTACCCGGCGCAGCAGCCGGTTGGCGATCCGCGGCGTGCCCCGCGACCGGCCCGCTATCTCGTCCGCGCCGTCCTCCCGCAATTCCACGCCGAGCAGGCCGGCCGAGCGGCGCACAATAACGCCGAGTTCCTCCGGCTCGTAGAAATCGAGACGAGCGGTGAAACCAAACCTGTCTCTCAGCGCGGCCGGCAGCAGCCCGGCCCTGGTTGTAGCGCCAACCAGCGTAAACGGGGCTATATCCAGCGGAATCGCGGTCGCCCCTGGCCCCTTGCCGATGACGACATCCACCCGGAAGTCCTCCATGGCCAGGTAGAGCATCTCCTCGGCCGGCCGGGCCACCCGGTGGATCTCGTCGATGAAGACGACTTCGCCGTCGGTAAGGGTGGAAAGGATGGCGGCCAGGTCGCCGGCTCGCTCGATCGCAGGCCCGCTGGTGATCCGCAGCGGAGCGCCCATCTCGGCCGCGATGATCATGGCAAGAGTGGTTTTGCCCAGGCCAGGAGGTCCGGACAGCAGCACGTGATCGGGCGCCCGGCCGCGGCGCAGAGCGCCTTCCAGGACCAGGGACAGTTGCTCGCGCACGCGGTTCTGACCGATCACCTCGCTCAGCCGCTTCGGCCGGAGGGCTCCCTCGACGACCCGGTCGTCGGCATCAGCGAGACCGGACAGGACCCCCTCCTGGCCGTCGCCAGCACCGCTGGCCCCGCGGATCTCGCTGGCATCTCCAGTCTTGTCAGCCTCGCCACCGGGAGCGCCCGGTCGAGCAGTCATGCTGACTCCGGTCCGCGCCGCCGGCCGGCCGCTGCCGCAACTGCAGGCCCCCTCGTGACCAGCACGGTCATGACCGCCCCCTTATGATCAGCACCGTCATGACCGGCCCAGCACGCGCAGCGCGGCCCGCAGCGCCACCGCGACCTCGACCTCGGCTGGTTCGCCGTCGGCTGACAACGTCAGCTCAGGCTCGACCGCTGAGATCGCCTGGTCCGCCTCCCGCACCTGCCAGCCCAGGC
>DATMMA010000522.1:0-35026 GCA_035570295.1 Streptosporangiaceae bacterium
CCATCTCGCGCACGAATGCCTGCCGCGCCGAGTTCTCGAAGGCGTTGTTTAGCCCGAGTACTACCGCGAGGAGGCAGACTTCCCAGAACCTGACCGCGCCGAGCACGGTCAGTAGCCCGAGGACCAGGGCCTGGCAGCCCATCGCTGTTTGCAGTGCGATCATCAGCTTGCGCTTGTCGACACGATCGGCGACGACGCCGCCGTAAGGACCGAGGAGCAACACTGGCAGCGTCTGAAGCGCGACCACCAAGCCCAGGTCGGTACTTGACCGGGTCAGCACCAGGACCAGCCAGGACTGGGCAGTCATCTGCATCCAGGTGCCAGCCAGAGAGATCGACTGGCCAGTGAAGTACAGCCGGTAGTTCGGGACCTTCAGCGACGAGAAGGTAGACCGCCAGAAACCGCGATCGGACCGGCCGCCGCTGATGCGTCGCGCCACGCTGCTGATCCCTCCTCGCCTTGCGTAGATCAACGGCGGCGGCCTCGAGCAACGGAGGTTCCATGATCGTTGTTGATTTTGGGGGCCTATAGCACCTCAAAACTCACAACGATCATGGAAGCGCTGCTGGCAAAGCCGAAGCGCGTCCGGTGATTTGCTTGCTTCTCGGCAACTAAGTTTAGCGGGATCACGCTGCGGCGTATGCGTCGCGTATGGAACAGGCGGGACAGGCACGCCCGTCAAACCCGCCGGCTGCGCCCGGCGAACTGTCAGAAACTCTGTCAGTCAGATGGTGAACCGGAGATTTCGGGCGGCCCTGCTGCCTAGTTCGTTGTCGCCGGTCCAGCTCACCTTGCCGGCGTCGATCTGCGCCTGCGGGTCGATGCGGCCCGCGGCTAGCTGGATGAAGGTCACGGTGTCGGTGGTCAACTGGACAGTCGGGTCGGCGATGTGGTCCACCGCCTTGGCCCGGCCATTGACTGCGACTGAAATGTCGCGCTTGATCGGGCCGGTCAGGTGAAACACGATGCTGGACCCGTCCGGCATACCGATCTTCTTCCCGACGATATAGCCGATCGAGCTCTCGACCTGGCCGAGTGCGATATCCGCGCGCGGTCCGGCGTCGTCCGACGGCCAGCCAAGCGGTGTAGTGATGTCACGCTCGTGCACCCAGAAGTCGAAGATCCGTATTTCCAGGAAGCCGCCGTAACTCCGCGGGCCGATCGGCGTCCACGACGGCCGGTCCAGGTCGTGCTCCTGCAAGCCAGACAGATCGGCGCGCCGGGCGGCGAAGATGTCGGCGATCCGGGCGGCGAAGGCCTTGTCATCGAGTGCTGCCGCTTCCTCGAAGTACGGCCCGATCCGGTCCAGTGGAGGGGTTTCTTCGACACTGGGTGGCAGCCACCCGGTCATGACCCGCTCCATCATGCCCAGGTGCGTGACGACAGCGCGAATGTCCCAATCCGGGCAGAGCGACTGCGCCTGCCATTGGTCGCTGTTCAGGCGCGACGACAGCGCCTCGACCGCGTCGTAGCACTGCTCTAGCGAGCTCCTGATGGTGGCCAGGTCGGTCACGGCGTCTCCTTCTGGATGGTGATCCAGTCCCGCGCCTCAAGGTAGGGCCGGAATGCGGCGGCGATCGCTGCCAGGTCGTGCTGGCTCTTAGGCCGCTGCACCTCATAAAGGCTCGGGAAGTCTAGCCAGCCCGTCATGAGCTGCCAGAGCCGGACCGCGGCGGCGCCGGACGGCGGCTCGATGAGGACAGGCCCGAACAGCGCGCGGTCGCCGCCGAACACCAGCGTCGGAACGCCCCACCCGCCGAGGCTGGTGACCCGGTCATGATCGGCCCGGACGTCCTGCGTCGTGCTCGGGTCGTCGATGGCCTGGCCCGCCAGCGCCGGATCGAGGCCGAGCTCGGTGAGTAGCTCCTCGGCGACCTCTCTGCGATGCGGCTTGCGCCCGTCGACGTGCAGCGCCGTGCCTGCCGCGAGGTACCACTGGTCGAGCAGGTCAGGCTCGATGCGGCGAAGGAGGGCGCCGATGCGCATCATCGACCAGCCGTAGGACCACTCCCGCTCCCACGGGTGCTTCTTGTCCGGTGCGCGGTTGATCTCCTCGAGGCTGAAGAACCGCCAGCCGACTTCGAGCCCTAGCTGATCGCGTACGTCCCGGATCCATAGCGACGCCTGGTATGCCCACGGGCACATGATGTCGAAGTGAAAGTCGACGGCCGTGCCTGGCTCAGCGCCAGTGCTAGCTGACATCCGGATCTCCGTTGAGCAACGCGGCCAAGGCTGCTACCAGCGTGGCGGTCACAGCTTCCGGCGACAAGCCTGATTCGCGGCGAAGTATGGTCTGGAGCTGCCGGTCCGGTGCCGCGGCCCGGTCGTCACTGGCCCGGCCGTCGCCAGCGCTCGATCGTGGGCTCGAGCAGCAGCGCCTGATAACCGGACGTCGCGGCCCGCAGCGGCAGCGACGTACCTGACTCAATCGGCGTGTACCTGATCCCGCTCCACTGCCTGCCGTCGCCGATGACCGTTCCTTCGACGTCGAATATGGAGGCGGGGCCATCGGCGAGCACGGCCGGCGTCGGCCCTGCCCAGGCCTCCAGCAAGATCCTGCCCGCGCTGGCCGGACCGGGCAGGCTGCCGGCCGGCAGCATGGCCATCACCATCGTGCTCTCCAGCCGTACCTCTTTGGCGCTGTGCCAGTTCAGGAACTGGGGCTCGTACGCGAGTTCCACGAAGGACCGCCTGGTCGGATAGCCGATCACCGCAACACGATCCCAGCTGCCGGAGCTCGCGACAACATCGGCAGCGAAGCACAGCGCCGCCCCGGCGGCGGTGAGTATCGGGATCGGAGCGTAGATGCGATCCGCACCGAAGTGCGCGGCAGCACGCACTGGGTCCTGGCCGAGGTCGGGCCGGAGCTTCTCCAGCGCCAGCATGTAAATCGGCCCGTCGGCCCGAGTCGATCTGAGCCGACCAGCGTAGTCGGCGTCGATCTGCCCGTATCTAGGCACCTTCCGGAGCCTAAAGATCTGACATAGCGTGCGTCAATTTGCCGCGCGGCAGCACTGCACCCGCCGCGCGGCAGTGGCCGCGCAGGCTCAGGTGACCCTGGATTGATCCAGCGGGATGTCGGCATAGGACTTGGTGGCCGTGATCTCGCGCAACCGGTCCATCGCGTCGAATACTTCGGTAAAGCTCGTAATGAGGGGAACGGGGCCGAGCCGGAGGCGGTCCGGCGTCCGGTAGTCGCCAATCACGTCAGCGCTGATCAGCGCCTGGCTGATCGGCCATGCATCGCCATGCCGCAGGGTGACATGCGCGCCGCGGCGCGCCGGGTCGCGTGGCGAGGCGATCGTGAAGCCAAGCGGTACCAGCCACTCGTCCGCGAGCGCGATCAGGTAACTGGTCAGATCGATGCTCTTGGCACGCAGGGCATACAGACCGGCTTCGCCCAGTAGCCGCGCCCCTTCCTCGACCGCGATGGTGCCGATGATGTTCGGCGTGCCGGTGAGGAACGAGTCGATGCCGGGCGCCGGATCGTAGCGCGGGCCCATGGCGAACTGGTCGTGCTGACTGAACCACCCCCAGATCGGCTGCCTGAGCAGCGACTGCAGGTCCTCGCGCACGTACAGGAAGCCGGGCGCGCCGGGCCCGGAGTTGACGTATTTGTACGTGCAGCCAATCGCGAGATCAGCGCCGGAGGCGTCGAGCTCGACCGGCACTGCGCCGACCGAGTGACACAAATCCCAGAGCACCAAAGCGCCCGCCCGGTGCACCAGGTCAGTGAGCCTGTTCATGTCGGCGAGCGCGCCGCTGCGGTAGGCGACGTGCGACAGTACGACCAGGGCGACGCGGTCATCCAGCGCTTCGGTAAGTACCTCCTCACTGATGCCGTCATCCATATCAGTGTGGATCACGCGCAATTCGCAGCCGCGCTGCGCGGCGATGCCCTGGAGCACGTACCTGTCGGTCGGGAAGTTGTCGTCGTCGGTGATGATGACGTCACGGCCGGGCCGGGCATCCAGTGCGGCCCATGCCAGCTTGTACAGATTGACGGTCACGGAGTCGCAGACAGTTACCTGGCCGGGCACCGCGCCGATCAAGTGCTCGCCCACCATGTCGCCCGCCTGCCGGGGCAGCTCGATCCACTTGTCCCAGGACCGCACCAGGCCAACACCCCAGTCCTGGTCGACAACCTCGGCGATCCGCGCCTGAGTGCGCACTGGCAGCGGGCCCAGGGAGTTGCCGTCCAGGTAGATCAGCTCGCGGTCTTGCCGCACAAACCTGTCGCGGAACGGCGCGAGCTGGTCAGCCGTGTCCAGTGTCTGCGCATATGACCGATCTGCCGAGAAAGTCGTCACGGCTTCCACCCTAACTGAGTGCCTGACAGATCACCCGGTACCCGGCCCAGCCTTCGGCAACACCGCAGGTGCTACCCGGCCTCCGCTCTCGATGTCTGCCTACGCCCGTAATGCTCGCAGGCCGGCCAGCCTTAGGATCGGAAAGTGCCTGAGGAGCAGACAGTGACCGAGGAACAGAAGGTTGCCCGCGTACTGGTAATCGCGGCCCACCCCGACGACGTCGACTTCGGCGCGGCCGGCACGATTGCGCAGTGGACCGACGCCGGCCTCGAAGTGAGCTATTGCATCGTCACCAACGGTGATGCTGGCGGCAGTGACCGGTCAGTGACCCGCACGGAGATGGCGGTGATCAGGCAGGCCGAGCAGACCGCGGCTGCCAAGCAGGTGGGCGTTCATGACCTGCATTTCCTCGGCTACCCGGACGGTCGCGTCGAAGCCACGATCGCGTTGCGCCGGGACCTGGCGCGGGTGATCAGGCTGCTTCGCCCGGACCGGGTCGTGTGCCAGTCACCAGAGCGCAATTATGCCCGCATGGGCGCGAGCCATCCTGACCACCGCGCGGTCGGCGCGGCCGCCCTGGACGCTGTCTACCCCGACTCTCGTAACCCGTTCGCCTTCCCCGAACTGCTGACTGACGAGAAGCTCGAGCCGTGGACCGTCCGGGAGGTCTGGATTAACGCCAGCCCTGCGCCAACGACCTATGTGGATATCACCGACACTTTCCCGCGCAAGGTCGCGGCACTGCGCTGCCACGTCAGCCAGATCAGCGACCCGGACGGGCTGGAGGAGTTCCTGCGCGGCTGGCTGAGCCGGGCCGCGACCCAGGGCGGGTTGCCTGACGGCCGGCTTGCCGAGGCATTCCAGGTCTTGCAGACCGGGTGACGGCCGCGCGCGGCGGTATCCGGCCGGCCCGGTTGCCCCCGTTCCTGGTAGGAAGTTCTTTTTCTTACTAAGTACGACACCGCTGCGATGGGGTCTATCTAGCTATTTGGCGGCACTGCCTGCGGCTAATTGCGACACGAGGGACTGGTGCGCCGGGCGCCGCCGACCTAGGTTTGGCTAAGGCGCTTGTGCCATGTCCCCGGAGGTGTCAGCGAATGACGCATATCACCGTCACGGTTGACGGCGTTAAGTATGCAGACGAAGTCGAGCCTCGCTTGCTGCTCGTCCATTATCTCAGGGAAGTTGTCGGTAAGACCGGTACGCCAGTCGGGTGCGACACTTCGAACTGCGGTGCGTGCACGGTCCTGATGGACGGGCAATCGGTCAAGAGTTGCTCAGTTCTCGCGGTGCAGGCTGACGGGTCCGACGTGACGACCATTGAAGGCCTGGCGAACGGCGAACTGCACCCGGTGCAGCGGGCTTTCCACCAGGAGCACGCCCTGCAGTGCGGATACTGCACGCCCGGCATGATCATGGCGGCGACCGACCTGCTCCGCGACAACCCGCATCCCACAGAAGAAGAGATCCGGGACGGCCTGGAGGGCAACCTTTGCAGGTGCACCGGTTACGAGAACATCGTCCGCGCGGTCAGGCGCGCGGCTGAGGCGGGAGTGGCCCAGTGACCGCGACAATCGACGCGCCGGCCGCCGAGCTTGGCCGGGCCAGGCTCCGCAAGGAAGACGCCAAGCTGATCACCGGCCAGACCAACTGGACGGACAACATCAAGCTGAACGGCATGCTGCACCTGGCGTTCCTGCGCAGCCCGTACGCGCACGCGAAGATCACCAGGGTGGACGTCAGCGGCGCGCTCAGCCAGCCCGGCGTTATTGCTGCCTTCTCCGGCGCCGACTTCGCCGGCGAGCAGGGCAGCCTGCCGTGTGCCTGGCCGGTGACGCCGGACATCGTCATCCCGGCGCACCCGCCGATGGCCGTCGACGAGGTCCGGTACGTGGGCGAGGCGGTAGCCGTTGTCGTCGCGCGCGACCGGTACGCCGCGGCGGACGCGCTGGCCTCGATCGACGTGGACTACGAGCCGTTGCTTCCGGTGCTGGATATCCGCACCGCGCTGAACGAGGACTCGCCGAAGGTGCACGACGCGGGTAACAAGAGCTACGAGTGGGTGTTCGCCAACGGCGACGCTGACGCGGCATTCCGTGACGCCCCTGTCGTGCTGGAGCGGACCTACCGGCAGCAACGGCTGATCCCGTGCGCGATGGAGCCGCGCGCGGTGGTCGCGCAATGGATCAGCGACGAGGTTACGCTCTGGTCGGCCACGCAGATCCCGCATGTGCTGCGGTTCGCGCTGTCGGCATTCTTCGGCATCCCGGAGCAGAACGTCCGGGTCATCGCCCCGGACGTGGGCGGCGGCTTCGGCTCGAAGCTGCAGGTCACCGCTGAGGAAGTGCTGGCCGTGCTGATCGGCCGCAAGGTCGGCAAGCCGGTCAAGTGGACCGAATCACGCACCGAGGGCAACCTGACCGTGCATCACGGCAGGGACCAGTGGCAGCGGATCAAGATCGCCGCCGACACCGACGGCCGGATCCGCGGCCTGGATGTCGACCTGCTTGCCGACATGGGTGCCTACCTGATGCTGGTCACGCCCGGCGTGCCGCTGCTTGGTGCGTTCATGTTCCCGGCCATCTACAAGATGGACGCGTACTCCTTCAAGTGCACCGGTGTCTTCACTACCAAGATGCCGACCGACGCCTATCGCGGCGCCGGGCGGCCGGAAGCGACGTTCGCGATCGAGCGCATCATGGACGAGCTCGCGGACGAGCTCGGCATCGAGCCGCTGGAGCTGCGGGAGCGCAACTGGATCAAGCACGAGGAGTTCCCGTACACGACCATCTGCGGCCTCACCTACGACTCGGGTAACTACGAGGCGGCGACGGCCAAGGCGAAGGAGCTGTTCGACTACGACGGCTTGCGCGAGGAGCAGCGGCTGCGCAACGAGCGGGGCGACAAGGTGCGGCTCGGCATCGGCATCTCGACCTTTACCGAGATGTGCGGGCTCGCCCCCTCCAGGGTGCTCGGCTCGCTCTCCTACGGCGCGGGCGGCTGGGAGTCCGCCTCGATCCGGATGCTGCCTACCGGCAAGGTCGAGGTGGTCACCGGCTCCAGCGCGCACGGTCAGGGGCACGAGACGGCCTGGAGCCAGATCGTGGCCGACCAGCTCGGTGTGCCGTTCGAGGACATCAGGGTGCTGCATGGGGACACGCAGGTCTCGCCTAAGGGCATGGACACCTATGGCTCGCGCTCGCTCGCGGTCGGTGGCATGGCCCTGGTTGGCGCCTGCGACAAAGTGATTGCCAAGGCCAAGATCATCGCTGCGGCGATGCTGGAAGCCTCGGAGGACGACCTGGAGTTCTCGGCCGGGCGCTTCTCGGTCAAGGGTGACCCGGAGGCAAGCAGGTCGATCCAGGAGGTCGCGCTGGCGACGTTCGCTGCGCATGCGCTGCCTGACGGCGTCGAGCCCTCCCTGGACTCCGACGCTACCTATGACCCGGACAACTTCTCGTTCCCGCACGGCACGCACCTGTGCGCGACCGAGATCGACACCGAGACCGGCTTCGTGAAGATCCGCAGCTACGTCGCGGTCGACGACGTCGGCGTCGTGGTCAATCCGCTGATCGTGGAAGGCCAGGTGCACGGCGGCATCGCGCAGGGCATCGCCCAGGCGCTGTACGAGGAGGGCGTCTACGACGACGCGGGCAACCTGGTCACCACGACGCTGGCTGACTACCTGGTGCCGTCGGCAGCCGACCTCCCGTCATACAAGACCGAACGCACCACGACGCCCGCCAGCAACCGGCTCGGAGTGAAGGGTGTGGGCGAAGCAGGCACGATCGCCTCCACGCCGGCAGTAGTGAACGCGATCGTGGACGCCCTCCGGCCGTTCGGCGTCCGCGACGTCACCATGCCGTGCACACCGGAACGGGTCTGGCGTGCGATCCAGGCAGCCCAAAGCCAGCCAGCACAGAGCAGCGAGCAGAGCGGAGGCGCGGCATGATCCCGGCCAAGTTCGACTACGTCCGGCCGTTGTCTGTCGGCGACGCGGTGAGCGCTCTTGCCGGCGGCGGTGAGGACGCCAAGGTGATCGCTGGCGGGCAGAGCCTGCTCCCGCTGCTGCGGTTGCGTCTTTCCTACCCGGAGCTGCTAGTAGATATCGGCGGCCTGGACGAACTGAACGGCGTCACCGATGGCGGCGACCATTTGCTGATCGGCGCCAGGACGACGCACTACCAGGTCGTTCACGATCCGCTGATCGCCGAGTATTGCGGGCTGCTGGCGGAGGCGGCAGGCACCGTCGCCGACCCGGCCGTCCGGCATCGCGGCACGATCGGTGGCTCGCTAGCGCACGCTGACCCGGCCGGTGACCTGCCAGCCGTCATCCTGGCGCTGGACGCGACCTTGATCGCCGCTGGCCCGTCGGGAAGCCGGGAGATCCCTGCTGGCGAGTTCTTCGTCGACTACCTGACCACGACACTTGGGCCCGGCGAGATTCTCACCGGCATCCGGGTGCCAAAGCTCGGTGCCGACTGGGGATATCGTTATGAGAAGTTCCACCGGACCGCGCAGGCGTGGGCAATTGTCGGCGTCGCGGCGCTGGTGCGGCGCTCCGACGGCCACGTGGCCGAGGCAAGGGTCGGGCTGACCAACATGGGTTCGGTGCCGATCAGGGCGGCTGCCGTCGAGACGGCCGCGGCCGGCGCGCTCGCCAGTTCCGAGACGCTGCGGGAAGCCGCAGCTGGCGCGGCCGAGGGAACACAGCCGCCTGCGGACCTGCACGGAGCGCCGGATTACCGGCGACATCTCGCGCGGGTGCTGACCGGGCGTGCTCTGGAGGCAGCGGCAGGAGTCTGATACATGGAGCTCGAGCACTCATTCTCGGTCCCGGTACCGGCGGAGCGAGCGTGGGACGTGCTCCTGGACGTCGAGCGGGTGGCGCCGTGCATGCCTGGCGCCACCCTTGACTCGGTCGAGGGTGACAGCATCGCGGGCCGGATTAAGGTCAAGGTCGGCCCGATCACCATGACCTATGCCGGAACCGCGAAATTCACCGAGCGGGACCGGGACGCGGGTGTGGTGACCTTGGAGGCGTCCGGCAAGGAAACTCGTGGCGCGGGCACCGCGTCGGCGTCGGTGCGGTCGCAGCTGACGCCCGAAGGCGACAACACCCTGGTCACGGTGCACACGACGCTGAACGTGACGGGCAAGCCGGCCCAGTTCGGCCGGGGCGTCATGACCGAGGTCAGCGGGAAGCTGATTGGCATCTTCGCCAACAACCTGGCGGCCATGCTCGCAGCAGACGCGGATATCTCCGAGGAAGAAGAAATTCCGGGCGGGAACGTGGTAGCCCTGACCGACAGCACTTCGGACGAGGCGCTGCCGATCGACGTACTCAACCTCAGCACCAGGGCCTGGAGCAGCCTGCGCCACGACGGCATCCAGACCCTCGGGGACCTGACCCGGCGGACTGACCAGCAGCTGCTAGCCATCGACGGCCTGGGCCCTGCGTCGCTGGCCGACATCAAGGCCAAGCTCGCGGACCGCGGCCTCGCACTTGCGCCGGCGGAGGCCCCCGGTCCGTCCGAGGCCCCGGGTCCTTCAGAAACCACGGCCCCGGCCACGTCGGCTGGCGGTGCGGCGGAGGCAGTACAGCCTGCCGGGGCGGGCGAGCCGGCGGCCGATCTGAATGGCGCCGCGGCTTCGGCTGCTGGCAGGCACGCCGCCGCGGAGGCGGCGGCCGACGAAGATCTGGCCGAGGTGACACCGATCCGGCCGGCCAGGCACGAGACGCCCCCGGCCGCGCAGGTACCGGTCCAGCGAGAGCCGAGCGGCTGGCAGCCGCCGGATAACGACGCGATTGACCTGCTCGACGTGGCAGGGCTGCCGGTGCTCAAGCGCGCAGCCCCGGCTGCGGCGGCGCTGATCGCGGTACTCCTGGTGATCTTCGGCCTGCGTCGGCGCCGGGCCCGCCGCGGCTAGCGCAGTCTGGCAGTGCTACCGGCCATGATCACGAAGAGATCCGTATCGGCGGCGAAACATTCTTCACGTGATCATGGCGGGGCGTTACCTGCGCAGTGAGCAGATCGCCGATGCAATGACGGCGGTTACCGCGTTCGGGTGCGATATCAGCGTCAGGTGTGATCCGCCGTGGAACTTGGTGATATGCGAGTGTGCCCGATGAGCCATCGTTAGCTCTGAGGCAGGCGTGATTATCTGATCACCGGTGCTGATGAAGTACCAGGACGGGATCGTTTTCCAGGCCGCCGCCGTCGAGGGCGTGGTGAAGGCAGCCATGGATGCTCCGCGCTGGGACGCCCACAGCACCCTGGCCTTGTTGGGCGGCAGGTCGGTGGCGAAATTGTGGAGGAAGATGCTCTCCTTCAGGTACAGCTCGGGCGCACCTGTGGAAGAGGTCGGGTTGGTGGTGGTGAAGAACAGCTCGGCCGGCTTCAGCTTGGTCAGGACAGAACCAGCACCTGAGACCTGGCCGGTGGCCTGGCCCGGCGCCGGTGCGGCCGCATCGACGTAGACCAGCCTCTTGACATTAGCTAGCCCGGCCGCTGCATTCGTGATGACGGACCCTCCGTAGGAGTGGCCGGCGAGCACCACCGGGCCGTGAATGGTCTTGACGTACGCGGCGACGTATTGCGAGTCCGTGGTGAGGTTCTGGAGCGGGTTCGCAATCGCTCGCACGTCATAGCCAGCGGCCTGCAAGGTGGCGACTTCGCCGCTCCAGCTGGAGGCGTCGGCCCAGGCACCGTGGACCAGAACGACCGTCGGCTTCGTTTGTCCGGATGCCAGGCAAGTCGTGAGCCTGTGCACGAGCGTTGATTCGGTAGGCACGCCCGAAACTGCCGGCCCGCTAGCCGCGACTCTGCCTGCCGAGATGACCGGCAGCGCTGCGGCGGCCACAACAAGGACGGCGATAGCTACCCGCGAAGAACGGCGCCGGATATTGAGACGTTGGTACCACATTGGTCGTCTCCCTACGATCTGGGCGAGCTTCGCCGGCTTGACTGGCATGCACGGACCCGAGCGAGCCATTCAGAGCAGAGCCCCAGCTGCGGAGAGCGAGCAACTGTGGGGCGTGGTCAGCAGGTGAGGTGCAGGACGGCGTTGGTGTCCGTGACGGTATCGGTCAGCACGCCGATCGCAGCAGCTGTGGGCAGGGCGACAAGATCGATCTTGCGCCGGTCGGCCTCGTGCCGGACCTGCTCCATGACCGGCAACGCGCCATCAGCCCCGGTGCCGATCACTAGCCGCCGGCAGTGCCAGGGAAGGTCCTCGGCGGTCGACAGTGGAGTGTGCCCGTAGGCGTCACGGAATTTCTTGGATGCGCCCTTTTTGCGCTTGCGGATCTTCCCGCGGTCGATGATCAGGTCGTGATCGTAAGTCACGCCGTCGACCTGTACGGAGCCGAAGGAGTACTCGGTGAATCGCATGTCAATGGCCCTTGTCGCACCGGATCGTCTGGCGGCCGGTGCCAGCGGCCCGTCCAGACGCCTCACCGAAAACGTGCCCGCGCAGGCCGGAGCGCAAGCACCACCCCGCCGATTGGCCGGTGGCCGCTCTGACCTCGAGCCGTGGCGCACAAGCGGCCTGTTGCGAAGAGCCCGCTCAGCGGCGGGCAAGCCAGTTGCCAGGCCGGCGCCCAAGCTGGCGTAGCCGCTGCGCCTATCCTTGCCTGGTGCGCCTGGTTTCGCTGCTGCCCTCGGCGACTGAGATCGTGTACGCGCTTGGCCTCGGCGAGCAGTTGGTGGGGGTCACGTTCGAATGCGACGAGCCAGCTGCGGCCCGCTCTAAGACCGTCGTGGTGGGAGGCCGGGATACCCGCGGGATGACTGCGGGTGAGATCGACAGCTACGTGCGCGAGCAACTGGCGGCAGGCGGGGATCTTTACACGCTGCACGCGCAGGCGCTGGCGGCGCTGAAACCCGACCTGATCTTGACCCAGGACCTGTGCAGGGTCTGCGCGCTGCCGTCAGGGCAAGTCGAGGACGCGTTGGACTACCTGGGCTGCCAGGCACAGGTGGTATCCCTGGATCCGCACTCACTCGCCGATGTCCTTGACTCGATTCAGGCGGTCGGAGCACGAGCCGGCGTGCCCGGCCGCGCCGCTCGGCTGGTCAGCGAACTGCAGGCCCGGCTTGCCCAGGTCGCCGCAAGCGTGGCCGGGCGGGCCACGCCGCGGGTGGCTGTCGTGGAATGGGTGGATCCGCCGTACAGCGCCGGGCACTGGATCCCGGATCTAGTCAGGGCCGCGGGCGGTCAGCCGGTCGCGGCGCGGCCGGGCGAGGCATCGGTCCCGACGACATGGCCGGCCATTGCGGCAGCGGATCCCGATTACGTCGTCGTCGCGCCGTGCGGTTACCACTTGCCGGGCGCCGTCGAGCAGGCGCGCTCAGTAGCCAGGCATTTTCCCGGCGTTCCGGTCTGGGCGATTGACGCTGACGGCATCGTGGTCCGCCCCGGCCCCCGCCTGGTCGACGGAGTCGAGGCCATAGCTGCGATCCTCCATCCCGATGCCGTGCCCAGCCCGCCGCCTCATCAGGTTCACCGGGTTTCGCCTCCCAACTGACACCGGCCGGCGGGCAGGCAGGCAGCGTCGGGCGCGTCAAGCCACTCAAACTCGCTCTGGAAGGGCTCTACAGCGCCCCGGATGACCGCCCGGCTGGCGGGCAAAGGTCTCGGCGCTCCGGGCTGAGCGCCCGCACGCCGTCTACCGGTAACCGTTCTCTCGGGCGGCGAGGCCCGCGTCCTCGATCTCGGTGACATAGCTCCAGCAATCCGGACGGGAGCCGTCGGCGTCGGTAATGCCGTAGATCCGGGCGAGTTGTCCGGAGGACAGGCACTGGCCCGCGTACCGAACGTTTCCCGGGTCGGCCGCAAGTGCAGCCAAACCACGCGCAACATACGCCGGCGACTCGGAAATAGAGAAGTGCGGCACCTGCTCGATGGCGTCGCGCCAGTTCTCCTCGGTAACGCCGAACTCGTCGAGCATGGCTTCGGAGCGGAGCCAACCTGGGGTAACCGCGATCGCGGTGCAGTGCTCGTCCCTAAGCTCGGCGGTGAGCCCGAGGGTGATCCGCCCGACAGCCGCCTTGACCAGGTCGTAGTAGAAGCCGACACGCGCCCGGAATTTCCGGTTGTACTCGAAGGTGCCGTCCGTCATCTCGACGACGAGTCCACCCGGATGCCGGAGCATCAGCGGCAAAGCCAGCGCGGCGGTGATCAAGTGGGTGTCGATGCCCATACGAAGCATCCGCAAGCCGCCGGATAGGTCATGCTCCCAGAGTTTCTTGTCCCACTGCATATAGGCGTCGCCGCCGAAGATGTCGTTGATCAGAATGTCGAGCCGACCCTGCTCGCCGTCGATCCGCTTGATTAGCCCGGCCACTTCTTCAGGCTCGAGATGGTCGACCCGGAGGGCCTGGCCATTGCCGCCCGCAGCCGTTATCAGTTCACCAGTGCCCTCAATCGTCTCCGGGCGGTCCATCTCGGATCTGCCAGCAGCCTTGCTGCTGCGGCCAGTGGCGTATACGTAAGCCCCGGCCCGTGCAAGTTCCACCGCGATCGCCCGGCCGCAGCCGCGCGTGGCGCCGGCCACAAGCGCGACTTTCCCACTCAAACTGGTTGTCATGCGAGTGAGTTAAACAGTCCCCTCCGACATTTCTGACTCGGCTGGCTGCTGCGGCAGCGGGCGAGGGGCTAAGCCTGGTGTCGGCCGGGCGCGGCAGTGTGCGTAAACGTGGCCCGCGTCAGCTGGCCGCATCACCCGCAACGGGCCCGGCGAGCTGTGCCATGCGCTCGACGAGTGCCAGCCCGCAGAGCGCCCGGGCGATCCCAGGCGCTCTGCGAGGTGAGCGGGCCGTTGATCAGTCCAGCGAGGACATCACGTGCTTGACCCGGGTGTAGTCCTCGAACCCGTACATCGACAGGTCCTTGCCGTAGCCGGAGTGCTTGAAGCCGCCGTGCGGCATCTCGGCGACCAGCGGGATGTGGGTGTTGATCCAGACGCAGCCAAAGTCCAGCGCGCGGGCCATCCGCATCGCGCGGCCGTGGTCGGATGTCCACACTGAGGATGCCAGGCCGTACTCGGTGCCGTTGGCCCACCGCAGCGCCTCGGCCTCATCGGTGAACTTCTGTACGGTGATGACCGGGCCGAATACCTCGTTCTGGATGATCTCGTCGTTCTGCTCGAGCCCGTCCACCACGCTTGCGGCGTAGAAGTAGCCCTTCTCGCCGACTCGGTTGCCGCCAGCCAGCACGCGGGCATGGTCGGGCAGCCGGGACATGAACCCGGAGACCCGCTCCAGCTGGCTGGCGTTGTTCAGCGGCCCGTAGGTTGCGTCGGCATTGTCAGGGCCTGCCGTCACCTGCGCCTTGGCCTGCTCGGCTAGCGCGGCGGCGAAGTCGTCGTGGATGCGCGGGCCGGCTAGCACCCTGGTCGCGGCGGTGCAGTCCTGTCCGGCGTTGAAGTAGCCGGCGATCGCGATCGCCTCGGCCGCCTTCTCCGGGTCGGCGTCGTCGAAGACGATGACCGGTGCCTTGCCGCCGAGCTCGAGGTGCACCCGCTTCAGGTCGGCTGCGGCCGCCTGTGCCACCTGCATGCCGGCTCGCACGGATCCGGTAATGGACACCATCTGCGGCACCTTGTGTGCGACCAGCGCCCGGCCGGTGTCACGGTCGCC
Source organism: Streptosporangiaceae bacterium (assembly GCA_035570295.1). Lineage (GTDB taxonomy): Bacteria > Actinomycetota > Actinomycetes > Streptosporangiales > Streptosporangiaceae > JAJYUU01. Next base: position 14,954 of record DATMMA010000522.1, read on the forward strand.
GCAGATGACGTTGAATACGCCGGCTGGCAGGAACTCACTCATCAGCTCGGCCATCAACAGCGTGGAGTACGGCGTGGTGTCCGACGGCTTGAGCACCATGGTGTTGCCGGCCGCCAGCGCGGGCGCCCACTTCCACACCGCCATCATCATCGGGTAGTTCCACGGCGTCACCGCTGCGCAGACCCCGATGGGCTCGCGCCGGATGAACGAGGTGAACCCCGCCATGTACTCGCCCGCGGAGCGGCCCTCGAGCATCCGGGCAGCGCCTGCGAAGAACCGGATCTGATCCACCATCGGCGGGATCTCCTCCGAGGCGGTGAGGCCGAGCGGCTTGCCAGTGTTCTGAGACTCGGCCTTGACGAACTCGTCCGCTCGCGCCTCGATCGCGTCGGCGATCCGCAGCAGCGCCAGGCTGCGCTCGGCGGGCGTTGAATCGCGCCAGCCAGGGAACGCGTCGGCGGCTGAGGCAAACGCGGCGTCCACTTCGGCCTCGCCCGAGACCGGGGCGGTCGCGAATACCTCACCCGTGCTCGGGTCAATCAAGTCGGCGCGCTTGTCATAAGACAAGTCGGTCCATTGTCCACCGACAAAGTTCTGGAGGTCATAAGCCACGGTCGACTCCGTTCCGGTTATGAAGGGCTGTCTAGTTCTCGCGTTCCTGCCGCCCGGTCAGGCGCCCGTCGGCGTGCGCTCTTCGCATGCCCACGGTGAACCGTAGTCCGTCAGCAGGTCAAGGAACGGCTGCGGCGGCAGTGCCTCGGGGCCGAGCACACCGGTCCCGGTCCAGGCGCCGGAATCGATGAGCTCGAGCGCGACCACCGGATTGACAGCGGTCTGCCAGACCACCGCTTGCGAGCCGTACTCCGCCATTGTCTGCGCATTGTCGGCTACGTGGTAGAGGTACACCTCGCGGGGTGCACCGTCCTTTCCGGTGCCGGTGACCCAGGTCCCGGCACAGGTCAGGCCGGACATCTTGTCCCCGAGGGTGGCCGGGTCGGGCAGGCAGGCTGCGACGACATCTCGTGGCGAGACGCTGCCGCCGCCGACGGCGACCGGTGCGGTGGCATCCAGCCCGAGCTTGTGCAGGGTCTTCAGGACGTCGATGAACTCCTCGCCGAGACCATACTTGAAGGTGACCCGGTTCGCCTTAACCCAGCGGGGCATGAGGAGCACTTCCTCGTGCTCCACGTTGACGCATTCGACCGGCCCGATGCCGGCTGGGAAGGTGAAGGTCTCCGGCTCGCTGAACGGTGCCGTGGTGAACCAGCCACGGTCTGCCTCCCAGATCACCGGCGGGTTGAGGCATTCCTCGATGGTGGTCCAGATGGAGAAGGTAGGCGCGAAGTCGTAGCCCGCCACGGTCAGGTTGGCGCCGTCCCGGACGCCGAGCTGGTCGATCTCGCTGAAGAGCTGATCCGCCGCGTACCGGGCGAACACGTCGGACAGGCCGGGCTCGACGCCGATCCCGGCGACGGCGAGCTTGCCCGTCTGCTCCCACTGTGCCGACAGCGCGAACTGCTCGTCGCCGAGCTTCACCCCGGTCTTGGCGTACGGCTCTGCCGGATCGGGATGTGACAGCGACATCGCCATGTCCAGGTAGTGCACCCTGGCAGCCAGCGAGGCGCGGAACAGGGGCATGACAAAGCGCGGGTCGGTTGCGTTCATCAGCGCGTCGCAGCGATACTCGGCCAGCAGCGCCGCAGTAGCTGCCTCGTCCCTGGCGTCAAGCTGAACTGCTGTGTAGCCGTCCTTGGCGGCGGCCGCGTGCTGCGCCCTGGCCAGGTCGTAATCGGCGATGACCAGCTCTGCGAACGGGCGACGGGCGGCGATCCGGGCGAAGGCGGTGCCGACTCCGCCGGCCCCGACTAGCAGTATGCGCATGCAGTGATCCTAGCTTTGTGTTCGACGGTGGTGCGACGGTACCAGTCGCGATTTGCACACGTTACAACTGAAACCGTTGCCTTCGTCTTTGGGGCATGCTAGAACCGTTGCTTGATGCGCATACGCCTAGCATACGGCTACTCTCAGTGAGCGAGCGTTACGCCAAATTTGCCGAGCCTGATGTGGTTCGGGTGATTCGGGAGGGGACGATCAGGTAGATGGCCACCACCACCCCTGAGCTACAGCCGGTAGAGCAAATCAGGGATAAGGGCCTCAAGTCTGGTGCCCTTAACCTGATCTCCAGCACGGTGATCGCTACCGCTTCTGTCGCCCCCGCCTACAGCCTGGCGGCGACGCTGGGCTTCGTCGTGCTGGCGGTGGGACTCAAGTCGCCGCTCGTCGCGATACTCGCATTCGTGCCGATGATCTTGACATCTATCGGCTACAGCGAGCTCAATAAGGCTGACCCGGACGCTGGCACCACCTTCACCTGGGCGACTCGCGCGTTCGGGCCGAAGACCGGCTGGGCGGGCGGCTGGGCCATCGTGGTCGCCGACATCCTGGTGATGGCGAGCCTGGCTCAGGTGGCCGGCCAGTACATCTTCTTGCTGTTCAATGCCAATGGCATTGGCAAGAACCCGGCGAGCGGCTGGGTGCTGCTGACCGGTGTCCTGTGGATCGTCTTCATGACCTACATCTGCTACCGCGGCATTGAGGTCTCGGCGAACTTCCAGAAGGCGCTGCTGTCGATCGAGATCACGATGCTGATCGTGCTTTCGGTGGTCGCGCTGGTCAAGGTCGGTACCGGCCATCACCCGCCGGTGTCGATCCAGCCGAGCTGGTCCTGGCTGAACCCGTCAGGCCTGTCATTCAGCGCCTTTGCTGCCGGGCTGATCCTCATGGTGTTCATCTACTGGGGCTGGGACACCGCCCTGTCGGTGAACGAGGAAACCAAGAACCCGACCAAGACCCCCGGCCGGGCGGCGATGGTGTCCACGGTCATCCTCGTGGTCACCTACGGCATTGCGATCTTCGGCGCGCAGTCGTTCGCCGGAATCGGAACCAAAGGCATCGGCCTCGCTAACGGGAACAACTCTGGCGACGTGCTCTCCGTGCTCGGCCACGCGGTCTTCGGCACCGGCGTCTTTGGCAACGTCCTTTACCGGCTGCTGCTCCTGATGGTCCTGTCCTCGGCCGCTGCGTCCACGCAGACGACGATCCTGCCGACAGCTAGGACGACCCTGTCGATGGCGACCTATCAGGCACTGCCGCCGGCCTTCGCCAAGATGCACCGCAAGCACATGACCCCGACGGTGTCGACGCTGGTCATGGGCGCCATCTCGATCGTGTTGTACGCGGCGTTCAATTACATGTCCGGCGGCCAGGTGATCTCCGACGCGGTGACCAGCTGCGGCGTCTTCATCGCCACCTACTACGGGCTGACCGGCTTCACCTGTGTCTGGTACTACCGCAAGAACCTGACCAGCAGCGCACGCAACCTCTGGATGCAGGGCATCCTGCCGTTCCTCGGCGGCGCGATGCTGTGGTTCCTCGGCGGCTGGAGCCTGTGGCTGGACTGGGACATGAACAGCGCTAATGAATCGTCCTACACCAGCTTTACGGTGCCGGGGCTGCACTGGGTGATCGGCGGCGTGTTCGTGATTGTCTTCCTGTCCTGGGTCGTGGGCCTGCTCGCGTTCATCTACGTGCGGGTTGTCCACCCGGCGTTCTTCCGCAAGCAGACGCTGACGCGCTCGACGCCCACACTCGTTCCTGACAAGTAGCAAACCCGCTCGAAGGCCCGCGCCGGGACGACCTGGCGCGGGCCTTCCGCATTCTTATGGGTCGCTCCGGATTTTCGGTAGCGGCGGGCAAGGTGGCGGTCATGACGGATCGGAGAGACCATGAGTGTCATGACTGCCCCGCAGTTCGTGCTGCCAGTGGACCGGCCGCTGACAGTGGCCGACCTGGATCTCACGCCCGACGACGGCTGTCGTTACGAGCTGGATGACGGGGTGCTCGTCGTGTCGCCCGCCCCCGTGACCATTCACCAGCGTGTCCTGCACCGGCTCCAGGTGCTGTTGGATGCCGCCTGCCCGCCCGAGTTCGAGTTGCTGCCGGGTCCCGGCGTTGTGATGAGCGAAATCCAGTACCGGATTCCTGACCTTGTCGTCGTCCGGGCGGACACTGTTGGCGTCGCTGACAAGAACGTGACCCGCCCGCCCGAGCTGATCATCGAGATCGCGTCGCCGAGTACGGCGCACTACGACCGCGGCCGAAAGAAGATCGTTTATGCGGAATTCGGCATCCCGGGCTACTGGATCGTGGTGCCAGACCCAGACCAGCCATCGCTGACCGCATACGCGCTGATGAAGGACACATACACCGAGGTCGGCCGCGCAGCCGGCGAGCAACAGTTCGCCACGGCTACCCCGTTCCCGGTCGAGATCGTGCCCGCGGCGCTGGTAACCGCGCGCTGGCCGCGCTGACTCGCGGACGGCTGTCATTGGGCCCTGCGCGTGGTCGCCCGGATGTCGGCGGTTCCGCCTAGGCTTAGGCAGGTGACCGCGTTGGTTGTCGATTCCCTGCTGGACGGGCTGAACCCGCAGCAGCGTGCCGCTGTCCTGCACGAGGGCAGCCCCCTGCTGATCGTGGCCGGTGCCGGCTCCGGCAAGACCCGGGTGCTCACTCACCGGATCGCCTACCTGCTGGCGGAGCGCGAGGTGGCGCCGAGCCAGGTCCTCGCGATTACCTTCACGAACAAGGCCGCCGGGGAGATGGCTGCCAGGGCGGCATCGCTCACCGGCGCGCGGGCGCGGTCGATGTGGTTGATGACCTTTCACTCGGCCTGCGTGCGGATCCTGCGCCGGGAGGCCCGGCGGTTCGGCTATCCGTCCAGCTTCTCCATCTATGACCAGGCCGACTCGCAGCGGCTGATGGCCATGGTCTGCCGTGAGCTTGAGCTGGACGCCAAGTTCTTCCCGCCGAAAGGGATGATCAACCAGGTCTCGAACCTGAAGAACGAGCTGATCGATTACGAAACGGTCCTGGCGCGGGCCAGCGGCTACCGGGAGAAGGCACTCGGCGAGGCATACGCGGAGTACCAGCGCCGGCTGGTCGCGGCCGGCGCGATGGACTTCGACGACCTGATCATGGTGACCGTCAACCTGCTGCAGGCTTTCCCTGACCTCGCTGCCGAGTACCGGGACAGGTTCCGGCACGTCCTGGTCGACGAGTACCAGGACACGAACCATGCGCAATACGTGCTGGTCCGCGAGCTGGCCGGGTCAGGCGGCGAGTCGCCCGCGGAGCTTGTCGTCGTCGGCGATGCCGACCAGTCGATCTACGCTTTCCGCGGCGCAACGATCAGGAACATTGAGGAGTTCGAGCGGGACTTCGCCGGGGCGCGGGTGATCCTGCTCGAGCAGAACTACCGCTCGACGCAGAACATCCTGGCCGCAGCCAACGCCGTGGTCTCCCGCAATCCGGGCCGGATCCCGAAGAATCTCTGGTCCGAGGCGGGCGACGGGCCGCCGATCACCGGGTACGTCGCCGACAGCGAGCACGACGAGGCGGCATTCGTAGCCGAGGAAGTCGACCGGCTGTCCGACGCGGGCGAGGCGGCGCCTGGTGAGGTTGCCGTCTTCTACCGGACGAACGCGCAGTCCCGCGTTTTCGAGGAAGTGTTCATCCGGTCCGGGCTGCCGTACAAGGTCGTTGGCGGCGTCCGTTTCTACGAGCGCAGGGAAGTCCGCGACTTGCTGGCCTACTTGCGCCTGATCGCCAACCCCGGCGACGAGGTATCGCTGCGCCGGGTGCTCAACACGCCCCGGCGCGGTATCGGCGACCGCGCCGAGGAGTACGTGGCCGCGCTGGCCAGCCGGGACAAGATCAGCTTCGCGGCCGCGCTTGCCCGGCCGGACGACGTTCCGGGGCTGGCGACCAGGTCCGCGCGCGCGATCGAGGGCTTCAACGACCTGATGAGCGGGTTGAGGGAGCTGGCAGCGGCGGGCCCGGTTGGCGACTTGACCGAGGCCGTGCTCGAGCGGACCGGTTACGTGGCCGAACTGCAGGCCTCCTCCGACTTGCAGGACGCAAGCCGGATCGAGAACCTGACCGAGCTGGTCTCCGTGGCGCGCGAGTTCGACGCTCGTAATCCAGACGGGACGCTGGCCGAGTTCCTTGAGCAGGTCTCGCTAGTCGCGGACGCGGACGAAATCCCGGAGGGTGAGCAGCACGGCGGCATGGTGACGTTGATGACGCTGCATACCGCCAAGGGCCTGGAGTTCCCCGTCGTCTTCCTGACCGGCCTGGAGGAGAACGTCTTCCCGCATGAGCGGTCTATGGGAGACGAGCGGGAGCTGGCCGAGGAACGGCGACTCGCCTACGTCGGCATCACCAGGGCGATGCAGCGGCTCTACGTGACCAGGGCGGCGACGCGTACCTGGTTCGGTCGCCCCGGTTATCACCGGCAGTCCCGGTTCCTGACCGAGATTCCCGCGGGACTGATCGAGTGGCGCCGGGACGAGTCGGCCGCCACCCAGCCGGCTTCGGAGCGGCTGGCCAGGCGGCCTGGCGTTCGCGCTGTCGGCAACCGGCCGGTCCCGTCGCTGCAGCCCGGCGACCGGGTCAACCACGATTCTTATGGCCTCGGCACCGTGCTGTCGGTCGAGGGCCGCGGTGACGACCCGGAGGCCAAGATCGATTTTGGCGGCGACTACGGCATCAAGCACCTGGTACTGCGGTACGCGCCGATCGAGAAGCTCTAGCGCACACAGGGCATGCCGCGCTACGGCATCAGGCACAGCCCGGAAGCCTCAGCGGCTATTTCCTACCCTGCTGCGATATGCCCGGGCCTTGGCCCGCGACCCGCAGATCTGCATGCTGCACCAGCAGCCGCTGCGGGTAGGAGAGCGGTCGTAGAAGGCCCACTGGCAGTCGTCCGCGCTGCACACTTTGAGCCGGCTCCAGGTGCCGAGAGTCTGCGCCTCGGCGGCAATCAGCAGCAGCTCAGCCAATGCCGCCTGACCGCCCCGCTCGTCCGCGACTACGCGGAGGCTCCCGTCGGCTGCTGCAGCGATTCTCGCCTGCATCGATGAGGCGATCTCGGCAAGCCGGGCGGCGGACTCTGCTACCGCAGCGGGCTTGCGCCCTACATGTGACCGCAAGACCCCGCGCAGCGCTTCCCTTAGGTCCACAGCCAGCGCCAGGTCGGCCGGCCCCGCCCGGTCTGCTCGGTCGCCGCCCGGGCCCGCCGACCGCAGCCAACTATCGAGCGCTGCCGGAGAACTCAGCTTGTCCGTTGCCTGCTCGATGTCCAGCGTGTTGACGAATGCCTGCAGCAGCGCGAGACGGCCAGGAGCCTGACCGATGTGCGGGTCGCTTCCGGCTGCTCGGTCCGGTGTGGCCGCCATCAGCCGCCTCCGTGTTGGTCTTGGTAGAGCGAACGTCACCACCATCTTACTTCTGCTGGTTGCGTGACGCATCCCGGCCTTGTAGTGTCGTTACTAGCAAAGGTCTAATGATGGTGACGTCGGTGGGCATCCGCCGACTTGGGTCTGGACGGGAGACGCGATATGAGTACCGGCGAGATCAGGAGCGACTGGACGCTGATAGGCGTGCCTACCAGCGCCGGGGCACATCACGCCGGGCAGGACAAAGCCCCAGCCGCGCTCAGGGCCGGTGGTCTTGTCGATCGGTTCCGGGCCGCAGGGATCAGCGTTACCGACGAGGGCGACCTGACCGGCTCAGTCTTCGCTGTCGACCACGCTCATCCGCAGGCGCGCAACCTCAACGCGGTTGTCAAGGTCGCGCGCGAGGTTGCGGACGCGGTCGGCGGCCAGGTTCAGGACGGTCAGCGCCCGCTGATAATCGGCGGCGACTGCACGATCACGCTCGGTGTCGTCGCCGGCTTCAGGCGCGTCCATCCAGACGTCGGACTCGCTTACGTTGACGGAGACGCGGACCTCGGGGCTTTGTCGCCAGAGCGGTCCGGGATCCTGGACGATACCGGCATCGCGCATCTTCTCGGCTACGGGGAACCTGAGCTTGCCGGGCTTGCTGGCCAGCCGCCGCTTCTGCACCCGTCCCGGCTGGCGATAGTCGGCTGTGATCCGCGCGAGGAGACTGACGACGACCGCAGGTTCCTCGCCGAGAACGGAGTGAGCTATACCGAGGCCCCCGAGCTGACGGCAGACCCGGAGGCGGCAGCGCGTAAGGCGCTGACCGCGCTGGCGGGCGGCGGGCCGATGATCGTCCATTTCGACGTCGACGTGATCGATTCCGGTGATCTGCCGCTTGGCAACTTCCCGCATTACAACTCTGGTGTCAGGCTCGAGCACGTGGTGCGCTGCCTGCGCGTATTGCTGCGCCATCCGTCCTGCGCCGCGCTGGTGCTGACCGAGGTGAACCCGACCTACGACCCCGACGGCAGCCTGCTCGACAGGTACCTGGAGGGACTGACCGGCGCGCTGGCTCCCTGACGGCTAGCGCGGCGCGCCTGGCGAAGCGATACCGTGCCAGCCGGTCGGCCCGCGCCCCCCATGCCGGTTACGCTGAATCGTCTGCCGTCATGTCGGCAGCGCCAAGGCTGGTCGGAGGGTTCCATGAGCAGTATCCGGGTGATCATCGCCAAGCCCGGCCTGGACGGTCATGATCGCGGGGCGAAGGTGGTGGCACGGGCACTGCGCGATGCCGGGGTGGAGGTCATCTACACCGGGCTGCATCAGACACCGGAGCAGATCGTCTCTGCAGCCCTCCAGGAGGACGCAGACGCGATCGGCCTGTCGGTCTTGTCCGGAGCGCACATGACCCAGTTCCGCCGCGTCCTCGAGCTGCTGGCGGAGAAAGACGCGACCGATATCACAGTTTTCGGCGGGGGCATCATCCCGGATGCCGACATCGCCGAGCTCGAGCAGCTGGGCGTGGCGAAGATCTTTACTCCCGGTGCGACGACGACCGAGATCGTGGACTGGGTCCGGTCAGAACTCGGCAGCGCCGAACCCGTCGGTTAGCCACCGAGCCAGCTGCCTAGGTACTGCGGCCGGCTACCCAGTTGCCCAGCGCGAGCCAGGCCGGCATTAGGCTTCCAGCCGCAGGGCGACGGAGGCGCCGCACTGATCCCCCGAGCACGAAGGACGGACCCGAGTGGACCTGTTCGAGTATCAGGCGAAAGAGCTATTCGCCGAATACGGTGTCCCGATTCCGCAAGGCAAGGTGGCCAGCACAGCGGATGAGGCTAAGCAGATTGCCGAGGACGTCGCAGCCAGGAAGGGCGATGCGAAGCCCCTCGTTGTGATCAAGGCCCAGGTGAAGACCGGCGGCCGGGGCAAGGCTGGCGGGGTGAAGCTGGCCGATAGTCCGGACGAAGCCCGGGCCAAGGCCGCGGCCATCCTGGGCATGGACATCAAGGGTCACACCGTGCACACCGTTCTGGTGGCTGAGGACACTGACATCGCGCAGGAGTATTACCTGTCCTTCCTCATCGACCGCGCCGAGCGCACCTTTTTGTCGATGTGCTCGGTCGAGGGCGGCGTCGAGATCGAGGAAGTGGCCAGGACTCACCCGGACGCGCTGGCCAAGATCCCGGTCAGCCCGCTGACAGGCGTCGACCGCGCCAAAGCGCTGGAGATCGTCCGGGCCGGTGGCCTGCCGGAGGAAGCGCAAGAAGGCGCTGCGCAACTCGCCGAGCGGCTGTGGGCTGTCTTCACTGACGAGGATGCGACCCTGGTCGAGGTCAATCCGCTCGTCTACACCGGCGACGGCCGGGTCGTCGCGCTCGACGCCAAGGTCACCCTCGACGACAACGCCGCCTTCCGGCAGGACTGGGCATCCTTCGCGGATCCGACCGCGGTCGACCCGATTGAGGCGCGCGCGAAGGCCAAGCACCTGAACTATGTGAAGCTCGACGGATCGGTCGGGATCATCGGGAACGGCGCGGGCCTGGTGATGTCCACCCTGGACGTCGTCGCTTACGCCGGTGAGGATTTCGGCGGCGTGCGGCCAGCCAATTTCCTGGACATCGGCGGTGGCGCCTCGGCGGAGGTGATGGCCAACGGACTCGACATCGTGCTGTCCGATCCGGATGTGCGCAGTGTCCTGGTCAACGTGTTCGGCGGCATTACCTCGTGCGACGAGGTCGCCAACGGGATCGTGTCCGCGATGGCCCTGCTGGCCGAGCGCGGCGAGCCAGTCAGGCATCCCATCGTGGTCCGGCTCGACGGCAACAACGCCACCGAGGGACGCCGGATCCTGGCCGAGGCCGCCCTGCCGGTCGTGGAGCAGGTCGCCACCATGGACGATGCGGCGCGCCGCGCCGCCGAACTGGCCGCCGCGGCCGTGAACGGAGCATGACATGGCGATCTTCCTGAACGCCGACAGCCGCGTTATCGTGCAGGGCATCACCGGGTCGGAGGGCCGCAAGCACGGTGCGCGGATGATCGCGGCAGGCACCAACGTCGTCGGGGGCACGAACCCGCGCAAGGCGGGCCAGACCGTCGAGTTGTCAGGCCAGGCAGTGCCGGTCTTCGCGAGCGTAGGCGCGGCGATGGAGGCTACCGGCGCCGATGTCTCTGTGGTCTTCGTGCCGCCGGCCGGCACTAAGGGCGCTGTCATCGAGGCAATCGACGCGCGCATCCCGCTCGTCATCGTGATCACCGAGGGTGTACCGGTGCACGACACCGCCGCGTTCTGGGCTCACGCGGTCGCGACGGGGAACGTCACCAGGATCGTCGGCCCGAACTGCCCTGGCGTCGCTTCACCGGGCAAGTCCAACGCCGGCATCATCCCGGCCGACATCACCTCGGAGGGCCGGATCGGACTTGTCTCGAAGTCCGGCACGCTGACTTACCAGATGATGTACGAGCTGCGGGACATCGGCTTCTCAACTGCGGTGGGCATCGGTGGTGACCCGATCATCGGGACGACCCACATCGACTGCCTGAAGGCGTTCCAGGACGATCCGGAAACGGACGCAATCGTCATGATCGGCGAGATCGGCGGCGACGCCGAAGAGCGGGCGGCTGCCTTCATCGAGAAGAGCGTGACTAAGCCCGTCGTCGCTTACGTGGCGGGCTTCACGGCGCCGGAAGGCAAGACGATGGGCCACGCCGGCGCGATTATCTCCGGCTCCGCCGGCACCGCGCAGGCAAAGAAGGAGGCGCTCGAGAAGGTCGGCGTCCGGGTCGGCCGGACTCCGAGCGAGACGGCCGCCCTGGTTCGCGAGGTCATGCAGGCCGGGTAGGCCCCGCCGCGCCGGCCTGCTCAGCGCGTGCCGGCTGGCCCAGTGGCCGTCGGCTGGCCCAGTGGGCGCCGGCTGGCCCAGTGGAAGTGGACTGGGGCTGTCTTGGTACGCCTCTGCCGGGCTGTTCCTGCTCCGCCATTCTCCTCCGCGCGAGGCTCCCGTTCCTGACACTCCGGCGCGCCTCCGCCGCTGGGCCGTGCTGGATTGCCAGGCTTGAGTCTTGTGACTGCTTTCGCCGTGGGTGCAGGACAGGCCGCCAGACGCGCCCAGCCCGGTGCGCGGCCGGCCGGTGGTCCGGCTGGCAGCGGTCACCGGGGCAGAGGCCAGCGGGGTAGCGCTCCCGGTAACAGTGCTCCTGGAAGCAGTGCTCCTGGAGACAGTGCCCCTGGAAACAGGGGCTCCGCGAGGAACGGAGCCGGCGGAGGCGAGCGGTCGCTGCTCGTGGCGGGTGTGCTAGCCGCGGTCGCGGTCACGGCGACCGGCGTTGCGGTCCTTGCCTTGCTGGCGCTGATCGGCTGGATCGCGGCGCCGCACAAGGGCGTCGGCCTGCCCGATGTCCTGCGCATGTCGGCGGCGCTCTGGCTGGTGGGCCAGCATGTTGGCTTCACGTTTCGAGGCGCGGGCAGGATCGGCCTGCTTCCGCTCGGCCTGGTCCTGCTGCCGGGCGCTTTGCTGTGGCGGGCGGGCCAGTGGGTTGTCAGGGCGGCGCAGGTGCGGCGGCTGCGCCACGTCGGCTCCGCAGCGGTGGCGCTTGCTGCGCCGTACGCGTTGCTGACCGGAGCGCTAGCTCTGGCCAGCAGGTCAGCGCTGGAGTCGTCGTCGCTATTGCAGTCGGTGGCCTGGGGGCTGCTGCTGGCGTTCGCCGCTGGCGGGCTCGGCGGCGCACGGGCGCTGGCCCCGTGGCCGCAGCTCGTCCGGCTGTTGCCGGCCCGGCCGAGATCAGTCGTGGTCGGCGTCGCGGGCGCGCTCGCCACCCTTGCTGCGGCAGGAGCGCTGGTCGCCGGGACATCACTGGCCGTGCACATGCACGAGGCTGCCGTGCTGGAGCGGGACCTCAGTCCGGGCGTTATCGGCTCGGTCCTGCTGTTCCTGCTGGAGCTCGGCTACCTGCCGAATGCGGTGATCTGGGCCATCGCGTTCTCGCTCGGCCCAGGCTTCGCGTTCGGTTCCGGCACCGTGGTCGGGCCCACTGGCTCGGCGCTGGCACAGCTGCCAGCGTTCCCGATGCTGGCAGCCCTGCCGCCGGGACTGCACGCGGCGATGCCCGGCTGGATCGGGCCGACCGTCCTGGCGATGCCGTACCTGGCCGGCGTGCTCGGCGGGGTCCTGCTGGTCCGGGCCGCGCCGGCGCTCTCCCTGGACACCGCACCGCTGCTGGGCCTCGCATGCGGCGCGGTGGCAGGCATTCTGCTCGGACTACTGGCGGCCGTCTCCGGCGGGCCGCTGGGCGACGGGCGGCTCGCTGCGGTCGGACCGTCCGCCTGGCAGGTGGGCCTCGTATCGGCACTGGAGATCGGCGTGAGCGCAGCGGTCACCGCAGGCGTGGCGAACTATCGCGCCCTGCGCATGACAGGCGCGCTGGCCGGGCAGCGCGGCGCCGCGCGAGTGCCAGTAGCAGCACCGGTGGCGGACCCGGCAGCCGAGGCCGGCGACGGGCACTTCATTTACGTGGATCCGTGGGAAGGTGACCCGCCGCGCGGCCAGCGTCGTCCTCGGGCAGGCCCGTCAGCCCTGCCGTAACGCGCCGGACCCGAGCAGCGCTCCGCCCACTGCGCCGCGCTGCGCCCGTCCACCGCGCCGGGCCGTCCGCCGTTCCGGCCAGCGGAAGCGGCCGGCTGCCAGCGGGGTACGCTGATGCCTCGGGGATTCGCCTGCCCGGCAGGCGGGAAGCCGCCCGCGAGTCAGGCCGGCAAAGGAGCTCGTCGTCAGCCAGTCACGATTGCTCGTGCTCGTCTCGGGCACGGGCACCATCCTGCAAGCGCTGATCGACGCCTGTGCCGATCCAGGCTTCGGCGCGCAGATCGTCGCGGTGGGCGCCGACCGTGCGGGCACCGGCGGCGTTGCCAGGGCGGCCGCGGCGGGGATTCCCACCTTTGTGCGGCGGGTGCAAGACTCGCCGGACCGCTTCGCCTGGGACAAGGCGCTGACGGCGGACTGCGCGGCGCTCAATCCCGACCTGATCATCGCGGCCGGTTTTCTCAAGCTGGTCGGCACCGAGTTCCTCGGCAGGTTCGGCGGCCGCATGATCAACACGCATCCGGCGCTCCTGCCGTCGTTTCCCGGTATTCACAGTGTCCGCGACGCATTGGAGCACGGCGTCAAGGTGACCGGCTGCAGTGTGATCCTGGTCGACCCGGGGATCGACAGCGGCCCGATCGTGGCCCAGGCAGCAGTACCGGTGCTCGATGACGACGACGAGGAATCGCTGCATGAGCGCATCAAGGTGGCCGAGCGATCGCTCGTGGTGGCGACCATCGGCCGGATGGTCCGCGAAGGCTGGTCGGTCCAGGGCCGGAGAGTGAGGATAGGCAGTTGACCAGGGTGCCGATTAGGCGGGCGCTGCTCAGCGTCTATGACAAGGACGGGATTGCCGCACTGGCCGAAGCGCTGCACGAGGCGGGCGTGCAGATCGTGTCAACGGGCACGACAGCGTCCGTCATCGCTAATGCCGGCGTGCCGGTGACTCCGGTGGAAGAGGTCACCGGCTTCCCCGAATGCCTGGACGGCAGAGTCAAGACGCTGCACCCGGCAGTCCACGCGGGGCTTCTTGCCGATATGGCCAGCAGCAGTCACCGGGAGCAGTTGGCCAGCCTCGGCATCGCGCCGTTCGAGCTACTGGTCTCGAACCTCTACCCGTTCGAGCAGACGGTTGCCAGCGGCGCGAGCCCTGCGCAGAGCGTTGAGCAGATCGACATCGGCGGCCCCGCAATGGTCCGGGCGGCCGCCAAGAACCACGCCACCGTCGCGGTGATAACCAGCCCGGAGAGCTACCCGGACGTCATCGCCGCGATCGCGGCGGGCGGGTTCACGCTGGAGGAACGGCGACGGCTGGCCGCGCAGGCCTACGCGCACACAGCCGCCTACGACGCGGCGGTCTCGTCATGGTTCGCTGCCGCCTACGCGCCCGACCCGGTGGCCGAGCAGACTGGCTGGCCGGACGTGGTGGGCGCGATGTGGACCCGTAAGGACGTCCTCCGGTACGGGGAGAACCCGCATCAGCGCGCGGCGCTGTACCTGCGATCGGGCGGCGCCGACGGAGGTGCCGGCGATGCCGGGATCGCCAACGCCGAAGTGCTGCACGGTAAGGCCATGTCGTACAACAACTACGTGGACGCTGACGCGGCGCGGCGGGCGGCGTTCGGATTCACCCAGCCCTGCGTCGCGATCATGAAGCACGCCAACCCCTGCGGCATCGCGCTCGGCGCAGACATGGCGCAAGCGCATCGCAAGGCGCACGCGTGCGACCCGGTGTCGGCCTTTGGCGGGGTTATCGCGACGAACGGCACCGTGACCGAGGAGATGGCCGCCCAGGTCGCAGAGGTTTTCACCGAGGTCATCATTGCCCCGGACTTCGAGCCGGCCGCGCTGAAGATCCTCACCGCGAAGAAGAACCAGCGGCTGCTGCGCTGCGCCGCGCCGGCGCCTGACGCCAGCGGCGCGCTGACCGGGCCCGGCAGCCCGGCCGGGCTGGACTGGCGGCAAGTCAGCGGCGGCATGCTGATGCAAAGCAGGGACACCGGCACCGAACCGGGCGACTCGGCGGCTAGCTGGAAGCTCGTCGCCGGTCGCCCGGCCGACGCGCCCGTGCTCGCCGACCTGGAGTTCGCCTGGCGGGCCTGCCGCGCGGTCAAGTCCAATGCGATCTTGCTCGCCGCCGGGCTGGCCAGCGTCGGCATCGGCATGGGCCAGGTCAACCGCGTCGATTCGTGCCGCCTCGCGGTGACCCGAGCGGGCGACCGGGCAGTCGGCTCGGTCGCCGCCAGCGACGCGTTCTTCCCGTTCGCCGACGGCCTGCAGATCCTGACCGAGGCGGGGGTGCAGGCGATTGCCGAACCAGGCGGCTCGGTCAGGGACGACGAGGTCATCGCCGCGGCACAGGCCGCCGGCGTAGCGCTGTACTTCACCGGCGTCCGGCATTTCTACCACTGACCTGCCCGCAAGGCCGCGGCCCAGTGGTGTCAGGCCGAGGGTTGGTTAACCTGCCTCGGGTACTGCCCAGTGCCGCGCATCGGGCAGAATAAGCGCGCGATGACTGCGACCATTCTGGACGGTAAGGCGACTGCCGGGGCGATCCGCGAAGAGCTAGCCGGGCGGGTGGCAAAGCTGGCCGAAGCGGGCCGCATACCCGGCCTCGGCACTGTACTGGTAGGCGACGACCCCGGCAGTCGCTCCTATGTGGCTGGAAAGCACCGTGATTGCGCCCAAGTCGGGATCGTCAGCATCCGCCGGGACCTGCCAGCCGACGCCAGCCAGCAGCAGGTCGAGGATGTCATTGCCGAGCTGAACGCCGATCCGACGTGCACCGGATATATCGTGCAGCTGCCGTTGCCGGACGGTCTGGACACCCAGCGCGTGCTTGGCATGATCGATCCGGCCAAGGACGCCGACGGCCTGCAGCCGGTTAACCTGGGAAAGCTCGTGCTCGGCGAGCGGGGCCCGCTGCCCTGCACCCCCAAAGGCATCGTTGAACTGCTCCGCCGGTATGACGTCCCGATCGCCGGCGCCGACGTGACCGTGATCGGCCGCGGCATCACCGTGGGGCGCGCCCTCGGGCTGCTGCTCACCCGCCGCAGCGAGAACGCCACAGTGACGCAGTGCCACACCGGCACAAGGGACCTGGCAGCCCACACCCGCGCTGCCGACATCGTCGTGGTGGCCGCGGGCAGGCCGGGGCTGCTCACCGCTGACATGGTCAAGCCGGGCGCTGCGGTGCTCGATGTCGGCATCACCCGGACCGAGGCGGGCCTGGTGGGTGACGTGGATCCCGGTGTTGCCGAAGTGGCGGGCTACCTCGCGCCGATGCCGGGCGGCGTCGGCCCGATGACGCGGGCCATGCTGCTGGCTAACGTGGTTGAGGCCGCCGAGTGGCAGGCAGCGGGCGGCCAGTCCGGTTAACTTCTTAACTCGTCAGTAACATAAGCTCATTGCAGGACATAGACGGAAGGTCAGCAGCCGGTCATGAACATCGTGGTCTTGGTAAAGCAGGTACCCGACACCTGGTCGGAGCGCAAGCTGCGGGCTGATGACAGCACCCTCGACCGGGACGCGGCCGACGCGGTGATCAACGAGCTTGATGACTACGCGATAGAGGAAGGGCTGAGGCTGGCCGAGGCGCACGGCGGGGAGGTCACGATCGTCTCCATGGGCCCGGACAAGGCGGCGGACGCGATCCGCAAAGCGCTGTCGATGGGCGCTGACAAGGCCGTGCACGTCACCGACGAGGCGCTGCGCGGCTCGGACGGCCTGGTGACGTCGGCCGTGCTGGCGAACGTGCTCCGCCGTACCGGCTTTGACATGGTCATTCTTGGCTCGGAGTCGACTGACGCGCGGATGGGCACGCTGGCGGCGATGCTGGCCGAGCGGCTCGGCGTGCCGCAAATGTCGTTCGCCAGCAAGGTGGAGACCGACGGATCCAAGATCAGCATCCACCGCCAGGCAGACTACGGTTATGACACCGTCGAAGGAACTCTGCCAGCGGTAGTCAGCGTGGTCGAGAAGATCAACGAACCGCGGTACCCGTCGTTCAAGGGCATCATGGCAGCGAAGAAGAAGCCGGTTGAGACCCTCGGCCTGGCCGACCTCGGGATGGATGCCAGCCAGGCCGGCCTGACCGCGAGTGCCACCGAGGTGGTCAGTTTCGCTAACCGGCCGCCGCGCGCGGCCGGGACGATCGTCACCGACGAGGGAGACGGCGGCACGAAGGCCGCCGAGTTCCTGGCTTCGCGCAAGTTCATCTGAGCACCCACGGTTCATCTGAGCACTGCCGACCTGAAGTACTGAGGGCTGAGGCGGAAAGGCTGTCTTACATGGCTGAGATCCTGGTACTTGCCGAGCACGATGGCGAGACCGTCAAGAAGGTCACGACGGAGTTGCTCACGCTGGCCCGCGCGCACGGCGAGCCGTCGGTGGTGTGGACCGGCGAAGGTGCCGAGGGCGGCCGGGCCAGGCTGGCCGAATTCGGCGCGGCCAAGGTGTATGTGGCCGACAGCCCTGATTACGCCGACTATGTGGTCGCGCCCAAGGCCGAGCTGCTTGCGCACCTGGTCGCGCAGAAGGCACCGGCCGCGGTGCTGGTCGCAGCGACATCCGAAGGCCGTGAGGTGGCCGGGCGGCTGGCCGTGAAGACCGGCTCGGGCGTGCTCACCGACGTCACCGCCCTGACGGCTGCCGGCGACGGTGGCGGGCTGGTCGGCGAGCAGTCGATCTTCGGTGGTGCGATCACGGTCCAGTCCAGGGTGCGCACCGGTACACCGGTCGTCGCGGTCCGGCCGAACGCCGTCACGCCCGAGCCCGGTTCCGGCGCGGCCGAGATCGAGCCGGTGCAGGTGGATATCTCTGAGGACGCTAAGACCGCGCGGGTGACCGGCAGGGTAGTGGCCGAACGCGGCGAGCGCCCGGAGCTGACGGAGGCCTCGATCGTGGTCTCGGGCGGCCGCGGGCTCGGCTCTGGCGAGCATTTCGCGCTGATCGAGCAGCTGGCGGACTCCCTGGGCGCGGCCGTGGGTGCCTCCCGGGCCGCGACCGACGCTGGCTGGTACCCGCACCAGTTCCAGGTTGGCCAGACCGGCAAGACTGTCTCACCTCAGCTGTACGTGGCCATCGGAATCTCCGGCGCTATACAGCACCGGGCCGGCATGCAGACGTCCAAGACGATCATGGTTGTCAACAAGGACCCAGAGGCGCCGATCTTCGAGCTGGCCGACTTCGGCGTCGTGGGCGACCTGTTCAAGGTCGTCCCGCAGCTAGTCGAGGAGATCGCCAAGCGATCCGAGGGCTGATGGCCAGCGTTTGCTGGCCGCAGGCCCGCGGCTTCAGGCCGGGCATCCTGGCCTGCGGGCCATTAGGCTGAGCACATCATGTCAAACACCAGTGCCGCCGGGCCCAGTCCCGTGTCGACCGCGGAGGCCAGGGCAGCCTCCGCAGTCTCGGCGTACCTCGACCACGCTGCCACGACGCCGATGCTGCCCGCTGCCCTGGCGGCGATGACCGAGGAACTTGCCCAGCTCGGCAACCCCTCCTCACTGCACAACGCAGGCCGCCGGGCGCGCCGCGTGGTGGAGGAGTCAAGGGAGCTGATCGCCGAGGCCTACGGAGCCAGGCCGAGCGAGGTGGTCTTTACCAGCGGCGGCACCGAGGCCGATAACCTCGCCGTCAAGGGACTGTACTGGGCCGGGAAGGCAGCAGACCCGAGGCGGCGGCGCGTACTGGCCGCGGCGACCGAGCACCACGCCGTGCTCGACAGCGTGCGGTGGCTGGCCGAGCACGAAGGCGCCGAGGCGGACTGGCTGGCGGTCGGGCCGACCGGCGCGGTCAGCCCGGAGACGCTTGCAACGGCCATCGAGCAGGATCCCGCCACTGTCGCGGTGGTCAGCGTGATGTGGGCGAACAACGAGGTCGGCACCGTGCAGCCGATCGCCCAGCTGGCCGAGGTGGCGGCCGAGCACCAGATCCCGTTCCACAGCGACGCGGTGCAAGCGGCCGGACAGCTTCCGGTGAGCCTGGCGGCCAGTGGCGCCGCTGCGCTCACCATTACCGCACACAAGATCGGCGGTCCGGTGGGGGTAGGTGCGCTGCTGCTTACCAAGGGCGCTCAGCCGGTGCCGGTTCTGCACGGCGGCGGCCAGGAGCGCGACGTCAGGTCGGGCACGCTAGACGTCCCGGCGATCCGCGCGTTCGCGGTCGCCGTGCAACAGGCCACCGAGCGCAGGACCGACGAGGCAAAGCGGCTGGCGTCGCTGCGGGACGACCTCATCGCTCAGGTGAGGGCGGCTGTGCCGGACGCCATCCTGAACGGGGCGGTGCCGGGAGCCGACCGGCTTCCCGGCAACGCGCATTTCTCGTTTCCCGGCTGCGAGGGTGACGCACTGCTGATGCTGCTCGATGCCCGCGGTATCGCCTGCTCGACGGGCTCGGCCTGCACCGCAGGCGTGGCGCAGCCGAGCCACGTGCTGCTAGCCATGGGCGCGGACGATGCCCGCGCCCGCGGCTCGCTCCGGTTCTCGCTCGGCCACTCTTCCGAGCAGTCCGAGGTAGACGCCCTCGGCAGCGCGATCGGCGAGGTCGTGGAGCGGGCCCGCCGGGCCGCCAGGTAGCCGCATATCCTGAGCTTGATGACTAGCCTGCGCGTGCTTGCCGCCATGTCGGGCGGCGTCGACTCAGCGGTGGCGGCTGCAAGGGCCGCTGAAGCGGGTCACGACGTGACCGGCGTGCACCTGGCGCTGTCCAGTAACCCGAGTTCCTACCGGACCGGGGCACGGGGCTGCTGCACACTGGAAGACGCCCGCGATGCCCGGCGGGCAGCAGACGTGATCGGCATCCCGTTCTACGTCTGGGATATGGCCGAGCGGTTCCATGCTGATGTCGTTCAGGACTTCGTGGAGGAGTATGCGCGCGGGAACACGCCGAACCCGTGCCTGCGCTGCAACGAGAAGATCAAGTTCGCGGCAGTGCTGGACCGCGCGATCGCGCTTGGCTTCGATGCGGTCTGCACCGGTCACCACGCGCGGCTGGAGCCGGTCCCCGGCAGTGGCGGGCTGACCCGGCTCGTCCGCAGCGTTGATCCCGCGAAGGATCAGTCCTATGTGCTTGCAGTGCTGACCAGCGTCCAGCTCAGCCGGGCCATGTTCCCGCTTGGCGACACCACCAAGGACCAGGTCCGCAGGGAGGCGGCCGCGCGGGGCCTGGCAGTTGCCGACAAGCCGGATAGTCATGACGTCTGCTTCATCGCCGAC
>DATMMA010000523.1:0-12303 GCA_035570295.1 Streptosporangiaceae bacterium
AACTCGCGCTGAGGCAGCTCCGCATCGCTCTGGCTGATCTGCTCATCTCGCGTCGCGCTGTCCCGTGGGTGCGGTTCCGTCATGGCTCCCAATATGGCCGGTGCACAGGCATGCCGGCGACCGGTTTTCCCTCCGCCTGCCGGTAGTGTCGGGGCCATGCCGACTCCCGAATTCGTCACTGACCTGCGCACTTACATCGGCCACGACCTGCTGTGGCTGTCCACAGCGGCCGGCGTCGTGCTGGATGACGATGGGCAAGTGCTGCTCGGGCGGCGGGCCGACACCGGGATCTGGGCACTGCCGGGCGGCATCATCGAGCCGGGTGAAGAGCCTGCGGATGCGGCGGTCAGGGAGATCTTCGAGGAGACGGGTGTGATGGCCGTCCCTGAGGCGCTGGCGGCTGTGACGGTTTGCGGTCAGGTCACATACCAGAACGGCGACTTGGTCCAGTACCTTGAGCTCCTATTCCGCTGCCGCGCCTGCGGCGGCTCGGCGCGGGTGAACGACAGCGAGTCGATCGAGGTCAGCTGGCATCCGCTGAGCGCTGTGGGCGAGTTGACTGACCTCGAGGCGGGGTCGCTGCGCCGCATTAGCCTGGCCGTGAGCGGCGCGACCGGAGCGGCTTATGCCTTCTCCGGTGTCGAGAAAGTACTCGGCGTCGCGGCGAACCCTGGCTCCAGGGCTGGCGCGGACTCCGGCTGAGCATCGCCGCAGTCAAGCTGCGGTATGCCGTTCCCGCGGCGGCGTGTGATGTGTGCATCAGCTGGTCCGTCGCGGCGGCCCGTGGTCCGGTTCGGCGCAGCACGGTGGCGTAGCGGGGATCAGTCACACGATGCCTGACGCCAGTCCTTAGTTACCGGCCCGGAGTATCCCGCGCGCTCCGCTTCGCCCGGTTCGTCCTTCTCGGTTAAGATACCCGCGAAGGGGAGTAGCCCTCCTGCCGGCTGATCGACATACCCGGCGCCCGATGGCGCCCGGTCGCCGGGTCCGTGCGAGCACGGATGGCAAGACCTTCCGGCCCTGGCCTGCGCGGCAGGGGTGCGGAGGTTTTGCGCTCCCGCCCCAGCCGGGACGGAGAGCGATGAGCCTGGCAGTTCTTGGCACCGTATACCCGCTCATTTTCATCAGCGAGCTCCCGGACAAGACAATGTTCGCCTCGCTCGTGCTCGCCACTCGTGGCCGCGCTCTAGCGGTCTGGACCGGCGCCGCGTTGGCGTTTGCCGTGCATGTCTGCATCGCCGTAACGGTCGGCGCCGCGTTGTTCACCTGGCTGCCAGAGCGAACGGTCCAGGCATTGGCGGCAGCGTTGTTTCTGGCTGGCGCGGTCCTGGCATTCCGCGGGTCCTTTGCCGGGCTAAGTGCGGCAAAGCCAGCAACTGACGAGTCGGCGCTTTCCGAACAGTCCACCGAGTCGGCCGCTGCCGGGCCGGCCGCCGACGCGGCTGACAGCGCCGGATCAGCCGGCGCCGCGCGCATTACTCCTGATCCGGCAACTGTCGCGCCTCAAGACAGCGCAAGTCGCGTCTTCGTCACTACGTTCGTGGTCGTGTTCCTGGCCGAGTGGGGAGACCTGACCCAGATCCTGACGGCCAGCCTGGCCGCACGCTTCCATGCTCCGGTCGCTGTGGGCGTCAGCGCCGGGCTGGCGCTTTGGACCGTAGCGGCGCTTGCCGTGCTGGCCAGCCGGCCACTGCGCAGGTTGCCGGCTGGCCTCGTCCGGCGTCTCACCGGGATCGTGTTGCTCGTGCTCGCGGCGTTTGCCGCGGTGGCGGCTGCGACTGGCCCGTAAGCCGGAATCGCTAACAGCTGGATCGGGCGTATTGCGGCTATCGCCCTAGGTTGTGAGAACCCTCGTCTAGGCTCTGTGATAAAGGTTTGACTAAACATGTTCTGCTACAGAAGCAAATAGACGACGTTGCGAGATGGGGCGAGATCAGACGGGAGCGCAGCAGGCAGGAGACCCTGGCAGAGACGGCGTCCCGGGCTCGCATGTCGTTGAGCTACGCCGGCAGCGCCTCCGGCCAGAGCGGGCCATCTCAGTGCTTACCAACCGCATCGCCGCGGCGCTCGTGCATCACGAGCCCGGCTGGCAATTGCCGCGGTTGTCGGTCCTCGCCAGGCAATACGGGGCGACGAGCGAAATCCTCACGGCCGCTGTCGGCGAGCTGGCCGCTCGCGGTCTCATCCGGCGGACGTCAGCCGGGCAGTTCTGCCGGGCTAGCCCAGCAGATTACGTGCTGCCGCTGGGCGGCAGCCTGCAGGGCCTGCGGGCGCGCGCCGATCCGGTCGGGGGCGACCTGTCGGTCAAGAGCCGGAATGTCTACGTGCATCAGGTACGTGATGACATCAAGTGCGCGCTGCAGATCGCTTCGGATGAGCCGGCCTGGATACTCCAGCTGGTATGGGCCGCTGGCAGCGAGGCGGCTGCGATAACCGTGACGTACCTGGCGCCACGGCTAGCCGAGTCGGTGATTGCCGAGCTTGATCCCGCCGAGCCGGAGGGGATCTGCGCAGTCCTGCCGCTGACTCCGCTAGCCGGAGGCGATGTGCAGTACGTTGCCGGTCCAAGCTGGCTCCTGCCGCGAGCCCTGCACACCGAAATGCAGCAGCCGCCGCGCTGGGCAGCTCAGGTGCTGGGCCTGACTGCCTGCCAGCGGGCCGTCATGGTCACAACCAGATACGACGACGCGCGGGATGGCAAACCGGCGGCGCTCACCGTGGCGGCACTTCGGGCGGACCGCCTGCGCGTCACTATGGCCTCGTCCGACCAGCCAATCCTGGCGGATGATTCGGGAGCGGTTTCGTCCGGCTGGAACCACGTGGAAGGAGACTGGGATTTCTGAGCCGAGCCGACCTCTGGGCTAGACGCCCTAGATATCCGAATCAGATATACCTGATATCATCGAGGGTCAGGGAGGTTGCGGCATGACCATGGTGAAGACGCCGATCGAGATAGACCAAGAGGCACTGGCAGTGGCCGCGGAGGTACTGGGCACCAAGACGAAGAAGGATACGGTGAACGCCGCCCTTCGCGAGGTGGGACAGCGGCTGGTGCGGTTGCGGGCTCTGGCCAGGCTTGGCGAGATGGCGGATCGTGGCGAATTCGATGAGTTCCTCGGCAATAAATCGGCGTATCGCGAGTGAGTCCGGTCCTCTATCTCATCGACACGTCCGCGGTCTTCCGGATACTCCAGGACAAGCTGCGGCAGCTTTGGTCAGATCACCTGACAGCGGGTGTCATCGCGGTCTGTCCTGTCGTTGAGTTGGAGTTCTTGTATTCCGCGCGGTCGCTTGCGGACCGGCTAGAGAAACAACGACTGCTGCGTGAGCTTTTCGGCTGGGTACCGATGAGTGATCGCGCATGGGAGCGCGCGGAAGAAGTCCAGCAGTTGCTCACCGAAGGCGGGACGCACCGGTCGGCTGGTCCTGTTGATCTCGTTATCGCGGCAACGGCCGAACGCCATCGGCTCACCGTCCTGTGCGACGATCACGACTTCGAGACCGTGGCTGCCGTTACTGGCCAGCCGGTCAAGCTGGTCGGAGACATCTGAACTTACTCGGCGCCCCGCTGGGCCGGCGCGGGCGCATGACGGCTCAAGCCCGGCGCGGTACCGTGCCTATTGCCCCGGCGACAGCCGGGGCGGCACAGGTGCCAGCGAAGCCGGTGAGATGCCGGCGCTGTCCCGCAACGGTGATGCCTCGTTGAGAGGATGAGCCCGGACGCCTGTCCTGTGCCAGCGAAACCAGTCCTCGGAGCAAGGGCGGGTCGCTGGATGCCTCTATCCGGTGTCGCAGCGGGCGCACTTGGTCCTCCGCACCGATGGAGGATCACATGTTGCGGAAGTATTGGGGGCGGGCTGTGCTGCCCGCCATCGTCATGATGATCACAGCTACCCTGACGGCGTCATGCGCCGTCACCTCGGGCCAGGCGGTGGCCGGCTCGCGAGCCAAGACCGGGTCGGCCGCGCAGACCGGTGATGAGGCGGCGTTCCCCGTCACCATGCATGCCGCGGACGGCACGATCAGGTTGCCGTCCCGGCCAGACAAGATCATCTCCCTGTCCCCGACGGGAACGGAGATGCTGTACGCGATCGGTGCAGGCCGTCAGGTCGTCGCAGTCGGCCAGTATTCGGATTACCCGCCGCAGGCACCACACACCAGGTTGTCCGAGGTCACGCCGAGCGTCGAGTCGATCGCTATCCGGCACCCCGATCTTGTCGTGACCGACAGCGAGGGCGCGCCGAACCTGCCCAAACAGCTTGCTGGCTTCGGGATTCCGGTGATCATGTTGCCTGCGGCGGCGAGTCTCCCGGACGTATACGCCCAGCTTGACGAACTCGGGCGCGCAACCGGCCACCTAGGCCAGGCGCAGGCTGAGGCTAGGCGGATACGCGTGCAGATCGCCGGGATCGTTGCCAGCGTCCCGGACCGACGCAAGCCGCTGACGTACTACTACGAGCTGACGACCGACTATTACTCGGTCACCTCCAGCACGTTCGTCGGCCGGCTGCTTGGCCTGCTCGGGCTGAAGAGCATCGCCGACAGCGCGCGGAGGACTGCGGCTGCCGGCGGCTACCCGCAGTTGTCGGCAGAGTCGATTCTCAAAGCTGACCCCGATTACATCTTTCTCGCCGACACGATCTGCTGCACGCAGAGCGCGCGCACGGTAGCGGCGCGGCCCGGCTGGGACGAGATCGCGGCCGTCAGGAAAGGCCATGTGGTCGGGCTCAACGACGACATCGCCTCCCGGTGGGGTCCGCGCATCGTGGCCTTGCTGCGCACGGTGGCGGATGCGTTGCGACCCGGCCAGGACGGCCAGTGAACTGCCCAACCGAGCCGGGCGAGCCGGAGGCGTCGGGCGACGCAGGAGCGTCGGGCGGGGAAGGCGCATCGCTCGGGTCAGCTGAACCGGGCGGGTCGGCCAGCAGAGCAGGTTCGAGGGTGCTGGTGAACACCGGCCACGGCAAGGGGAAGTCGTCGGCGGCGTTCGGCGTTATGGGGCGCGCCTGGGCCAGGGGCTGGCGCGTCAGCGTGATTCAGTTCGTGAAGGGCGGCAGGTGGCAAACCGGCGAGCGCAAACTCGCCGCGCATCTAGGCATCGAGTGGCACACCCTCGGTGACGGGTTCACCTGGGAATCAGCCGACCTGGATGAGACTGCGGCGAAGAACAGGCACGCCTGGCAGGTTGCCCGGTCGAAGCTGGCGACCGGCGATTATGACCTGCTCATTCTCGACGAACTGACCTACGTGGTGAGCTACGGCTGGGTGCCGGTGACCGAAGTAGCGGCGGGCATCGCCGCACGGGCCCCGCACACTAACGTGGTCATCACTGGCCGCAACGCAGCGCCGGAGTTGATCGAACTGGCAGACACGGTGACCGAGATGCGCAAGGTCAAGCACGCCTACGACCAGGGCATCCGGGCCCGCAAGGGAATCGAGTACTGAATGCTGGTCCTTGTTGCGAGCCGCGAATGCTGAGCGGACGCGCGGCCCGCCGGATTCTCGCGTCACAGGCGGCGCAGGCAGCCGCCGGCATCCTGATCGACCGGGCGGTCGGCGAGCCTCCGACGACGATGCACCCGGTCGCCTGGTTCGGTCGAGTGATGACGATGACCGAGCGGTTCGGCTACCGGGACAGCCGTGCTGCAGGCGCCGTGCATGCCATCCTTGGCACCACGCTGGGCGCGGCCACCGGAGCCGCGTTGCGTTCTACCGCTGCCGCTACCGCGCTGGCGGTCGCGGGCCGTTCGCTGGGCGACACGGCCCTGGACATCGGCACGGCCCTGGACCGCGGCGAGCTGACTGCAGCGCGGGCGAAGCTGCCAGCTCTGGTAGGCCGCGACCCGTCTAGGCTGAGCGGGCCTGAGGTCGCCAGGGCTGTCGTTGAGTCGGTAGCCGAGAACACAGTCGACGGAGTAGTAGCGCCGGCATTCTGGGCTGCATGCTGCGGGGCGCCTGGGGCACTCGGGTACCGCGCGGTGAACACGCTCGACTCAATGGTGGGGCACCGAAGCGCGCGTTACCACCGGTATGGCTGGGCGAGCGCGCGCCTTGACGACGTAGCGGCCTACCTTCCGGCGCGACTGACCGCCGCCCTTGTCGGCGTGGCGCGGCCGCGCCGCGCAGCGGCGATCTTGCAGGCGATCCGTGCGCAGGCTTCCGCCCATCCGTCGCCGAACGCCGGAGTCGCCGAGGCGGCTTTCGCGGTCGCGCTCGGCGTGCGGCTCGGCGGCGTGAACCGGTATGACGGCAGGGTCGAGAACCGGCCAACCCTGGGCGCCGGACGGGTCCCCAGCGCGGCCGACATACCCCGGGCGGTTCGGCTGTCAGTCGACGTCAGCCTGCTGCTGGCGGCGCTGCTTGCCTCGGCCGCCGTGGCCGACGCAGCAGCGGGAGCGCGAGCGATGCCGGGCCCTGGCGCCGGAGGGCGGCAATGACCGGCCTGCAGCCGGCCGATCTGCCGCCCGCTGGTCCGCCGCCAGGTGCCGGGGCGCACGGCGGCGACGGGCCCGCAATCGCTGCTTGGCTAGGCGTGGGCCCGGACGCCATCCTGGACCTGTCCGCTTCGCTCAACCCGGTCGCGCCCGATCCGCTGCCAGTTGTCGCTCAGCACCTGACGGCGATCCGCCGCTACCCGGCTGCAGTCTCCCTGGCAAGGGCGACTCACGCGCTCGCCGAGGCTATTGGCATCGGACCAGAGCGGCTGCTGCTGACCAACGGCGGCGCCGAAGCAATCGCGCTAGCCGGCGCCGAGCTCGGCGGCTGTGTGACCGAGCCCGACTTCGCTCTGTACCCTCGCGGCGGCGGCCCCCGCTGGCGGTCCAACCCGCACAACCCGAGCGGGCTGCTCGCCGAGCCTGAGGTCAGGGTGGAGGTGTGGGACGAGGCGTTCTACCCGCTGGCCACGGGAGCGTGGACACGCGGCGACCCTGGCAGCGTAGTGGTCGGCTCTCTTACCAAGCTGCTCGCCTGCCCGGGCCTGCGTCTCGGTTACCTGCTGGCTGATCCGGCGCTGGTGGCCAGATGCCGGGTGCGCCAGCCAGCCTGGTCGGTGAATGGCCTGGCCGCTGCCGCGCTCCCGGACCTGCTCGGTGCCGTCGACTTGCCCGGATGGTCGGCGGCCGTAGCCGCGCTGCGCGAGGAGCTTTCCGGCCTGCTTCGCCGGCATGGCCTGCAGCCACGTCCGTCACACGCGAACTGGCTGCTCCTGACTGCGCCCGCCCTGCGCGCTCAGCTCGCGCCACACGGCATCGTGGTCAGGGACTGCGCGAGCTTCGGAATGCCAGATGTCGTGCGGATCGCTGTCCCCGACGAGAACGGTCTTGCCCGGCTGGACAACGCGCTGACAAAACTGGGCCATCGGCAAAACTGAGCCAGCGGCAAGACTGCCGGCGTGTTCTCGCCCAGGCCCCAGCAAGGCCTCAGTCTGGCTAGTCCTACCAGGCGATGGCCTGCTGACCGGAAATGCCGCTGCTGGATGGGCTTGGGAAGCCAGGCAGGCTGACGATCTGCCCGTCCACCAGCGCTCCGACCTTGGAGAAGCAGTCCACCAATGGATGCCGGCCGCCGGGCCCGAGCGACAGGACGTTGCAGGCCTGATCAAGGTTGTCGGACTGACCGGCCGCGCTGGCCGAATAGAGCGTGCGCTCCAAGTGGCCGGTGTGTGCGTTCAGCTCCACGATCCGGGCCACGGCGCCGTGGGCGAACAAGTGCGTGAACGGGACCACCTCGGAGGTGATCACGGTCCTGCCGTCCGGGGTAACCAGGGCGTCAGGAACATAGCCGTTGGACTCGGCTCGCGGTGACGCGATGGGCTGGCTGGCGGTCAGCAGATCGGCGGATGTGCTGGATAGCGGCAGGACGCGATAGCGCACGGCTAGGCCGGCGGCACCCGGCTGCCACTCGAATGCCACGGCGTTGTCGCCGGCCCAGGAGCTGTTGAATGGCGCGCCATTGACGTGGGTGGACCAGATCGTGGTGGCATCGGTGGCCAGGTTTACCACGCGGATCCCGGCGTACTGGCAGGCACGCTTCCCGCAGTTCCACTGCGCCGTCATCGCGAGCCTGGTGCCATCTGGCGACAGCGCGACGTCATCGATGGCTACCGTTGGTGGCACGTGCACCGGCAGCCTGCTTACCCCGATGGACCGCCCGCTGGCACTGACCTGCAACCGGAACAGCCAGACGATGTCGTCCACGCTGGTCAGATTCGACTCCATCACCACGAAGGTCCGGTCGTTGGCAGCAGCCGTGATACTCGGGCTAAAGGCGCCGCCCTGATACCACAGGGTCGGCAGGGTGACCCGGGCGAGCGTGCCCCCTGTCGCGGAGCTATGCACAGCCGCATAGGTCACGATCTTGCGGCCCCCATCGACGTATCTCTGGTACGCCAGCACGTAAAAACGGGGGACCGTATCGCTGCGCACCAGGGCGGAGGCGGCAGGCACCGGCGTGGCGCCGCGATGGCCTAGCCCTGGCGCGATGACGGCGACTGCGATCGCCACCGCGGCCACTGCCGCGATGGCCCCGGCGGGCGCCAGGAACCGGGCGGCCCGGGCACGTCGGCGCGGAGCCGGGTCGCGCAGCGGGTGAATCGTCTCCGGCTGAGCGAGTGCCGCCAGGTGGCTGAGCTCATCCCTGAGGCGGTCCTCCAGACCAGTCATCACTTCTCCTCGCCTATCGCGGCGGCGAGCGCGGTCAGTCCTCGGCTAATGCAGGCGCGGGCGGTGCTCGGGCTGATCCCGAGCGTCTCGGCGATCTCGCCCGCGCTCAGGTCGGCGTAATACCGCAGTACCAGGACCTCGCGCTGACGGCGCGGTAGCTGCCGCAGCGCGGCCGCTAGCTGGCCCCGGTCAGCAGTGGCCGCAGTGGCGTCCGGGATGGTCGCGTCGGCCGGTTGCGCTAGCCGCGGCCCGTACCTTCGGGCAACCGCAGACCGGCGGTGGACCGACCGGCAGCCGTTAAGGACCGAGGAGCGGGCATAGGCCAGCGCCCTACTCGGCTCGCGGATGACGTGCCAGCGGCGGTGCAGCCGTTCAAAGCAGTCCTGCACGACGTCCTCAGCGGTAGCCACGTCACCCACCATCACTACCGCCAAGCGCACCAGCTCCAGGTGATGGTCGCGGAACAGCTCAGAGACCGACAGCGCCGCGGAGACGTCGCCCTGGCTGCGCTGGATCGAGCCGGTCCGTGGCACTACGTCATCTGGCCCCGGGGGCATATCCATCGTGACATCCACATTGGAGAGACGCTTAGCGTGGCAGAATCGCTGCGCGCTTGGCGCCACTACCGCTCAGCTACCCGGCGAGAATGATCCGATGGACTGGCCTGTCCGCTTTCCCCCCGAGATGAGCGCCGGGACTGTCTCCGTGCGCTCCTACGACCCCGCTGATGCTGCGGAGCTGTTCGAGTCGCTGGCGGACGAGCGCGTGTGGGAGCACATGTCCCGGGCTGCTCCGGCCGATGCGGCCGTGCTGGATCAGGTCATCCGGTCCAGGCTCGCAGACGGGTACCGGGCGACGTTCACCATCCGGCAGGGTCGGCGCGCCGTCGGCATTACCTCGGTCCTGTTCGATCCTCACGACCCGGCAGGCGCGGAGGTCGGCGGAACGCTGCTCGGCCCGGCTGTGTGGGGGACGGGCGTCAACACGGAGGTCAAGTGGCTCCTGCTCGCGGTGATCTTCCGCCACGGCGCCGAGTGGGTTCAGCTGCGCACCGACGAGCGGAACGGACGGTCGGCCGCCGCGATCCGCAAGCTCGGCGCGACAGACCTCGGCATCCGCCAGGAGCACCTCGTTCGCCGGGACGGCACACGCCGACGGAGCCGTATTTTCCGCATCGACGGGCCAGGTCCGTCAATGCGGACATGATGACTACATCACCGTCCGAAGCGTCCGGCGACGGAACGTACAACAAGACGGAACTCATCAATGTTGAGCAGCTTCGCGCAGATGGCGTACAGGAGCAGCGCGCCACCGCCGCCGATCACAGTGCTCACCAGGCCGTAAAGGACGCCGGGAGCACGCAGTACCGAGCCGGCGACGGCCATCGTCACGAAAGCGAAAACCAGCCCCGGCAGCGTGGCCAGGAACATCCGGAGCAGGCTGCGGGTGATCCGCAAGCCATCGAGGCTGCCCACCCGGCGCAGTTGCAGCGGCCACGCCACTGCGGCACCGGTCAGCGTGACTAGGCCGTAGGCGGCGGCCAGTCCGATGACCACCTGCCGGGGCGGCAGGACCGCGAACGCGACTAGGTCGCCGGTCACGCCAACCACGAGCATCAACACTCCGATGACGGCGGGGGCGCGGTTCTCCTGGAACGAATAGAACACGCGGAGCTGCAGCTGAGTCAACATGAACGGCATCAGGCCGAGCGAGAACACAGCGAACACCTCGCCGATGTACCTGGCGCTCTCCGGCGAGGTGCTGCCATGCGCGAAGAGGAACTCGCAGAGTGGCGCGCCGAGCACGGCGAGGAAGACCGTGGCGGGCACCACGATCACGGCCGCCATCCGGACGCCGGTAGAGAAGTCCTCACGGACCAGCGAGTATTTGCGGTCGGTAGCGTGACCGCTCATCCGCGGCAGCAGTGCGCTGATCACCGAGATCCCGACGACCGCGTACGGCAGCTGGAACAGCTGCCAGGAGTTGAAGTACACCGAGTACCCGTGCCCGGCGGCACCGTGCGCCGCGGCCGAGTTCGCCAGACGCTGCACGACCAGGTTGCCAGCCCACTGGGAGCCGACGTAGACGAACATCCAGCTGGCCATCCGGCGGATCTCCATGAGCTCCGAACGCCGGAAGTCCCACCGCAGATGCATGCTGAACCCGGCTCTGCGCAGTGCCGGGAACAGCGAGACGGACTGGATCAGGATGCCCAGGAGGGCGCCGATGCCGAGCAGTCTTACGCCGAAGGGCGAGACTGTCAGCGGTGTCTTGTGGAGTCCCACGGTGGCGATGTAGATACCGACGACCGTGATGACCACGACGTTGTTGATGACGGGCGTCCACATGTTGGCGCCGAACCGGCCCCTGGTGTTCAGGATCGCGCCGAGCAGCGCGTCCATCCCGAAGAAGAAGATCTGGGGCATGGCAAAGTGCGCAAGCAGCACCATCTGCTGGTGCTCGGCCACGGCGGTCGGCGAACTGCCGAGGTTCCCCGCGTACAGACCGACCAGCGGGCCAGCGAGGAGCGTCCCGACCACCGTGACGGTGAGCAGCGCCACCACTCCGAGCGTGAAGATCCGCTCGGAGTAGGCCTCGCCCCGGTCCGGGTCGTTCCTGGCCGCCTTGACCATCAGCGGCACCATGACGCTGGTGAAGACTCCGCCGAGAAACAGGTAATAGACGGTTTGGGGCAGCGCGTTGGAGTTGTTGTACGCGTCTGCGAGCCGTCCTGTACCGATTGCGTACAAGAGCATGAACGTGCGCAGGAACCCGGTGCCGCGCGACACGAACGTTCCGGCCGCCATCACCGCGCTGGACCGGGCCAGGTTTGGCTGCGTGCCGGCGCGGGGCTGGGACCCGGTACCGGGGCCCTCAGCAACCGGGACCTCGAGAATCAGGGTGCGGTCGTCCCCGTCGTCCGGCGGTCGCCCTCCGCCAGGTCCCGCGCGCCTCGGCAGAGCTTCCGGGTAGTGCACCGGCTGCGTGTAGTTCTCCGGGATTCCCGGCTTCGGCGGGGGCGCTGTCGGCGGCGGGTAAGCCGCGCGTTGTCTGCTGTCTGGCGGCCGGAAGAATCGCTCCCACGGATCGGATGACGGGCGCGGCGTGTCCTCGGCCGGGCGTCCTGCATCTTTCCGCGGGGCCGCGTGTTTGCCCGCCCGCCGGTGACCGGACCGAGCATCGTCCCGGTCGGGGGGAAACGTGGGCTGGCGTGGGGACCGCTGTGGCTCCGGAGAGGACCGGGGTCTCTGGGTGTGTCGCGACTGTGAGGGCTCAGCGTAGGGATGCGATCCCGGCTGCGCCTGCGAACCGGTCTGCCCCGGCGGCCCTGCCTCCGATCGCGACGTGAACGATGGGCGGCGGCGAGGATCATCCTGCCCTCGGGCCGGCCTGGGCGGGTAATCGTCTCGCGGGGGATACTCGCCGGGCCGCGTCGGCCTGGCCATCGGCATCCCCCATCGCATCAACGTCTAGCGACTGCGCCATCCAGGTTAACGGC
The DNA here is from genome assembly GCA_035570295.1 of Streptosporangiaceae bacterium. Classification (GTDB taxonomy): domain Bacteria; phylum Actinomycetota; class Actinomycetes; order Streptosporangiales; family Streptosporangiaceae; genus JAJYUU01. The sequence goes on from DATMMA010000523.1 coordinate 12,163, forward strand.
GACCCCTTCGCTGTTACCAACTGTACTGATGCTGGGCTAATGCACCGTAGTCACTAATAAGATCCAAACGTCCGATGATGTCTACTTCTTGAGACGCTGGCCTGGAGGCTTGTTCTCGTGGGACACGAGACTTACTCGGCT
>DATMMA010000524.1:0-4135 GCA_035570295.1 Streptosporangiaceae bacterium
CTTATGAGGTGCCTACGGACGCCGAACTCGTCATCGACACCTCGACCGTCAACCGGTCAGCTGCCGTGCAGGCCGTGCTCTCGATGCTGACCTCGGGCGGCTGGCTCGCCGAGCAGGCAACGCCGGGCCGGTAGGCCTGCCTCGGCCCGGCCAGTCGCCGCAGTCCGGCCGGTCGCCGCGGCCCTGGTTCTGGCCTAGTCGGTGTCCTCGGCTTTGGTTCCCGAGTCAAGCTTGGAACCGAACCGGCTGAACCGGCCAGACAACGAGATGGACATCCGGTCACGCCATTTGGAAAGCAGCAACAGGCTGGTGATCGCGCTGATGATCAGCGCCAACAGGATCAGCGGGATGCCGCGCAGGCCGAACAGCGCGAGGATGATGGCGGCCGCCAGGAAAAGCAGCAGCCGCAGCAGCGTGTAAGTCAGTGTCGCGCGCATGACAGTACGAGAGTAGTGCACGAAGGCAGGCGCTTTCGCGGCACGCTCCGAGGGCGTCGAAGCACAGCTGCTGGCTCGATTGCCTGGGGCTGTTAGCTCCGGGTCACCGGCTCAGCCAGCGGTCGGATCAGACTGGCTGCCGGTCGCAGGCTCCGCTCAGACTCAGCGGGCCCGATCTCACCGTGGCCATATGCCCGGCCCGCCAACTCAGCCGACCGGGTCAATCGGACCAGACTCGCTGCCGGCGGCATGTTCCATGCCATGCCCTCCAGCCGCCGCCCACCCAGCCGCGCAGAAATCGTTCGGCTCATTACCAGGACACTTGACCCGAACGTGACTCCAAGCTTGACTGAAGGTTCAGACGGAATTTTCCGAATCGAGGGATAAAGCTGCTGTTTGTGGCTAAGTTCGCGAGTTTCTGCGACACTTGTGGACTAACCCTCAGGGACCAGGGAGTAGAAAACGATGGACGGCAACAGTGAGCGCCTGCTCACACCGGGGGAAGTAGCCGCACTCTTCAGAGTCGACCCTAAGACTGTCACCCGGTGGGCAGCGTCGGGGCGGATTAGCAGCATCCGGACACCTGGCGGCCACCGCCGGTTCAGGGAGACCGAAGTGCGTGACCTGCTTGATGGCAGCCCTGACTCAGCGGAGGCCGGCTGACACCATCGGGGCCCTGCCCGGCTGACAACCTGTGATGCTTCACTAGCCCGACGTCCGGGCGACCACAGCCATTGCGGCTAGGGCCGGTCGTTCCAGCCGCCCTCTGCTCCGTACCGGGCAAGGTAGTCGAGAAACTCGCGGCGCAGCGCCTCGTCGCCATCCCGCCAGAGCTGGCGTCGGGCGGACTCCTCCTCCGGGGTGATGGCTTGGGAGGCGAGCCGCGTGTAGTCCGCGTGATCGGGGCCGATCTCGACGTAAGCATCACCCAGAATCCGGCCATCGCCAGTAGCCGCATACTCGGGTACCAGCAGGTTTCCGCTGGCTAGCCGGATCACGAACATCGCCTGTACCTCGTTAGATGCCATACCGCACGTTGAAGTAGAGCATTACGTCGAGCGCGCTCCTGGTGTCGCCGGAGAGCATCTCGACGAGCGCCGGCCGCTGGCTCGAAGCGATGGCTGCGAATGCGTCGGCGAAAAACTCCCGGCGGCTGAAAGCACCGTCCCGTCGGTGAAACTCGCTGGCGAGATGCTGAAGGCAGCGCTCGTATACGGTCCCGAAGTCAGCCGAGTCGGACTGCCATATCCCGGCCCCACCGTCGATGTCGTCGAGCGCATGCCCCACCTCGTGACACATCACATCAGGCGTGGGCGACGGGCGGGAGCCCACAATGATTGTTCGGTCGCCGTACGCGCCGGCGCACGCGTCCCAAGTTGCTCGGCCTGACGGCAGCGACACCCCCTTGAGCTCGTCCATGTGATCGAGGTCTGGCACTCCCCCTGCCCCGACGTGAATTGCGTCGAGTCCCGCCGCCAGCTTCTCCTTGACCAACTGGGGAAGGTCGGCCAACCGGTTGATGGCGGCTACCGTCTCCGGGGCAGGCAGCGTGTCCGTATCCCATTCCCGGATCAGCACCCGCTCCAGGCAGCCGCAGTCACGCAGGCCCAGATCCGCGCCGCTTGGCCGCGCAGTCGCATACCACGGCTGCCCATTGCCGACAGTGGCAGACTCGCGCGCCGCCGCAGATGGCCGTGCCGGTCTCGCCACACCAGCCAGCGGCGCAGAGCCAGGCGTGTCGGGCGCCAGCCTGATGGCGGCCCTTGCGCGAGAGCTGCCCGAGACGGTGCTGTTGGCGACGGTGCTGTTGGCGACGGTGCTGCTCGGCGCCGTGCTGCTCGGCGCCGTGCTGCTCACAGCCGTCGTCGCGGCGCGGTGGGCTCCGGCTCGCGTCGCCGGGCGCCCGGAGTTGGCCGGGGGCGTCGCACCCGGCCCTGCCGCTGAGATCGCTGGTCCGGGTCTGGAGCCGCCAGGTGCCGATCGGCCTGAGCTCATGCCGTTTCGGGGCCAGCCGGCGGCCGCTGATGATTGCGTCTTCCGGTGGCTGCCTGGCGAGACGGCCCGACGGGCACCGGCTTGACTGGCACCAGCCTCTGACTGCGCCCGGTCAACCCGCGCGTCGGCGTTCCGGTCCGCGTCGGCCGCCGAGCGGCCGCGACCTGGCCACCAATTGCGACCGCGAAGTAAGCGAAGCAGCATCTACGCAACCCCACTGTGGGAAGTATCACGAACGTGGCTAAACAAGCCGCTGTTGCCGTCAGGTTATGCCTGGCTTCGCACGTTGTCAGGTGGATGTAACGGAATGTCACCGGCCGCCGAGCTGGTCGGGTTGGCACGGCCCGTCACTTCCCGCCGCGGACAGATGTTGCGTTTATGACCGGGGACCCACATGTAGCAGCTAGGCTGCGTGCATGTGGCTGGCTTGTGCTCTAATCATCCTGTTTAGCGTGGGATTCGTGCTGCCGTGCATGCTCGACATCACGATGACGCCGGATTCAGAGTTCACCACTTTCAGTAAGGGCACCTGGCTGGTGATCGCGGGCGCCTTCTGGATCTTCGGAGCCGCTGCCTGGCTGCTGGTGGGACGCCCGCAGCGCCTGGGCGTCCACCGGTCTAACCCTTACCCGGCCAACGGTTTCGACCCGACCGAGGCCTTGCTCCGTCACCCCGCTGCGCGCGCCGCAGCGGGCTACGGAGAGCTCGCTGGCCCAGTTGGCATCGCCGACCGGCGACCGCTCGGGCCGGACGACGACCCGGACTTCCTCGTCGAGCTAGGCCGCCGCATCCGTGAGTCACGCGACGGCTCGTTAGCTGTCTGAGCTCGCTGGCACTGCGCACGAGCATCAACCACAGAGATCAGTCGCTACGCCTTACGACCCGCCTGCGCTAGCGGACATCTTTGCGCGCCAAAGGCCGCGCGAGCTAGTTCTTCCGGTGCAGTAGAGTCACGGCCGTGGCTGACGGCCTCTGCAGCATCCGCCCGGCGGCATCCGGTGACGGCGCGTTCATGACCGACATGCTCGTCGAAGCCGTGAACTGGTCACCTGAATGGCAGACGCAAAGCCGCGCGCGCGTGCTCTCTACCCACAAGACAGCGCATTACATCGCTGGCTGGCCCCGCGACACCGATCTGGGTGTGATCGCTGAAGCTGACGGGAAGCGAATTGGCGCGGCATGGCTCCGCTTCCATCCGGCGTCCGATCCGGGATACGGCTTCGTTGCCGCTGATGTACCGGAACTGACCATTGGCGTGACTAAGCACTGGCGCGGCCGCGGCGTTGGCCGGGGCCTCCTGCGCGCGATCGCCGAGCAGGCTCTGCTGGCCGGTATCCGGCAGATCAGCCTGAGTGTCGAGCGAAAGAACTTCGCGCAGGAGCTGTACCTGTCCGAGGGCTACCAGATCGTGGACTGCAGTGACAAGGCCTCCGACACGATGGTGAAGGACCTGGTGCCGCGCAGCGGCAGCACTTAGCCGTTCTCGGCCCTTGCCTGAACGGTCAGGCGGCCCGGACCGGTGGTGTGAGAGTGCAGGGTCTTGGTGCCGTCGGGGCTGATGGCGGTGGTGGTGCCGTCGGGGTGCAGGGCGAACTGCCAGCCCCACCGGTGGATCAATCAAATGGTGAAAACGGCACAAAAGGGCGAGGTTGGTCAGGGCGTGCCGGCCGCCGTCTTTGCGGGGCAGGATGTGGTGCACCTCG
>DATMMA010000525.1:0-12319 GCA_035570295.1 Streptosporangiaceae bacterium
CGAGGAGTGCAAGGCGCTCGCGGCCGAGGGCACCCGCCACGTCATGGAGTACGCGGACAAGATCCTCGGCGACGGCACGGACTTCGGCTACGAGTACTCGCCGGAGATCTTCATGGATACCGAGCTGGACTTCGCCCTGGAGACCTGCGAGGCGGTCATGGACGTCTGGCAGCCCGGGCCGGGCCGCGAGATCATCCTCAACCTGCCGTGCACCGTCGAGCGCTCCACCCCGAACGTCTACGCGGACCAGATCGAGTGGATGTCCCGCAACCTGTCAAGGCGCGAGCACATCTGTCTGTCCGTGCACACCCACAACGACCGCGGCACCGCCACCGCGGACGCCGAGCTGGCCGTGCTGGCCGGGGCCGAGCGGGTCGAGGGCTGCCTGTTCGGCAACGGCGAGCGGTCCGGCAACGTCGACCTGGTCACGCTCGGCCTGAACCTGTACAGCCAGGGCATCGACCCGATGATCAACTTCAGCGACATCGACGAGATCCGGCGGACGGTCGAGTACTGCAACGGCATCGGCGTGCACGAGCGGCACCCCTACGCGGGCGACCTCGTGTACACCTCGTTCTCCGGCTCGCACCAGGACGCGATCAAGAAGGGTTTCGACGACCTGGAGCGCAAGGCGGCGCAGGCCGGTCGGCCGGTCACCGAGTTGCCCTGGCAGATGCCCTACCTGCCGATCGACCCCAAGGACGTCGGCCGTAGCTACGAGGCCGTCATCCGGGTGAACTCGCAGTCAGGCAAGGGCGGCGTCGCCTACATCATGAAGGCCGACCATCACCTGGATCTGCCGCGGCGGCTGCAGATCGAGTTCAGCCAGGTGATTCAGCGCCACACCGACAGCGAAGGCGGTGAGGTGGAGCCGGCGCGGATGTGGGATATCTTCGCCGATGAGTACCTGGCAGCTGGCCCGTTTGAGCTGGTCAGCTACACCTCGGCTAGCGAGGCCGGCTCCGAGCGGGTGCACTGCAAGGTCCGGGCCTACGGCACCGAATATGAGCTCACCGGCATCGGGAACGGCCCGATCGCTGCCTTCTGCGCCGCGGTCTCGGAGGTCGACCTTGGCCTGGGCGGCGTCAGCGTGCGGGTGCTCGATTACGCCGAGCATGCGCTCACCGCGGGCCGGGACGCCGAGGCTGCCGCGTACCTGGAGATCGAGGTGGGCGACCGGGTGCTCTGGGGCGTCGGCATCAGCTCGTCTATCGTCCGCGCATCGGTCAGCGGCGTGATCAGCGCCTTGAACCGCGCCGCGCGCGACAATTGACGCGACATCGGATGTTGAGGCGACCCGGCGTGTTGCGGTGAGCTGAGACGGCCACCGTGCTGATCCTTCGAGCAGAGCTACCAGCACTTCGAAGGCTGTCAGGACACGATGGCCGACATCACCAAGTGCGGACCTTGCCAGGGTTGCGGGCGAGAACTTGGAGCAGGCGAGCCCTGATCTGCAGCTGGCGATGGTTTAGAGCTTCGCTGAGGCGCTGGCGGTCGCGGGTTTCCTCCCGCTTCGCCTCGGCGATCCAGCGGGCTCGGGTATCACCTCGGGGCCGCGCGGTGCCAAGCGTGTCGAGTTGGCGATTCTTGCTACGACCACATGATGACATCGACGAGCTCAACTTGGACCGGAGGTTCCTATCATGTCCCTCACTCGCGTTCACAACTTCTCCGTCTCGCTCGACGGCTTCGGCACCGGCGACGGCCAGAGCCGGGAGGCGCCCTTCGGCCACGCCGGCGACCGGCTGCACCGATGGTTCATCGGCACCCACTCGTTCCGCGCCATGACCGGCGAGCAGGGCGGCAGCACCGGTATCGACGACGCCTTCGCGAGCAACTGGGGACCGGGCATCGGAGCGGAGATCATGGGCCGCAACAAGTTCGACTACGAGCGCGGCCCGTGGACCGACAAGGAATGGAAGGGCTGGTGGGGCGAGGAACCGCCGTTCCGCACCCCCGTCTTCGTGCTCACCCATCACCTCAGGCCATCGATCGAGATGAAGGGCGGCACCACGTTCAATTTCATCGACGCGAGCCCGGCGCAGGCGGTCGAAGCCGCTAAGGCCGCTGCGGGCGGCCTCGACGTCCGCATCGGCGGCGGCCCGGCCACCATCCGCCAGTTCCTCGCCGCCGACGTGGTCGACCACATGCACGTGGCGATCGTGCCCATTCTCCTCGGCCGCGGCGAGCCCATCTGGGACGGCCTGGAGGGCCTGGAGGACCGCTTCGCCATCGAGTCGGTGAGCTCCCCCAGCGGCGTCACCCACGTCACGTTCAACCGCCGCTAGCTCCGGCGAGGAACGCCGGGCATTCTTCGAGCGAGCGCCATTACGACGCGACCGGGCTTCTCCTCCCGGCCAGGGTCGACCCGGCCAGCGGCTACCGGTTCTATGAGGCCGGCCAGCTCTCGCGGCTCAACCGCATCATCGCGCTGAAAGATCTCGGGTTCACCCTCGAGCAGGTGCGCGCAATGCTGGATGAGCAGGTCAGCACCGAGCAACTCCGCGGGATGCTGCGGCTACGCCAGGCGGAGCTGCAATCGGCGATCGCTGCCGACACATCCCGGCTGACGCAGGTCGAGGCGAGGCTCCGGATCATCGAGATGGAGGGCACCATGCCAGCCGACGACATCCAGATCAAGCGGATCCCGGCAGTCCGCGTCGCGGAACTCACCGCGACCGCGACGAATCTGGAGCCTGCGTCTATCACCCCGGTCATCCAGCCGTTGTACCGGGAGCTGGGCGAACGGCTGGGCCTGGCGGGGCTCGTCCCCGCCGGCCCGGGGCTCGCCTACTACCAGGACGCCCCGGACGGGGACGGCGTGGTCGTCCACGCCACCTTGCCGGTCAACGCCGCCCCCAGCAGCGGCCATAGGTTCCAGATCACCGACTTGCCCGAGATCAGCCAAGCGGCCACCATCGTGCACCACGGGTCCATGAACAATGTCCTCGCAACGATCCAGACCCTGGCTAGGTGGATAGACCGCAACGGCTACCGCTCCACCGGATACCCCCGCGAACTGTACCTTGAATGCCCCGACGACCAAGACAAATGGGTCACCGAACTGCAGGAACCGATCACGCCCGCATGATCTAGCGCACGCGTCCCGGCGCTAGCGCGCGCCCCGCACGGCCCAAACGTGCAAAGCACCGGGACGCAGGCATACCCACGCAGGACCTCAACTCAGTTCCGCACCGGGAGTCGAGGCCGTGCGGAGGTCGCGCGAATGCTAGCGCACTGGAAGGGAAGACTGCGCGCGGCCGGAAGCAACGGCTGCGCGTGCCAGGAAAGAACGGCTACGCGCGCCGGTAGAACGGCGTCGCGAAGGCGGAAATCCACTCGTCAATGTGATCGGGTTCGCTCTCGCCGGGGAACGTGACGTCAATCGGGAACCCGGCGTCCTGCGCCGCGGCCTGCCAGGCCGCGCGTTCGATCGCGCCAACGGCGAAGTCGCGCGCGGCCGCCTCGGTCGGATCGTCGAGCGTCACCGAGATGAGCAAGCCCTCGCCCGCGAACTGCACTGACAGCCAGGCGGCGGAGGCATCGCGCACCTGCGCGATCTGCATGAGCCCGGCCGCGATGTCTGCCAGCAGCCCGTCCGGCCTGATCGGCAGCGGTCCGACGGAGATCCGGTCAAGCTCGTTCCCGCCGTCTTGCGCGGCCAGGTACGAGACGCCCTGCGGGTATACCGGCACGCTCTCGCTGGCCCCGGCGTTGAGCGCGATGCCGACGCTGGGCGGCAGCAGCCTGGCCAGGTCGGCCGCGCGCACCACGACGTGCGGCACGGTCTCCGCCGGGCCGGCTGCGCTGGCTGGCTCAGCTGGATCTGCTGAGCCGATTGTGCTGGCCGGGCCCGCCAGTTGCCGCATTAACTGCGCTGAGGAGTACGCGGGCACGAATTCGCTGCCGAGGTAGCACACGGTCGGCAGCGTTACCGCTGTGCCCTTGATCGCGGCGCTGCCGCCACCTGGCAGCGGCAGCCAGAGCCGGGCCCGGCGCAGGACGTCGAGAAGGTCGCCGATACGGCCGGCGTCCTCGATCGCGGCGGCCAGCGCGCGTTCCACGGCGCTCTCTGGCGCTATGTCCGCGGGGTCCGGCGTGGCAGTGTTGCTGTCGGTGGCGATGCTCATATGGTGTCCTCCAGGAGGGCCAGGACCTGCGGATTCGCGCGGTACCCTGGTGCTTCTGCGTGGCAGCGGGCGGCCGCCTGCAGCAAGTTCACCTGACGGATAGTAGGCGCTTGGGGGCGGTGCGTAATGGAAAACAGCCAGCCTGCTGCCCAGCGGTGGCTAGACGTCGGTCCTGAGCGCATCGAACGCTGGCTCGAAGAGTTCGCCGAACGGCACGGTCCGGCCCAGCATGATGCCGGGAACGGGCGCGAGATCGTCACTGTCCGGGCCGCAGACGGCAGTATCGCCGAGTGCCACGTTCCATTCCCGCCACTGCCCGCGGGCGCGACCGGAACCGGGGCCGAACTTGCCTCGCACGCCAGCGCTGACCGCACTGTCGCGGTCCTGCTGGTCCGCCTTGGTGGTTACGCAGCGGGCGTGTTCACCGGCGTCCGGCCGCAACTGGTCGCCTCGAAGGTCGGCAGCCGCCTGGTCCACGGACGCAGCGCGGCGGGTGGTACGTCTCAGCACCGGTTCGCCAGGCGCCGGGAGAAACAGGCGCGAGAGGCGCTGCAAGCCGCCGCGGACACCGCAGTAGCCGTGTTCGGGCACTTCGACGGAAAGCTAGACTCGCTGGTCCTCGGCGGCGACAAGCGGTCGGTCTCAGTTCTGCGGGAGGACCCGCGGCTGCGCCCGTATTTCGACATCTCGGTCAGCAGGTTCCTGACTGTGCCCGATCCGCGGCTGGTAGTGCTGCAGGGCACGCCGCGGCTGTTCCGCGCGGTGCGGATCAGGCTCACAGAGCCTGCCACCGCAGAAAGCGATGGCAATCCCGGGTGACCGGGCGCCGGCCTGTTGCGCAGGAGCGCCGGTTCCGAAATAATTACAGTGTGAGTAGCACTAACGGCACCGTCGCGATCGATCACGCGAGCTCGGTCCCGCTTCATGAGCAGGTAGCGGCCGCGATCCGGCGGGCGATCGCCGAAGGTGAGGCGGTTGCCGGGGAGCGGTTGCCGCCAGCCAGGGATCTGGCGGCCGTGCTCGGGGTGAACGCGAATACGGTGTTCCGCGGGCTGCGCACGCTCAGGGACGAAGGTCTTGTCGAATTCCGCCGCGGTCGCGGCGTCACCGTGAGCGGTATCGCTCCGCAGCGCAGCGCCGTCGTCGAGAAGGCGCGAGAGCTCGTCGAGCTGGCCCGGCATTGCGGTTACCGGCCTGAGGAGCTTGCGGAGATCGTTGCGCAGGTCTCGTCCGGGATGGCTGCTCCGTGAACGTCGACGTCTTACCGCCTCCGGCGGCGGCTCCGGGCGCTGACCCGGAGGCGCTCATCAAGGAAGCACGGAGGCGCCAGCGCAGGCGGCAGCTATTGCTCTGCGCGGCTGTGGTCATCCTGATGGCCGGAGCGCTTGGCGCCGTCGCTGCGCTGCGCGGAGCCAGCCTTCCGCCATCTGCCCGGCCGCCGGTTCACCATCGGACTCCGAGATCCGCGCGTGGCCACGTCGCATCGCCGCCAGTGCCGGGTCCCATTCCTTCCCGCGTCGACTCGACCGTGCTCATGTGGCCAGTCGGGCCGGGGCAGGACGGCACGATCTACCTTGACAACCTGCGCACCGGGCACCTTGGCTGGGCAACCCCCGTCGTCGATCCCGGCGAGTACCAGCCGATCATGCAGGTTGACGGCAAGATCATTTATGTGGTGACTCGCGGAGTGCTGGCTACCGACGCCGTGACAGGCAGGACTCGGGTACTCGGACATACCTTCTACTTCGCGCCGTCTGGCCGGCCTGGCCATATCTGGCTCATGGGCGGCGTCCTTGGTCGCCGTGTGGTAGTGCGGCTAGTTCCCCTGAGCGCCGGGCGGCCAGGCTCGCCACTGACGTTGCCTCGCGGGACCCAGTTGGTCGCTGGAACGGAGGCCGGCCTGCTGCTCGCGACCGGCAACGCTCTTGAGCTATGGAGTCCTGGTGCTACTGCGCTCACCCTGCCGCAGTCGCAGTCGGCTCAGGGCTTCACCGTCAGCCGTCGATTGGTTGCATACGACACTGGCTGCGCGAACCCGTCGACGTCGCCGAACCTGAGCTACGACGGCGGCTTCAGCTATTACGCCTGCAGGACGCTGCGGGTCTTTAACGTGCTGACCGGCAGGCTGCTCTCATTCGGCGCTCCGCCCGGAACGAATGGCTGGGTACCAGGCCGCGGATTTGACTGGTCGCTGAGTGCGATAGCACCCTCCGGCACGCTGATGGCGGCCAAGGCGGTCATCCCGCCCGACGGCCAGGGCATCACCAGGGAGTTCGTGCTGCATCTGTCGGGCCGGGACCGGCGGGCAACTCCTGTACCGGCTTCTGCTGCCTTCCTGCTGTCAGCAACTACGTGGTCGGCCGGCAGTTCGTGGCTGTTCTATCAGGGTCCGGGCGAGCGGATGTGGGCCTATCAGGTACGCACCGGTGAGGTCCGGTCCTCCCGGACGCCGTGCTGCCAGTACGCGACGATGGCCACGCTTCGCAGCCGGTCACGCTGACCGGAAGCGTCAGTGTCGGACTCTGGCTGGAAGGACACCGGATGGAAGTGAACCGCATGTCTGGTGAGAACGACCGCGTCCAGCTTCCGCTCGTCCTCGGGCCTGTCTCGAACGGGGAGTTCATGCCCGCGGCAGCCAGTCCAGGGGATATTCAGCTGGCCGAAGCCGTGCTGCGCCGGGCCGCTGCGGCAGCGGAGAGGCTGGGCATGGACCGGCGGCGGTTCTTGCAGACGGCAGGCGGCATGGCCGCGCTGCTCGGCACGCTCGACCTGGCTGCGTGCTCGGGCGTGCGGGGTCACCGGACCGCACGCGCGGGCGGCAGCTACCGCGTTCCGCCGCCGGAGGACCTGCCGGCCTGCGAGCACGCGCTCGGGAGCCGGGACGAGTTCATCGTGGACGTGCACACCCATCACGTCATGCCAAGCCTCCCGTGGCGGACCACGGCACCGGCCACACTGCAGCTCGTCATGGACATGCTGCCGCCGGACTGTACTGCCTCGAACCCGCTGACCTGCGTGGACCGCAGCGCGTACCTGCATGATGTCTTCCTGGCCAGCGACACCACGGTGGCCCTGCTGTCCGATCTGCCCAGCACTGGCCAAGCGACCGACCCGATACCGTTCGCCGACGCGGAAGGCACGCTGCAGATGGTGAACGGGCTGACTCGCGGCGGGTCTTCCCGGCTGCTGCTGCAGAACGTGCTGGCACCCAACTTCGGCCCGCTTGGCCGCTGCCTGGACGAGATGACGCGCAACGCAGAGACCGGCAAGGTGTCAACCTTCAAGGTCTATACCGCCTGGGGCCCAGGCGGCCGCGGCTTTGACCTTGACGACCCCGCGATCGGCTTGCCGGTCGTTCAGCACGCGAATGATCTAGGCGTGAAGATTCTCTGCGGCCACAAGGGACTGCAGCTGCTCGACTTCGAGAGCACCTGGAATCAGCCCAGGGACATGGTCGCAGTGTCCCGTCAGTTTCCCGATATGCAGTTCGTCGTGTACCACGCGGGCTGGACGCCCAGCCACATCGAAGGACCCTACAACCCGGCGGATCCGGTCGGCGTCGACGCGCTGCTCAAGGCACTTGATGACTACAAGGTGCCCCCGGACAGCAACGTCTGGGCGGATGTCGCCACGATGTGGCGGGTGCTGCTTGCCAAGCCAGACCAGGCGGCGCATGCGATCGGCAAGCTGCTCAAGCGGATTGGCAGTCACCGGCTGTTGTGGGGTACTGACAGCGTCTGGTACGGACCGCCGCAAACCCAGATAATGGCGTTCCGTGCGTTCCGCATATCCGCCGAGTACCAGGACCGCTATGGCTACCCCGAGCTGACCGATGCGGTGAAGGCACAGGTCCTGGGGCTCAACGCAGCGGAGCTGTTCGGCCTTGACCCGCATGCCTCACGCTGCGCCCTGGCGGCAGACGTGCTGGAGCAGAGCAGACCTGTGCAGCGGGAGATGGCTGCGGCGGGTGAACTGCCGGCGCCCTGGGTACCGCGCGGACCGGTCAGCCGGGGTCAGGTGCAGCAATGGCTTGCTCATGAGGCTGGCCCGTGGATACCGACGTGAGTGTGCCTGCCTGGCGGGCGGCAGCTGCCCCTCAGCCGCCAGCGGGGCGGAAAAGCAGTTGGCTGACAACGGTGGGCCTCGGGTAAACTCGCGGCCGTGCAACCGCTCCTGTGGTGACACCACGCCCCGATCCAGGGGTGGAGTCTGCCCTTCGGCAGCCGCCTCCGCCATGTGGCGTCCGATCCGATTCCGGTTATCTGGAGCGAGTTTTCTCATGATCTCGGCACGTGAAATCGAACTGCGCGCGGGCGCGCGGCTGCTGCTCGGCAGCGCGACGTTTCAGGTCGCGGCAGGCGACAAGGTCGGCCTCGTCGGCCGTAACGGCGCGGGCAAGACGACGCTAGCGCGCGTGCTGGCAGGGGAGGGGCAGCCAGCCGCTGGCCAGGTTACGACCGGCGGCTCAGTGGGCTACCTGCCGCAGGACACTATGGTCGGCGACCTGGACGCACTGGCGCTGGACCGTGTCCTGTCCGCTCGCGGTCTCGACTCGCTGCTGGTCGGCCTGCGAGAGGCTGAGCTGCAGATGGCTGACCCCAACCCGGCCCGCCGGGATGCTGGCGTGCGCCGGTACGGGCACCTGGAAGAGCGGCTGACCGTGCTCGGCGGCTATGCTGCCGAGTCCGAAGCGGCCTCGCTGGCGAACAGCCTGGGACTGCCCCAGAAGGTGCTAAAGCAGCCGCTGCGCACCCTGTCCGGCGGGCAACGGCGGCGGATCGAGCTGGCCAGGATCTTGTTCGGGGGATCCGACACGCTTCTGCTCGACGAGCCGACCAACCACCTGGACGCGGACTCGGTCAGCTGGCTGCGCGACCATCTCCGGACCTTCCGCGGTGGTCTGGTAGTCATCAGCCACGACACCGGCCTGCTCGACGCCGTCGTGAACCGGGTCTTTCACCTGGACGCCGACCGCAGCGTCCTGGACGTCTACAACCTCGGCTGGCAGGCCTACCTGGACCAGCGCGAGACCGACGCCCGGCGGCGGCGCCGGGAGCGGATGAACGCCGAGCGCCAGGCCGTAGCGCTGCAGTCGCAGGCGGACAAGATGCGAGCGAAGGCGACCAAGGCCAAAGCTGCGCAGAACATGCAGAAGCGAGCTGAGCGGCTGCTCGCCGGCGTCAGCGCCGACCGTGCCCCAGAGCGCGTGGCCAAGCTGCGGTTCCCGGTGCCGGTGCACTGCGGCAAGACTCCGCTGAGCGCTCAGGGGCTGTCGAAATCATACGGCTCGCTCGAAGTCTTCACCGACGTCGACGTAGCGGTCGACCGGGGCGCGCGGGTTGTGGTGCTGGGCCTCAACGGGGCAGGGAAGACAACGCTGCTGCGGCTGCTAGCCGGAGTCGAGGATCCTGACACCGGCGAGGTGCTGGATGGCCACGGACTGCGACTGGGCTACTACGCGCAGGAGCACGAGACGCTGGATAACTCGCGTACCGTCCTGGAGAACATGCGCTCGGCAGCCCCGGATCTGGCCGAAAGCGAGCACCGGAGCCTTCTCGGGTCGTTCTTGTTCAGCGGAGATGACGTGCAAAAGCCGACGGCCGTGCTGTCCGGCGGTGAGAAGACCCGGCTGGCGCTGGCCCTGCTGGTGGTGTCTGGCGCCAACGTATTGCTGCTGGACGAACCGACCAACAACCTCGATCCGGGCAGCCGGGCCGAGATCCTGGCCGCGCTGCGCAAGTATCAGGGCGCCATTGTGCTCGTTACCCACGATGAAGGAGCGGTTGACGCGCTCCAGCCAGAGCGCGTGGTCCTCCTGCCGGACGGCGTCGAGGACGCCTGGAGCGAGGAACTGGCCGACCTGGTGGCGCTGGCCTGATGAGCGCTGTCGCAGACTGCGCCAAAAAAGTTGATCTCGCAGCGCTCGTCTGGGTAGCCGATCACGAGCTAATGAGTGATCATGAAGAGTGACACGGCAACGCAGCGGTCACTTCAGCTCCCGGGAGGTTTGCGTGACCGAGACTCTCAAGAAGGGCACGCGGGTCACCGGTGCCGATCGCACGAAGCTCGCCGCCGATCTCAAGAAGCGGTACGGCGCCGGCGAGAGCATCCGGTCACTCGCGGCCTCGACGGGCCGGTCGTACGGGTTCATCCACCGGATCCTGAGCGAGAGCGGCGTCTCCTTGCGCGGCCGCGGCGGCGCGACTAGAGGCAAGGCGAAGGCCAAGGCCTGACCCGGTACGCGGGGCGGTATCTTCGTTGTCCACTGACCTGGTTGACCTCACCGGGGTCGGCCTCGAGCTGAGCATTTCCGGGAGCGTCGCGACAGTCACGCTGGCCCGGCCAGAGCGCCGGAACGCGATGACTCCCGGCATGTGGCGCGGTCTCGCGCGGATCGGCACGTCGATACCCGACGCGGTGCGGGTGGTCGTTGTCCGCGGCGCTGGGCCGTCCTTTTGCGCCGGAATCGATTTGCGCATGTTCAGCGCTGAAGGCGTACCAGGCGAAGAGCCGAACCCGAGCCCTGACGATCCCGGTTTCGACGAGTCCATCGCAGGTTTCCAGGCTGGGTATACCTGGTTGCGCGATCCGTCTTTCGTATCGATCGCCGCGGTGCAGGGTCACGCCATCGGGGGCGGTTTCCAGCTCGCGCTCGCTTGCGACTTGCGGGTGATCGCCGACGACGCGAAGTTCTGCATGAAGGAGCCTGCCCTGGGGCTTGTCCCTGACCTAACCGGGACCAAGCCGCTGGTCGAGATCGTCGGGCTGCCGCGCGCAATCGAGCTGTGCCTGACCGCGAGGACTGTAGACGCTGCGGAGGCAGCCGAGCTTCGGCTGGCCGAGCTGGTGGTGCCGCGCGGCGATCTCGACGGGGCGGTGAGTGACCTCGTTGCCGCACTGCTGTCGACCGACGCCGCGGCCGCACGCGCCACCAAGGCGCTGCTCGCCCAAGCATCCGCCAACACGCTGGAGCAGCAGGCGGCGGCTGAGCGAGCGGCCCAGGCTGCTCTGCTGGCCGCCAGGCGAGCGCGCTGAGGTTCGCCAGGGCTGCCATTGACAGGGTAGGTGTCATAAACTCGCCCTCTCCCCGCAGCCTGCGGATGGCGCGCTCGTTCGCTGACGGCGGAGCCGGGATGAACTGCGCCGGGTGTTAGGTTCACCGGTCATGACGATGCAGAGCCAGTGGCACGCTATGCGCGGGTTCACTCGCGATCCGTCGGTAACCCAGCAGCGACTTAAGCCAGGCACGGTCAGAAGGATCGCCGGGTACGCCCGGCCGTACCGGCTCGACCTGACCATCTTCCTGCTGGCTGCCGCGCTCGACGCGGTGGTCACGGTGCTGTACCCGGTGCTGCTCGGCTACGTCATCGACAAGGGCATCCTGCCCAAGAACACCTCAGTCGTGCTCGCTGTGGCCGGCATCGTGGCCGGGCTCGCCATCTTCGACTCGTTCCTGGGCGTCGTGCAGCGCTACTTCACCTCGCGAGTGGGCGAGGGACTCATCTACGACTTGCGCAGTCAGGTGTTCGAGCATGTGCAGCGGCAGCCGATCGCGTTCTTCACCAGGGCGCAGACCGGCTCACTGGTCAGCAGGCTGAACAATGACGTGATCGGTGCTCAGCAGGCACTCACCTCGACGCTGTCCTCGGTGGTCTCCAGCGTGCTGCAGCTGGTGCTCGTGCTTGCCGCGATGGTCTTCTACTCCTGGCTTGTCACGGTCGTCGCGCTGGTACTCATCCCGGTCTTCCTTTACCCGGCGCGCCGGGTCGGCCGCAGGCTGCAACGGCTGACCAGGGAATCAATGCAGCTGGATGCCCAGATGGGCTCGACCATGACCGAGCGGTTCAACGTGGCCGGTGCGATGCTGGCCAAGCTCTACGGGCGGCCGGCCGACGAGCTCAGGCTGTTCTCCGGCCGGGCTGCCCGGGTGCGGGACATCGGCGTGCTGACCGCGCTGTGGGGCAGCGCGCTGGTGACTGGCCTCGGACTGCTGGCGACGCTGTCAACGGCGGTGGTCTACGGGCTAGGCGGCGAGCTGGTAATCCGCGGCGCCCTGCAGATCGGCGGCCTGGTCGCACTGGCCACGCTGCTGAGCCGGCTGTACGGGCCGATCACCTCGCTGTCGAACGTCCAGGTCAACGTCATGACGGCGCTGGTTAGCTTCGACCGGGTCTTCGAGGTGCTTGACC